>NC_015588.1:3007036-3307740 GCF_000215105.1 Isoptericola variabilis 225
GTGCCCGTGGTGCTGCCCGCGCTGCTGTCGGCCGACGTGCTCGGGTACGAGATCGTGTGGACGGCGATGGTCGTGCTGCTCGACGCCGCGGCCACCGTCGTGCTCGCGCGCTCGACCCGTCGCGGCACGCTCGCGGCGTGGTGGTGGCTCGCGTTCCTCGTCGCGCTCGGCCCGATCTTCGTGGGGCGGCTCGACGGCGTCGTCGCGCCGCTCATCCTCGTCGCGCTCGTCGTCGCGACGACGCGCCCCCGGCTCGCGGTCGCGGTCGCGACCGTGGGGGCGTGGATCAAGATCGCGCCCGGCGCCGTCGTCGTCGCGCTCGCCGCGACGCGGCGCTCGGTGCGCGAGCTCGTCGACCACGTCGTGGTCCCGGGCGCGGTCGTCAGCGCCGCCGTCGTCGGGCTCGCGCTGCTGGGCGGGGCGGGGACGCGCGCGCTCAGCGTGTTCGGCCAGCAGGACTCGCGCACGCTCCAGGCCGAGTCGGTCGCGGCCACCTGGTTCAGCGTGCTGCGCCTCGCGGACCCGACCGTGCGCATCGACTACAACGACGTCATCTACACCTACGAGGTCCAGGGCGCCGCGGCCCGTCAGGTCGCCGACGCGCTCGACTGGCTGCTGCCCCTGGCCGTCCTCGCGATCGGCGCGGTCACCTGGTGGTCGGCCCGGCGGCGCCCCGACCACGTGCCCGACGTCGTGCTGCTCGGCGCCGCCGCGCTCCTCCTCGCGCTCATCGTGTTCAACAAGGTCGGCTCGCCGCAGTTCGTCGCGTGGATCGGCCCGCCGCTCGCCGCCGCGATCGCGCTCGCCGGGCCGAGCACGCGGCGGTTCTGGTGGCCGCCGGCCGTCGGCGTCCTGCTCACCGCGCTCGCGACGCAGGTGATCTACCCCGTCGCGTACGGGCCGTTCCTCGGCGGGGAGCCCTGGATCGTCGTCGTCGCCGCCCTGCGCAACCTCGCGCTCGTCGTGCTGCTCGTCGGGGCGGTCTGGCGCATCGCCCAGCTCGGCCTGCGCGCGTCCGCGCCGCACGCGGTCGCCGCGTCGAGCGGCACCTGACGCCCGGTTTCGCCGGGTTCCGGGGAGACGTTCGCCCGCCGTTCGCCGACGCTTCCGCGACACGACGCCGCACGACCGCCCGCACGTCACCCGCGGCCGGTTGCCTGCGGAACGTGCGGGTAGCGATCGTCGCAGAGTCCTTCCTGCCGCAGGTCAACGGGGTCACGAACTCCGTCCTGCGGGTCCTCGAGCACCTCCGGGCCCGGGGCGACGAGGCCATGGTCCTCGCGCCGGACGCCGACGAGGGCGTCGTGCCGCCGTTCGTCCACGGCGCGCCCGTCGTCGAGCTCGGCTCGGTCGGGCTGCCGGGCTACCCCGACGTGCGGGTCGTCGTCGGGCAGAAGGCGCGGATCGAGCGCACGCTCGCCGCGTACGGGCCCGACGTCGTGCACCTCGCCTCGCCGTTCATGCTCGGCTGGCGTGCGATGCAGGCCGCCGAGGCGCTCGACCTGCCGACCGTCGCCGTCTACCAGACGGAGGTGCCCGGCTACGCGGCCCGCTACGGCGTCCGGCACCTCGAGACGTTCCTGTGGCGCCGCGTCCGCAACCTGCACGAGCGCGCCACCCTGACCCTCGCGCCCTCGACGGCGACGATCGCGCACCTGAGCGCCCGCGGCATCCCGCGGCTGCGGCTGTGGGGCCGGGGCGTCGACACGACGACGTTCCGCCCGTCGGCGCGCGACGAGACCTGGCGCACGCGCGTCGGCGCGGGCCGTCCCCTGCTCGTCGGGTACGTGGGACGGCTCGCGGCCGAGAAGCAGGTCGAGGCGCTCGCGGCGCTCGCCGACCTGCCCGACGTGCGCCTCGTCGTCGTCGGCGACGGACCCGAGCGCGCCGCGCTCACCCACCTCCTGCCCGACGCGCACTTCACCGGCATGCTGCGCGGCCCCGAGCTGGCGCGCGCGATGGCGAGCCTCGACGTCTTCGTCCACCCCGGCGAGCTCGAGACGTTCGGTCAGACGCTCCAGGAGGCCCACGCGAGCGGCGTCCCGGTCGTCGCGCCCGCGGCCGGCGGGCCGCTCGACATCGTGCAGCACTCGCACACGGGCTGGCTCTACCCGCCGGGCGACCACGCGGCGATGCGCGCCCACGTCGTGGACCTGCTCGGCGACGACCGCAAGCGCCGTGCGTTCGGCGCCGCGGCCCGGGCGAGCGCGGCCCGGCGCACGTGGACCGACGTCTGCTCGGAGCTCGTCGGCCACTACGAGGACGCGATCCGGCAGCGGGCGGTCGTGTGATGCGGATCGTCCACGTCGCGAACTTCTACGGTCCGCGGTCGGGCGGGATCCGCACCGCGATGCACGCGATCGCGCGCGAGTACGTCGCGCGCGGTCACGAGCCCGTGCTCGTGGTGCCCGACGCCGGGGCGACGACGGCGGTCACGGGCGGCGTGCGGGTCGTGACCGTGCCCGCTCCGCTCGTCCCGGGCATCGGCGGCTACCGCGTCGTGACGCGCCCCGGTGCGGTGCGCCGGCTGCTCGACGAGCTCGAGCCCGACCGCCTCGAGGTCAGCGACCGCACCACCCTGGTCGGCACGGGCGACTGGGCCCGCGCCGCGGGCGTGCCGTCGCTGCTCATGCTGCACGAGCGGGTCGACGGGCTGCTGCGCGCGTTCTGGCCCGGCGCCGGCAAGGGCGCCCGCCCGCGCGGCGGGACGGGCGTGGTCGGCTCGGCCGTGGCCCCCGTCGTGGCGGACCGGTGGAACGCCGCCACGTTCCGCCGCTTCGACCGGCTCGTCGCCACGACCGGCTTCGCCGCCGCGGAGGCCTCGCGGCTGGGCGAGCGCCTCGCCGGCTCCGTCGGCAGCGGGGTGCCCGGCGCGGTCCCGCCCCTGCACCGCGTGCCGCTGGGCGTCGACCTCGACCTCTTCTCCCCCGCGCGGCACGACGCCGGCACGCGCGCCGGGCTCGCCCCTCCAGGCACGGCGGTGGTCCTCGTCGTGAGCCGGCTGTCCGGCGAGAAGCGGGTCGACCTCGCGATCGACGCGGTGGCGCGGGTCGTGCGCGACGGCCGCCCCGCGCGGCTCGTCGTCGCGGGCGGCGGGCCGCAGCTCACGCGGCTGCGGGCGCGCGCCGAGCGGCACGGACTCGACCACCGCTTCCTCGGCTTCGTGCCCGACCGCACGCGGCTCGCGACGCTCCTCGCGTGCGCCGACGTCGTCGTCGCGCCCGGGCCGATCGAGACGTTCGGCCTCGCGGCGCTCGAGGCGCTGGCGTCGGGGACGCCGGTGGTGTGCAGCGCGACGAGCGCGCTGCCCGAGGTGGTCGGCGGCGCCGGCGCGGTCGGCGCACCCGACCCGCACGCGCTCGCCCTCGCCGTGCACGACGTGCTCGACCGGCCCGCCGCCGCACGGCGCGAGGCCGCCCGGGAGCGCGCCGAGCTGTTCCCGTGGTCCGCCACGGGCGAGGCGATGCTCCGGATCCACGGGGCGCCGTCGGGCGTCCCGGCCGGCGTGGGGGGTACGCGATGACGAGCACCGTCGTCGCGCTCGGCGACTCGATCTCGGCCGGCGTGGGCGACGCCGTCGGGCCCGGGTGCGCGCACGGCCCGGGGTGGGCCGCCCACCTGGCGACGCTGCTCGGAGCGGACGCGTTCCACAACCTCGCGCGCAACGGGGCCCGGGCGCGCGACGTCGTCGACGCCCAGCTGCCGGCGGCGCTCACGCTGCGGCCGCGGATCGCGACGCTCGTCGTCGGCGGCAACGACGCGCTGCGCAGCGACTTCTCGGCCGCGTCGGTCGGGCGCGACCTCGTCACCACCGCGGGGGCGCTGTGCGACGCCGGGGCGACCGTCGTGCTCGGCACGCTGCCGCCCATCGGGCTGTTCGAGCTCGCGCCCGCCCCCGTGCGCCGGGTCATGCGGGCGCGGGTCGAGGCCGTCAACGCCGCGGTGCGGCACGCGGCGGCGTCCGTGGGGTCCGGCGCCGTGGTGGTCGACGTCGCGACCGCCGCCCGGGCCGCGGGCGGCCGCGCGTGGCACGTCGACCGCGTGCATCCCTCGCCGCACGGCCACCGGGCGCTGGCGCTCGCCGCCTTCTCCCACCTGAGCGAGCTGTCAGGCTCACGCCGCGGTATACCGGGGCCTGGGCCTGACAACTCGCTGGCGTCGCTGATCGAGGCGCCGCCCGCGCCGCCGGCCGTCGGCGCGCAGCTCGCGTGGCTCGTGCTCGCGGGCATCCCGTGGGCGCTGCGCCGTGGCCGTGACTTCCTGCCCGGCCTCGCGCGCGCCGTCGTCGAGGACCTGCGTGCCGGCGTCGTTCATCCGCAGGTCGGCATGGGTTCACCCGACGAGGCCTGCCGTCACCCGCGCTGCCTAGCGTCCACCGGGACGGCGCGCGACCGCCGCGCGCCCCGGTTCGACGGAGGACCCCAGTGCCCGTACGTCCCAGCACCCCGCCCACCCGCGCGCGCCGCGTCGGCGCCGCCGCGGCGTCCGGCGTGGCGATCGCGTCGCTCGCCGTGCCGCTCGCCGTGTCGTCCGGGCTGCCCGCGGCCGCCGAGATCGTCGACGCGCCCGTCGTGCTCGCCGCCGACGACGCCGCGATCTCGCTCACGCCGGTCGGCTCGCACGCGACCGGCGTCTTCGACGAGTCCGCGGCCGAGATCGTCGCCTACCACGCGCGCTCGCAGCGCCTCTTCACGGTCGACGCGCACGCGGGCGCGGTCACCGTCCTCGACGTGTCCGACGCCGGTGCCCCGGTCGAGCTCTTCGCGCTGCGCACGACGGGGATCGCCGCGGCGGACGGCTCCGTGGTGCCGGCCGGCGCCGTCGCGGACTCGGTGGCCGTGCGCCCTGACGGGCTCGGCGTCGTCGCGGTCGAGTCCGACGTCAAGACCGACGACGGCTGGCTCGTGTTCTTCGACGCCGCGGGCGACGGCGGCGCGCTCGGTGCGGTGCGCGTCGGCGCGCTGCCCGACATGGTGACGGTCACGCCCGACGGCCGGTCCGCCGTCGTCGCGAACGAGGGCGAGCCCGCCGACGACTTCAGCGTCGACCCCGAGGGCTCGGTGTCCGTCGTCGCGCTGCCCAAGAAGGTGGCCGCGCCCGCGCAGGACGCCGTGCGCACGGCGGACTTCCACGCGTTCGAGGGCGACGCGCTGCCCGACGGCGTGCGCGTCTTCGGGCCGGACGTCCCGGCCCCGGACGGGTCGCTCGAGCACCGCGTCTCGCGCAACCTCGAGCCGGAGTACGTGGCCGTCGCCGAGGACTCGCGCACCGCGTACGTCACGCTGCAGGAGGCGAACGCGATCGCCGTCGTCGACCTCGCGTCCGCGACCGTGACCGACCTCTGGCCGCTCGGGGCCAAGGACCACTCGCTGCCGGGCAACGGCATCGACCCGTCCGACCGCGACGGCCGCGTCGACATCCGCGACGTGCCCGTCAAGGGCCTGTACATGCCCGACGCCGTCGCGGCGTACTCGGCGCGCGGCACGACGTACCTCGTCACCGCCAACGAGGGCGACGCGCGCGAGTGGGGCGACTACGAGGAGCCCGCGCGGGTCAAGGACCTGGGCAAGGACGGGCTCGCGCCGGTGTGCGCCGACTCGCCGGCCGCGGGGCTCCTGGGCGACGCCGACCTGGGCCGGCTCAACGTCACCACGGCGTCGGGGCTGCGCGCGGACGGCTCGTGCTACGAGGAGCTGTACGCGTTCGGTGGCCGGTCGTTCTCGATCTGGACGACCGACGGCGAGCTCGTCTTCGACTCGGGCGACGCGTTCGAGCGCATCACCGCCGAGGCGCTCGGCGACGCGTTCAACACGAACCACTCGGAGACGAATTTCGAGGGCCGCAGCGACGACAAGGGTCCCGAGCCCGAGGCGCTCACGCTCGGGACGATCGCGGGGCGGACGTACGCGTTCGTCGGGCTGGAGCGCGCGTCGGGCGTGATGGTCTACGACGTCACCGTGCCGGCCGAGGCGTCGTTCGTGACGTACGTGTCGAACCGCGACTACTCGGTGTCGGTCGAGGACGCGGACGACGTCGACGCCGCGCTGGCGGAGGCCGGCGACCTCGGGCCCGAGGGCATGGCGTTCGTCCCCGCGCACCGGTCGCCGACGCGCACGCCGCTGCTCGCCGTCGCGAACGAGGTGTCGGGCACGACGACGCTCTTCGAGATCACCCGCTGACCCGCTCGCTCCCTCCTCGCGAGTTGTGGCGCGTCCTGCGGCGCCGGCGATGAGTCGCCGGCGCCGCGCGCGTCTACCAGCCATGACCAGGATCGTGGGCGAGATCTCCGTCTCCCTCGACGGGTTCGTCACCGGCCCGAACCCCGGGCCCGACAACGGCCTGGGCGACGGAGGCGACGCCCTCCACGCGTGGGTGTTCAGCGACGACCCCGTCGACCGGGAGCTGCTGCGCAGGTCCACCGAGACCAGCGGGGCCGTCATCCTCGGCCGGCGGCTGTTCGACATCGTCGACGGCCCGCAGGGCTGGAGCGAGGACTTCGGCTACGGCGCCGAGGAGGCGGGCCGGCCCCCGTTCTTCGTCGTCACGAGCAGCCCGCCCGCGTCGACCCGGTTGCCGTACTGGACGTTCGTCACCACGGGCCTGCCCGACGCCGTCGCGCAGGCGCGCTCTTCCGTCGACGCCGCGGGTGGCGCAGGCGCCGACCGGGACGTCGTCCTCATGGGCGGCGGCGCCACGATCGCGTCCGCCCTGGACGCCGGGCTGCTCGACGAGCTGCGGCTGCACGTCTCGCCGGTCGTCCTCGGGGCGGGGACGCCCCTGTTCACCCCCGGACGGCGGCACGGCCTCGTCCAGCGGGAGGCGACGCCGTCGTCGACGGCGGTGCACGTCGTATACGACGTCGAGCGGTGACGTCAGGGCGTGACCACGACCTTGCCGCGCGCCCGGCCGGAGGCGAGGTGCCGCACCGCGTCCGCCGCGCGCGCGAGCGGCCAGGTGCTGTCGACCACGGGACGCAGGGCGCCCGAGACCAGCAGCTCGCCGAGCTCGTCGAGGTCGCGACGGTCGTTGGACCGCCACGCGAACGTGCCCATGCGGGTTCCGGTCGCGCGGCCGACGACGGGCCCGAGCAGCGCCGTCTCGACGAACGAGCCGATGCGGCGGGCGACGAGGACGTAGCGCCCGCCGGGCGCGAGGCACCGGCGCATCGCCAGGACCGAGCGGGTGTCGGCGATGTCGAGGACGACGTCGAACGTCCGTCCCGAGCGGGTGACGTCCTCGCGGGTGTGGTCGACGACGTCGTCGGCCCCGGCGGCGCGCAGCAGGGCGTGCTTGCCCGGGTGGTCGACGCCGGTGACGTGGGCGCCGGAGGCCTTGGCGAGCTGGACGGCGAACGGCCCGACGCACCCGCCGGCGCCGTTCACGAGCACCCGCTCCCCGGCCGGATCAGCCCCGCGGCGCGCAGGCCCTGCAGCGCCAGGCCGCCGGAGTGCGGCACGGTCGCGGCGTCGGCGAGCGTGACGCCGTCGGGCACCGGGGACAGGGCCGACGCCGGCACGCGCACCCGGTCGGCGAGGGCGCCGTGCCCGTGCTCGAACAGGTCCGCCCAGACGCGGTCGCCCGCGCGCGGCCCGTCGACGCCCGGCCCGACCGCCTCCACCTCCCCCGCCACGTCGACGCCGACGCCGCGGTTCCGGGCGGCGCAGCCCGTAGCCGACGCGCGCGACGGCGGGGCGGCCGGCCAGGACGTCGAAGTCCGCGGTGTTGAGGGATGCGGCCGCGACGCGCACGACGACGTCGCCCGGCCCGGGCTCCGGCTCGTCCACCTCCGCGAGGGTCAGCACGTCGGGCGGGCCGTAGCGGTCGCGGACCAGCGCCCTCATGCGGCCGGAGCCCGGTGGAGCACCAGGCACTGGTCGACGCCGAAGAGGCGCCCGACGACCCGGTCCGACGCGGACAGCAGGTGCGCGACGTCGGCCCGGCCGACCACCCGCGGCTCGACGACGCGGTGCACCTGGCCGTCGACCTCGACGGACGCCTCCCCCGCGGCCAGGACGTTCCGCAGCCAGTCCGGCGTAGTGCCGTAGGGCAGCATGACGAGCCAGCCGTTCTGGGACGCGGTGAGCGTCACGGGCGTGCGGTACGGCTTCCCGGACCTGCGCCCCACGTGGCGCACGACGTGGTTCGACGCTCCCGGCCGTCCCGCCGTCGTCAGGGTGCGCTTGTTGAACCGGTCGCGCCCGAGCCGCCGGACGAAGGCGAGACCGGGCTCCCACTTGGTCCGCATGGTCACCACGAGCGCGGCCAGGGGCACGGCGACCACGACCGCGAGGCCACCGACGATGCCGAGGATCCAGCTCCACATGAGAACGCCTCCAGAGGTCTGCCTTACGGTGTAAGTCTTACGTTGTAAGGTAGACCCGGGGCGTCGGGCCGTCAATGGTGCAGTTCGCCGGCGCTCATGCCAGCCGTCGCCACGTCCCCTGCGACACGACGTCGACGCCGCCGCCGTCGACCACGATCGCCGTCTCGTCGTCGATCGCGTACGCCGGTCCGCCGAGGCCGGCCGCCCACCGTTCGGCCGCGGCCGCCGTGTTCTCCGTCAGCTCCGGGTGGTCGAGGTGCGGGAAGATCGAGAAGTCGACGACGCCGAGCGCGGTGTCCCCACCGCCGTCGGGCGACGTCCACCCGACGAACTCCCGCCCCACGCGCGGCGTCATCACCATGCTCCCGCCGCTCATCCCGACGTAGACGGTGCCGTCCAGCGACGGCAGCAGGTCCGCCAGGCCGGACTGCCGCATCCAGTACGCGAGGTAGACGGCGTCACCGCCGGCCGCGAGCAGGACGTCGGTCTCGCGGACGAGCGGCACCCAGCGCTCCTGGGGGATGCTCGGCAGCGCCGTCAGCTCGAGCACACCGACCGACTTCCAGCCCAGCCCGGTCATGTCGTCCGACCGCCCGGTGATGAAGTTCCAGGCGTTCACGCCCGGGCCGACCCACGGGTGCCCGTACAGCGCGGTCGGGATGCACAGGGCGGTGCAGTCGGCGACCGGGCGCCCGAGGAGGTCGACCAGCGCGGCGTGGATGGTCGAGTTCCGGACACCGCCGGACGTGAGCAGCAGCTTCATGCGGGGCCTCCCGGGTCGGCGGATGCCACTGCAGACGGTGCTCGGGTCGCAGACTCATCGCCGGCCGACCATGACCTCTACCTCGTGATGAAGTCGGCAAGGGCGCGAGCGATCCGGTCCGGCGCATTCTCGGTGGGAATGTGGCCCGCATCGGGGATGCGTACGAGAGTCGTGTGCGGAATCTCCGACGAGAACCGCTCCGCGTACTCCACCTTCTGGAATTCGTCGTCCTCGCCCCAGATCAGGAGCTTGGGCACCGGGGACCGCCGCAGAGCAGGAACCAGGTCCATGGTGTAGCGGCTGTCGGCTGCGCCGGCCAGGTTCATCCACGAGCGGCGAACCCGCGCCTCCGCCCACGGCTCGAGATAGTCGTCGATGCGCTGCTGGGTGGCGGCGCCGGCCAGCGCCATCGTCACTGCGCGCCGACGGGCGCTGAGCACCTCCTCGGCAGTGGTCGCCGCGACGATGTTCGGATCCCTGAACCGGGCCACCCCGGGCACGGGCCAGGAGTCGTAGGTGACCGAGTTGACCAGGGCCAGTCTGTCGACCTCCAAGCCATCGTGAACAAGGAGGTGCTGCGCGATGGCACCGCCGATGTCGTGGCCCGCGACGGCCACAGGCCCGGAGATCTCGAGCGCGGACGCGAAGCGCCCTACCCACTCCGCCAGAGCCGGGACGGTCGCGGTCTCCAGATCGAGCTCGCCGCCCGAGAACCCCAGTCCTCGCAGGTCGACAGCGACGGGCCGGAGCCCCGCTTGAGCGAGGCCATCGAGCACCGGTAGCCAGACTCGACTCCAGTACGTCCCGTGCAGGAGGAGCACCACCGGCCCGTCGCGTTCCACCGTCAGGTAGCTGGCCAGGTCACCGTCCACCTCGACCGTGGTTCGCACGGCCGTCGTCGCTGCGATCTCGTTCACGGTGATCACGATCGTCCGGACCGGAGCCACGGCCCAGTACCGGGAGGGACATCCCCCGGCGAATTCCTGCCACGAGCCGCGACCTCTGGCTCGACGTCGGGCCGCGCTGTAACGCTTCGCAGATGCCGGACATGACACAGTCGTCACCGTCCACCGTCGAGAGGCCCTTGAATGCCCTCCCCCGAGTCGCCGGCAGCGCCGCCGCCCGGTGAGCACACGCCGTCGGGCACGTCGTCGCCGGCCACGGGCGACGAGGCGCGGTTCACCGCGCTCTACGAGTCCACGCACCGGGCACTGCTCGCATACGCCGTGCGGCGCGTCGCCGACCCGGCGGACGCCGCCGACGTCGTCGCCGAGAGCTTTCTCGTGGCCTGGCGCCGCATCGAGGACGCACCCGCCGGCGCCGACGCGCGGCCGTGGATGTTCGGCGTCGCGCGACGCGTGCTGGCCAACGCCCGGCGCGGCGAGCGCCGTCGTGCGCGCGATGCGGGGTCTGTCCGAGGACGACCAGGAGCTGCTGCGCCTGGTCGCCTGGGAGGAGCTCGCGCGAGACGAGATCGCGCTCGTCCTCGGCATCTCGCGGGCGTCGGTGCGCGTGCGCCTGCACCGTGCGCGCAAGCGTCTCGCCGAGCAGCTCGAGGCGCTGGCCGCGGCGGACGACACCGCGGCAGCCGTCCTCACGGCGGCAGGGAAACGGAACCGGTCGGCCGGACAGGTGATGGGCGGGTGGGCACCGGCCCGCCCCGGAACTGAGGAGGCGTGATGACGGACGTGATGAAGCGGCTGCAGGCAGCGGACCCGGCCCGGCGGGCGAACCTCGAGTCCGTGGACGCGGCGGCCTTCGCCGCACTGCGCGAGGAGATCACCATGACCGGAGCCCAGCTGGACGCCGGCGGGCCATCGCGGTGGGCCTCGCCGGCGTGCTCGCCGGCGGCGGGGTCGCCTACGCGGCGATCCAGGCGCACCGCGCGGCCAACGCCGAGGGCCTGGCGTGCATGACCGCGTGGAAGGGCAACACGTCCGACGGACTGCAGGCCGACGCGGCCGGCCCGTGGCTCACGGGCGACGCGGTCGCCGACTGCACCACCATGCTGGCCGAAGCCGACCTGCCGCCCGTCGAGAACCCGGTGGTGTTCGAGCACGACGGATAGGTCTACGTCGCCCCGGCCGACCAGGTGCCCGACTGGGTCGAGCCGATCGACAGCGCGGCAGGGCCCGCCGTCGATCCCGCGGTGGTCGAGCTGCGGCTCAGCCTCTCCGACCGGATCGACGGCGGCAACGGCACCTGCCGCACGCTCGACGAGGGTGCAGCGTGGGCGCAGTCGGAGCTCGATCGGCTGGGCCTCGCGGACTGGACGGTGAAGGCGGTGGGAACGCCGAGCGCCGAGAAGCCGTGCAGCAACCTGACCGCCGAGGTGGTCGGGACGGTGGTGGTCGGTCCGGCCATCGAGCCGGATGCGACCTATTACCAGCCCGAGATCGACCCCATCGTCGGCGAGCTGCGGCGAGCGCTCGTCGGGCAGTGCCTCGCCGTCGAGGACGCACGGGCCGTCGTCGACGAGGCCCTGACCTCGCTCGAGCACCACTGGCCGACCACGACCGTCGTCGACGAGGCCGCCGAGTGCGCTCGCGCCGACCTCGCCGTCGGCGGCAGCCTGCAGGTGACGGTCTACGGCCCGACGTCGGTGGGCTGACGCCGAGCAGCGGGGTGGAGCCCTGGGTGCGTCGCGTCCGGCCTCACGGCCGCGGGTCGCGGCGCACCCAGGGCTTCTCGCCGCGGCGCTCCCCCATACCGGCCGCGCACTTGCGGCAGACGCCCGTGACCCGGTCGGCGTAGCCGCCGGTGGCGGGCTGGACGTCGGCCCAGGTGACGTGCGAGAACCGGCGCAACCCTTCGCGCGAAAGGGCCAGGCCGCACACCGTCTGGTTGGTGCCCGGCACCCAGGCGTGGACCTCACCCGCCGGCGACCGCGCGTTGTGGTCGGGGTCGAACCACTCGCCCGGGGCCGCGACCGATGCGTTCGTGACCCGCTTCGGCACAGCGCCTCCTCCAGCTCGGTGGGACGTCCGTCCAGCATCGCTCAGCGGGTTCGCGCCGGCACGATGGGACGCCCGCTCGGCGGGCGAGGGACCGACGGCGTGGCTAGCGTCGACGGCGTCGACCACGGAGGGATGCACGATGACGCTGGAGGGCAAGGTCGCGCTCGTCACGGGCGCGGGGTCGGGCATCGGACGAGCCACTGCCGTGCGCCTCGCCCGCGAGGGAGCGACCGTCGTCGCGCTCGGGCACCGGCAGGAGAGCGCGGACGACGTCGCGGAGGAGATCCGGCACGACGGCGGTTCTGTGCTCCCGGTGTCGGCGGACGTCGGTGACGCGGCCGCCGTGCGTGAGGTGCTGGAGCGGGTGGAGCAGGAGCTCGGCCGGCTCGACATCGTCGTCGCGAACGTCGGCGTCAACGGCGTCTGGGCCCCGCTCGAGGAGCTCGAGCCGGAGGAGTGGTCCAGCACGATCACGACGAACCTCACCGGCACGTTCCTCACCGTGCGGTACGCCGTGCCGCTGCTCGTGCGGCAGGGCGGCGCGATCGTCGTCGTCTCGTCGATCAACGGCACACGCACGTTCAGCAACTCCGGCGCGTCCGCCTACGCGACGAGCAAGGCGGGGCAGGTGGGGTTCGCGCGCATGGCCGCCGTCGAGCTCGGACCTCGCGGCGTGCGGGTCAACTCTGTGTGCCCGGGCGCCATCGACACCGAGATCGATGACAACACCGAGCAGCGGAACACCGAGAACCTCGGCGTGCGGGCCGAGTACCCGGACGGGCAGATCCCGCTGACGGGTGACAGGCCGGGCGTGGCGGCGCAGGTTGCCGACGCCATCGCCTTCCTCGTGTCCGACGCCGCGAGCCACGTGACCTGCACCGAGGTGTTCGTCGACGGCGGGCAGTCGCTCATCGCGTGACTGCCGCGGGACAGGCGACAGCTTCCCTGTCAAAACCAGTCCGAGACGGCTCGGCGCAGCCCGCGGAGCGCCGAGGCGATGGCACGGACGACCGTCACGATCAAGCTGACGACGTCGACCAGCTCCCACACACGAGCAATGGGGACTGCTGCACGCACAGGTGACATCTGATCTGTGGTGCTGAGGAGCACTGCTGGAAGGATGTGCACTGTGCCGAAGCCGTACCCCAAGGAGTTCCGCGACGACGTCGTCCGCGTCGCGAGGAACCGTGAGCCGGGCGTCCACCTCAAGCAGATCGCTGCCGACTTCGGCATCAGCGAGTCGTGCCTGACGAACTGGCTGAAGACCGCCGACGTCGAGGACGGCACCAAGCCCGGCACGACCGCGACTGAGAACGCCGAGCTGCGTGAAGCGAGGAAGAGGATCCGGCTCCTGGAGCAGGAGAACGAGGTCCTGCGCCGGGCGGCTGCCTACCTGTCACAGGCCAACCTGCCGGGAAAATGATGTACCCGCTCGTCCGCGAGCTGGCCGTTGACGGGATCCCCGTCACGGTGACGTGCCGGGTGCTCAAGATCGCTCGCCAGCCCTACTACCGCTGGCTGAGGGAACCGGTCACCGAGGCCGAGCTGACCGAGGCGTACCGGGCGAACGCTCTGTTCGACGCGCACAAGGACGACCCCGAGTTCGGCTACCGGTTCCTCGTCGACGAAGCACGTGACGCCGGTGAGCCGATGGCCGAGCGGACCGCGTGGCGGATCTGCTCGCAGCTGGGCTGGTGGTCGGCGTTCGGCAAGCCCAAGCGAGGCAAGGCGAAGAAGCCCGGCCCGCCGGTCCACGACGACCTGTGCGCGGTGGTCGACAAGCACGGCGTGATCCGGCACGAGTTCAGCGCAGATGGGCCGAACGAGCTCTGGATCGGCGACATCACCGAACACCGGACCGCGGAAGGCAAGCTCTACGTCTGTGCGTTCAAGGACATCTACTCCAACCGGATCGTGGGCTACTCCATTGAATCGCCCTGGGTTTCTTGGAGGCTCGTGACCTTGGAAACGAGGATGGAGCCATGCCGAAGGAGCAGGTGCCCGGGAAGCGGCAGACGCGGCGCTACAGCCCGGAGGAGAAGGCTGCGGCGGTCCGGATGGTCCGCACGCTGCGAGCAGAGCTGGGGACAGAGCACGGGACGATCCAGCGGGTCGCGTCCCAGCTGGGCTACGGAGTCGAGTCCGTGCGCCAGTGGGTCAAGCAGGCCGACATCGACGATGGCCACGCACCCGGGGTGACGACCACCGAGGCGAAGCGGATTCGGGAGCTTGAGCAGGAGAACCGCGAGCTGCGCCGTGCCAACGAGATCCTCAAGCGCGCGGCGTCTTTCTTCGGGGCGGAGCTCGACCGCCAACACAGGAAGTAGTCGCCTTCGTCGACGCCAACCGCGGCGAGATCGTCGAGGGCAAGAAGCTCGGAGTCGAGTCCATCTGCGCCACGCTCACGAAGGCGGGGCTGCCGGTGGCTGCGAGCACGTACTACGCCGTCAAGAGCCGCGAGCCGTCGGCACGTGCCCGGCGGGATGCCGAACTCCGGCCAGCGCTGCGGCAGCTGTGGGATGCCAACTATCGGGTCTACGGCGCCCGCAAGCTGTGGAAGGCTGCACGTCGGGCCGGCCATGACGTCGGCCGCGATCAGGTCGCCCGGCTGATGCGCGCCGAGGGCATCGAAGGTGTCGTGCGGACCAAGCGGGTGCGCACGACCAGGCGGGACGAGAGGGCGGCGCGGCATCCAGATCTGGTGAAGCGGGACTTCACCGCGACCGGTCCGAACCAGCTCTGGGTGACGGATCTGACGTTCGTCCCGACGTTCGCCGGGATCGCCTACGTGTGCTTCATCATCGACGCGTTCTCGAGGATGATCGTGGGCTGGCGGGTCGCAGGGCACATGCGCACCGAGATGGTGCTCGACGCGATCGAGATGGCCCGCTGGTCGCGCGGCACCCAGCTTGAAGGGCTGCGCTGCCACTCCGACGCAGGCAGTCAATTCACGAGTCTGCGCTACGGCGAGCGGCTCGCCGAGATCGGCGCGGTGCCCTCGATCGGGACCGTGGGCGACAGCTTCGATAACGCCCTCGCCGAGACGGTGAACGGCTACTACAAGGCCGAGCTCATTCGCGGACCCGCAAGGTCCGGGCCGTGGCGCACCGTCGAGGACGTCGAGCTCGCGACCCTCGGCTGGGTCCACTGGCACAACCACCAGCGGCTGCACGGCTATCTCGGCGACCTACCGCCGGCAGAGTTCGAAGGGAGGTTCTACGCTACCCACCAGGGCCACGAGGCCCTGGTCGGAATCAAATGATCAGAGCCTCCACCAGACCCAGGGCGGTTCACATCGACTCGCGGATGAAGTCTCGCTTGGCCGTCGCGGCGCTGAACAACGCGGTCGCTCGGCGCGGCGATGTCGCCGGCTGCGTGGTCCACACGGACAGAGGCTCCCAGTTTCGGAGCAGGAAATTCGTGCGTGCCCTCAACCGTCACGGCATGGTCGGCTCGATGGGCCGCGTCGGCGCGGCCGGGGACAACGCCGCCATGGAGAGCTTCTTCGCACTGCTGCAGAAGAACGTCCTGGATCGCCGTCTCTGGGCCACCCGCGAGGAGCTGCGGATCGCGATGGTGACCTGGATTGAACGGACCTACCACCGACGCCGTCGACAGGCCACTCTCGGGCGGTTGACCCCCATCGAGTTCGAGACCATCATGACCGCGCCAGCCACTCAGGCTGCGTGACCCAACCTGTCACCCGTTCGTGCAGCAGTCCCCTCCGTGAAGGCAAAGAGCAGTGAATTCGCAGTACGGGGAACGACGAAGGGTCCCAGATCCGCGTGGTTCTGCGGGTGGGACCCTTCGGTTGGCGGTAGCGGTGGGATTTGAACCCACGGTGGACTTTCACCCACACACGCTTTCGAGGCGTGCTCCTTAGGCCGCTCGGACACGCTACCTCGCCGGACGTACCGGCCCACCGAGGATACCCAATCCGGGCGCTGACCCGAAATCGGGTACCGCCGTCGCGACGGACGTCACACCGTGAGGCGCTACGTCGCGCAGGAACGCGCTACCTCGCGCTCCAACGTGCTACCTCGGCGCGACGTGCGCTACCTCGCCGGATGGTGCGCTACCTCGGCGGATGGGGCGCTACCTCGGCGCGGGGTGCGCTACCTCGGCGTGCGGTGGTTCGAGTCTGTCGCGTTATCGGGCGCAGAACGCGACAGACTCGAACCACCGGCCCCCGCGGGTTACGGCACCGGGCAGGCGGCGGGCTTGTCGAAGTGACCGGGCGTCGTCGGGAACGCTCTGCCGGACCCGTGCTGGTTCTGCCCGGGCTCGACGAGCGCGAGCTCGAGGTAGGCGGACGTCCCCGGCGTCGAGGCGTCGGCCGGAGCACGCCCGGCACCCGCCGCGTACACCACGCCCTGCAGGAACGACTTCATCGACGGGCTGTGCTGCCGCACGTCGTTGTAGCCGCCGTAGGCCGCGTTGCAGTGCGAGTACAGGTTGTACGCGCCGTTCCAGTCGATGAGGCGGTCCTCGCGGTCACTGGGGCCGTTGGCCGTCTCGTTGCCCTGCATCACGTCACGGTCCCAGCCGCCGTAGATCCAGTCGGTGCCGTGGTGGTGCTGGTCGTTCGCCGGGTCGGCGTCGTGCGTGTCGGTCATGGCGAACCATGCGCACGGGTCGACGACGGTGCCGGGCGTGCCGGTCGGCGTGGTGCCGGTCGAGCACGTGGTCCCGGGCGTCGTGGCCGAACCGCGCGGGTTCCAGTCGAGGATGTCCGCGCCGGTCACGGACGCCTCACCGGTCCCCTCGACCGACGACCCGCCGAACACCAGGTCGAGGTGCTCGTCGTTGGCGCCCCGGTCGGGCGAGCCGTCGGGCAGGCCGCGCCCGCCCCACAGCACGTCGGAGCCCGACCCGCCGAGCACCGAGTCGCCGCCCGAGTCGCCGTTGGCGAGGTCGCCGCCCGCGCCGCCGAAGACCACGTCGCGGTCGTCGCCGCCGCGGATCCGATCCGCACCACCGACAAGCTCGCCCGGGTACGGCATCGGCGCGGACGCCGTGTCGACCCACTGAAGGTCCTCGACGTCGGAGAACAGGTCGACGCGCCGGTCGAGCGTCCCCGGCCGCAGCCCCGTGTACGAGTCGCGCGGCACCCCGCGCAGCTCCACGGTGAACGTGCCCTCGGCCGCGGTGTCGATCCACTGGCCGACGACGCCGCCCCGGTCGCCCAGGAGGGTGTCCTGCCCGGCGTCGCCGAACAGCGTGTCGTCGCCGAGCTCGCCGAGGACGTCGTCGTTGCCGGCGCCGCCGCGCATCGTGTCGTTCCCGTCCTGGCCCCAGAGCCGGTCGTCGCCGTCGTCGCCCGTGATGACGTCGGCGCCGAACGCACCGGCCGGCTCGCACGTGCTCCGGCCCGCCACCTCGGCGCAGAACCGCGTGGTGCCGTCCTGGCCCGCGGGCACGCGGCCCGGGTCGTGCACCCGCACGGCGAACAGCCGGTCGGGGTACGCCGGGTCGGAGGTCGACTCCGGGTACCGGTGCGGCTCGACCCGGTCGGACCAGGTCTCGGTGCCGCCCACGGTCTGCGCGACCGGGTCGCGGAGCAGCGTGCCGTCGTCGCCGAGCACGACGTCGGACTCCCCGTTGCCGGCGATCGTGTCGCCGCCGTCGCGGAAGCCGGCGCGCCGCGACCCGCCGATGAGGTCGTCCTGCCCGTCGGGCCCGGTCTCGGGCTCGACGGCGGAGCTCCCCGGCCAGCTGGCCTGCGGCACCGGAACGGTCATGCCGGGCACGGCCGCGGCGTCGCCGTCCTCGTCGAGCACCACGACCGGAGCGTCGCCGAAGATCGTGTCCCCGGCCCCGTTGCCCTCGGCGTAGTCGTCGTGCGGCCCGCCGCTGATCGCGTCCGCGGCGTCCTGGCCCCACAGGACGTCGACGCCGTCGCCGCCCATGATCGCGTCGGAGCCGCCGCTGGGCGCGAGCAGGTCGTAGGGCTCCACGGCCCGCTGCCGCACGAGCGTCCCGTCGGTCGACGAGCGCTCGAGCATCGACGTCTGCGCGCCCTCGCCACGGAGGATCACGCCGTCGTCGCCGAGCACGGCGTCGTCGCCCGAGTCGCCGAAGACCTGGTCGCCGCCGTCGCCCTGGCCCGTCGAGGCGCCGGAGCCGGTGCCCGGCTCGGTCGACGCCGGGTCGGCCGCGGGCGTCGTGGACCCGCCGACGAGGTCGTCGTCGCCCGGTCCGCCCTCGAGCCGGTCGGTGCCGGGACCGCCCTCGGCCGCGTCGTCGGCGTCGCCGCCCTGGACGCGGTCGTCGCCGGCCTGGCCGAAGAGCACGTCCTCGCCGCCCTGTCCGGAGAGCAGGTCGCCGCCCGCGTCGTCGGACCCGGCGTTCGCGCCGAGGTCGAGCAGCCGCAGGGTGCGCGGGGCGGACGTGGCGCGCTCGCGCCCGGTGAGCAGCGGTGACTCCGAGCCCGCCGCGGCCACGGTGACCACGGCGTTGTCGCCCAGCGCCACGTCGCCGCCCGCACCGCCGCGCACGACGTCGCCCGCGTCGGGCTGGCCGTCGGCGCCCGGTCCGCCCGGGGTCCCGGTGCCGAGCGGCGTCACGGAACCGCCGACGAGGTCGTCACGACCGGCGTCGCCGTCGATCGTGTCGGAGCCTCGCCCGCCGACCGCGAGGTCGTCGCCGTCCCCGCCGCCGAGCTGGTCGTCGCCGCCCTGGCCGAGCAGCGCGTCGTCGTCGGCGCCGCCGAACAGTTGGTCCGCGCCGGACGTTCCGGGCGGCGGCGACGCGCCGGTCTCGTGCTCGACGACGTGCCGGTCGGCCGTCGGCCGTCCGGCCAGCACCGGTGCACCCGGCGCCGCGCCGGAGGAAGGCATGATCGTCGCGTTGTCCCCCGCGACGACGTCGGCACCGGCGTCGCCGTAGACGCGGTCGCCCGTGTCGGGGCGCCCGGCCGCGCGCGTGCCGCCGACGAGCATGTCGTCGTCGGCCCCGCCGAACACCGTGTCGACGTCCGCGTTGCCCTCGGCGACGTCGTCGTCCGGGCCACCGTAGATCGTGTCGAGTCCGGCGTTGCCGTAGAGCGCGTCGGTGCCGGCGTCGCCGTTGAGCACGTCGGCGTCGCTGCCGCCCCACAGGCCGTCGGCACCCGCACCGCCGTCGAGCCGGTCCGCACCGGACTGACCGCACGCGCGGTCGTCGGACTCGAACAGCGTGGCGCGGTCCGCCCCGCCGCCGGCGCGCACGACGTCGACGCCGAGGCCACCGGTGATGGAGTCGCGCCCGTCGGCCGCGTTCGGTGCTCCCGGCTCGTCCGCGTTCGGCATGTCGCTGTCGCTCGCGACCGGGTCGCCCGGGACGCAGAGCTCCGCCGGACGGTACGCGTCGCCCCAGGCGTCCGCGCCGCCGTCGCCGCCCACCACGTGGTCGCGGTGCGCGCCGCCGACGAGCAGGTCGCGCTGCGGCGTCTCGCCCGCGGGCATCGGCTGCCGCGTGAGCGAGCGCTGCGGGCCGAACGCGTCGGACCCGGTGACGTCGCCGACCGTGTAGGGCTCGGCCAGGACGTAGTCGTCGTCCGGACCGCCGAACACCTCGTCGGCGCCGAAGCCGCCCGCGAGGACGTCCTCGCCCGCGCCGCCGAACAGGTACGCGTGCTGCCCGGCCGAGCCGAGCGACCGCGAGCTCACGACGTCGACGAGCTGGGAGCCCACGACGAGGTCCGTGCCCGACCCGGTGTCGACCAGGTTGGACGGGCGGCCGTCGCCGGCGAACGCGTCGGCGTCACCCGCGGCGTCCGCGAGCGCCTCCCGCTGGGCGTCGGTGAGGGTGTCGCCCGGCGTGTACGGGGCGCCGCCGACCGTGACGGCCGCGCCGGCGGCGAGCGGGACGTCCGCGTGCCGGCCGGGGAACACCACGTCGTCGCCCGGGCCGGTCGTGAGGCTGTCGCCGCCGTAGCCGCCGACGAGGATGTTCGTCGCGCCGCCGCGCACGTTGCCCTGCTCGCCGACGACGCCGATGACGTCGTCGCCGCCGTTGCCCCACACGACGTTGCCGCCAAGCCCGACCGAGACGACGTCCGCACCGCCGGACGTGTCGCCCTCGGCGCTCTCGGCCGGGTCGCCGAGCGCGGTCGCGACGGTCGCGCCCTTGGCCGTGGTGGTCGCGCCCTCGGGCAGGCCCGAGTCGCCCGCGACGACGGCCCGGCCCTGGCCGGTGCCGATCCGGTCCTTGCCGGCGCCGCCGGCGACGCGCACCTCGTTGCCGGCCGCGTTCGCGGTCGTCACGACGTCGTCGCCGCCCCGGGCGTCGACCCAAGCCGGTCCCTCGTCGGTGCGGATCTCGTCGGCCGCCTCGGTGCCGCGCACGACGACGGTGGTCCGGAACGACGCGACGGTCGCGTCGGCGTCGGCCGCGGTCACGGCCGCCTCTGCCGCCTCGGTCTCGCCGGGCTGTGGCTTCTGGCTGTCGCCGAGGAACGTGAGGTGGAACGGCGTGGTGCGGCCGGCGCCGTCGACGACGACCTTGGTCACGGCCCCCTCGTAGAACGTCGTGATGCCGAGGCCCTCGACGGTGTAGCCGGTGATCGGCCAGCCGCCCGCGGGCTTGGTGCCTGCGGAGTAGTCGTGGTTCTCGTAGACCTTGAACACCTCGGGCTCGTCGCCCTCGGCGCCCCACGAGCCGCCGCGCTGGCCGTCGCCGCCGGCGCGCCCGAGGTGCACCACGAGCACGTCGCCCGTCTTGGTCGCGAGCTCGGGCGGCTCGGGCGAGCAGTCGGGGGCCGCGCTGAAGTCGAGCAGCGTCACCTTCGCGATGGTCACGTCGAACGAGACCGAGAAGATGCTCACGCCGAGCGTGATGCCGAGCTCGAGGAACAGGTACAGCTTCCCACCGACCCGGAAGAGGCAGATCGGGTTGTGCTGCAGGGCGTCGGCGAACTCCGTGAAGCGGAACTTGCCGTCGTCGTTCGGGTCGTTCCAGTAGAACGACACGGTGAGCCCGAACCCACCTCTGACCTCGACCGTGATGACGACGATCGAGACGGCCACGCCGGCCGCGATCTCGCCGTAGAACTCGAGCACGGCGACGGGCTTGCCCTCGAGGTCGGTCGTCGCGAAGTACAGGCCGTCGAGCACCTCGAGCACGTCGGTGCTGCCGCCCTCGCGCCACGCGTTGATGGCCTGGCGGATGCCGTAGGTGTCGAAGCCCACGACGACGCGGGCCTTCACGCCCGCGGCGCCCGAGAGCGTCACGAGCACGGGCGGCGGCGCGTAGACCGGGCCGATCGAGTACTTCATCGAGAACCCGAGCTGCAGCGTGCCGGAGTCGAAGCGGACGATCTCGACGTCCCCGCCGAGCAGCAGGTTCGCGAGCTGCTCGGGCTGCTCGAGGAACGTGAACGTGAAGCCGAACGGGCCGCCGTCCTTGCCGGGCGTGCGCACGGCCGAGCCGGTGAGCTTGCCCTTGATCGTCGCGGCCTCGCCCGTGGGCGTCGCCGGCCCGAAGGCGGACTTCAGCGAGCCGGCCTTCTCAGGTGTCGCGGGCGTCGTCTTGGCGACGGAGCCGTTGACGACGAGGTCGCCGATGGGCAGCGGCACCGAGCCCCCGGACGCGAGCTGCTCGGAGATCTCCGTGACCGTCTTGGCCGTCTCGATCGCCTGCAGCACGGCCTTGACCGCCGTCGTGTCGACGCCGCCGGCCAGCGTGTTGAACGTCTCGGCGAGGGACACGAGCGTCACCTCGCCGCCGCCCGCCGCCTTGGACAGGTCGGTCAGCACGGGGATCGGCGCGTAGAGCGTCTCGATGACGGGACGCAGCGGGTCGATCGCCTTGTTGACCGAGTCGATCGCGGGCCCGAGCTGGCTCTCGACGAAGCTGCCGAGGTCCAGGCTGATGTTCGTGAACGCGATCGACGGCGCGCCGGGCGCGGTCGACGTGGCGTCGCCGAACGCGGGCTGCGCCGCGTCCGCCGTGTTGTCGCCCGGGGACGCGTCGGCGCACGAGTCCACCGTCCGGCCCACGGCCCACCTCAGGCAGAAGTCGGTCGCGATGCCGGGCAGCGTCTGGCCCGCGATGGCGGGCGCCGCGGTGAGGTTCCAGTCGATGTCGACGCCGAACTCCGCGTGCAGCGTGATGGCGTCGCCCGGGGAGGTGACGAGCGCGTCGAGCGGCAGCGCCTCGGTCGTGGTGCCGCCGACCTCCATCTCCTGGCCCACGAAGTCGACCGAGAACGCACCGCCCACCTCGACGGCGTCGGCGTCGTTCTTGTCGACGTCGACCTGGAGCACGGCCAGCTCGGCCTGCAGGTCGGAGCCCGCCTGGTCGACGATGCGTCCGCCGGCCTCGACGTACGCCTCGGCCTTGTCGTCCTCGTTCTCCGTGAGGATGACGACGCCGGCCGTCTTGTCGAGCGCGACCTTGATGCGGAAGCCGTAGTCGAGCGACGCCTCGATCCCGCCCGAGCCGGGCGCCGAGCTCGCGCGCAGCGACAGGCCGGGGATGCCGAGGTCGAGCGGCACGTTGTGCACCAGCTCGGGGCCGTTCGGGTCGTCGTCGTTGCCCGGGTCGTAGGCCCACGTGAGCACGACCGTCTCGACGGCGAGCGGGTTGCCCGCGCAGTCGGCGAGCGGCTTCTCGGTCGCCTCGGCCGGCGCGGCCGTCGGCGTCGCGGTGCCGTCGTCGGTGAACGTCGTGCCCGTGACGTCGGCGACCTGCTCCCAGGCGCCGCCGTCGACCTGCCGCAGCACGAGGTACCCGGCCGCGCGCGGGTCGGCGTCCCACGTGACGACGTTCTGGGCGCCGTCGGCGAGCGGCGCGACGTTCTGCGCCGTGTCCTGGGCAGAGCGCAGCGTGATGTCGCCGCCGGCGGTGCGGCCCACGACGACGTACGCGTACGTCACGGTGGTGGCGCCGTCGGGCACGCCCTGGGCCTCGACCTGGACGTTCTGCGTGGGCTCGAGGACGCCGCACTTCTCCTCGATGGTCACGCCGAGCTCGTCCTCGAGCTTCTGCTTGACCTGGGTGTACTCGTCCCCGGCCTGCGTGCCGAGCGCCTCGAGCTCGGCGCGCGCCTCCGCGATGACGTTCGCCGCCTCGACGAGCTGCTGGCCGACGAGCGGCACCTTGCCGCCGAAGCTCGCGGCCTGGAGGCCCTGCTCCACGAGGCGCAGGTAGGTCAGCAGCGCCGACGGCAGGTTGGTGAGGTCGAGCGCCGAGCCGTACAGCAGGTCGGCGAGCGCGTCGGTGCTGGGCAGGTCGACCTGCGTGTCGCCGGCGAACCCGGCGGCAGACAGGGTGCCGCCCGCGGGGACGGGCTGGGTGATCACGAGCGACGCGTCGGTCGCCGAGATCGGCGCGCCGAGCACGTAGACGGGTGCGTCGAGGCAGAGCAGGGCGTTGCCCGTGCACTCGGCCGTGCCGGTCACCTGCACGCTGCCGCCGAACAGGTCGCCGAGCGTCGTCTCGCCCGAGGCGCCGAACGTGCCCGTGAGGCCGACGGCCCCGGTGACCGGGTCGCCGTCGGCGCCGAGCGACGCCTGCAGACCAGCCACCGAGACGTCGAACGTGCCGGTGAGCGCTGCGGAGGCCGACGCGGTCACGCTCGGGTCGACGAGCCGGAGCGCCTCGACGCTCGCCGTCCAGTCGCCGTACGCGCCGCCGAGCGGCACCGCGACGCCGGCGTCGACGTCGACGGCGGCGTCGAGCGTGACCTCGGCGTCGGCGCCCGCGCTCACGAGCGGGACGTCGCCGAGGCGGTAGGACAGCGGGACGGAGCGCTCGTACGCGCGGTGGAAGTCGACGTCGAGCACGAGCGCGGGCTCGCCGTCGACCGTGCCCACCCGCACGGGCAGGTCGGTGCCGAGCGTGGTCTCGACGCGGGCGACCGCGGCCTGCAGGGTCGTGGGCGGGTCGAGGACGAACGAGTCGACGACCTCGCCGATCTTCGTGGACGTCGCGAGCGCGTCGCCGTCGCTGCCGAGCACGTCGGCGAGGCTCACGCCGACGACGGGCAGCTTGGCCTTCGCGGCGTCGCCCATGAGGCTCGTCGCGCGCAGGCCGGCGTCGAACAGCGTGAGGATGTCGGCGAGCCGCCCGAGCAGCGCCCGCGGCTCGCTCACGTCGACGTCGAGCCGCAGCAGGTCGACGAGGCTGCCGCCGAACGTGGGCGTGCAGCCGGCGGGCAGCGTGGCGACGTCGCACGGCCCGACCGAGAAGGTCGCGGGCTCGGCGAGGATGTCGTCGAGGCCGGGCACCGTGATGGTGCCGTTCGTGACCGACACGGCCACGTTGAGGTCGAGGTCGACCGCCGAGGCCGCGTCGGTGCGCAGGTCCTCGAACAGGTCGCCCAGCGGGCGGTACTCGGTGCCACCCACGGTCAGCGAGAGCATCGGCTGGCCGCCGTCGGCGGGACCGACGACGATCTGGCCGCCGACGGAGACCTCGACGAACCCGACCTGACCGCCCGCGGCGATCGGCGTGGTGATCGGGAAGTCGGCCGTCGCCGTCGCGGAGCGGAACAGCATGCGGTCGACGCCGATCGGCGTCTCGTCGTAGTACACGGGGTTGCCGTCGGGCGTGGTGCCCTGGAGCGGCGGGTCGTGCAGCGTCGGCGCCTGCAGGTCGAGCGCGAGGAGCACCTCGACGTCGTAGCCGCGGTCCGCGGTGGCCGGCGGGTTCGTGGTCGCGTCGCCGGGCGTCGGCTCGGGCGCCTTGACGTTGGCGACCTTGCGGCCGCCGTCGCCGGACAGCAGGTTGCCCAGCTCGACGAGGCCGGTCTTGACGTCCGAGCCCTCGAGCCCGGGCGTGGGCACGTAGAGCGGGTCGGCGCCGTCCTGCTCGCGCTCGAGCCGCAGCGTGAACGGCAGGCGGTGGTTCGCGGCGTCGTACCCGCCCACCTGGACCGCGATGCCGGGTGCGGCGTCGAGCATCGAGAACAGCTCCTGGACACTGGTCCACTGCGGCTGGCCCGAGGTCGGGTCGATCGCGCCGGTGAGGAACGTCGTCAGGTTCTCCGAGAGCACGACGGCGTCGGCGACGGTGCCGCGCATGAAGGGCAGGTCGGCGTTCTCGGACGTCCGCTGGAGCGCCGCGAGCGCCGACTTCACGAGCACGAGGCCCTCGGCGGTATCGCGGATCGACATGTTCAGGTAGTCGCCGATCGCGTCGAAGCCCGTCGGCGTGACGGTGAGGGTCGCGGCGTCGGTGAGGTCGGGCCAGTCGAACGCGACGCTGGCGGAGATCGGGGGCGAGATGACGGCGCCGGTCGAGGTGACCGCGAGCGTGCCGGACGCGGCGGCCGAGGCGACGCCGACGGTGCTGAGCCCGATCGCGGAGCCCTCGGCGGACAGCTCGCCGTCGTCGGGCACCCCGCCCGGGTCGTCGAACGCGAGCCGGCCGTTGCCGTCCGGGTCGGACACCGTGCCGGTGTACGCGGCGTGGAGCTCGACGTCGGAGCTGGTGATCTGCGCACCGAGCAGGCCGACCGAGGCCGCGAGCGGGCCGTCGTCCGGGAGGACGAGGTCGACCGACGCCGTGACGGCGGGCGCGTCGGGGCCGGAGGCGACGACGTAGCGCACCGTGCCGCCGTCGGTCTCCTCGCTCGCGACCGTGAACTCGACCGCCGCCGCGACGGTGACCGTCACCTCGTCGTCGGCGGAGGTCAGCGGGAAGCCGGGCTCGAGCGAGAGGAACGTGGCGACGTCCTCGGTGACCGCGAGACGGTACCGGCCGTCGGAGACCTCGTCGAGGTCCCCCGCCATCGAGGGAACGGCCCCGGCCAGCAGGTCGCCCGGCGAGACGCCGACGACGGGCAGGGGCGCCTGCAGCGTCTCGTGCTCGGCGAGGCCGCGCGCCCAGGCCGCGACCTGCTCGGCGAAGAGGTCGTCCTCGTCCGCGACCGCCGGTGGTGCCACGAGGACGGTCGCGACGACCGCCCCCGACGTGAGGATCCCGACGACGGCCGACCCGCGCTTCGCACGCATGGCTCTCTCCCCTGCCCCGGCACACCCCCGTGCCGGTGTCGCTCTGGCGTCCCAACCGCCCGGCTCCGGGCGGCATGTGACGGGCGTCCCAGCGGGGCGTCCGCAGTGGAGGGAGGACCGTGGTGCCTGTCCCGTACGTCGTCGTCCGGACCCCCTCGGCAGCGCTTTCCTCCGGCAGTGTGCGCTCACCTGCGACGACGGCACGAGGGCTGCGGACCCATTTCACCCGCGATCGTGACGCCAGGACCGCGATTTCACCCGCCGTGTCAGAAGGGCGGTGGGCCAGGGCCCACCAGGTTTCTGACACCGGGACGTCGTAGGCTCGTCGCGTGCAACCCGTCGCCCGGCCGCTCGCGCCGACCTACCAGGAGCGCCGGTGGGAGCTCCCGCCGGACGCCGTGGTGCACCACGGCACGGTGGACGACGCCGTGCGCGTGCTCGCGGGGCGCACGATCACCGCGCTCACGGGCGCCGGCGTCTCGACCGACTCGGGGATCCCCGACTACCGGGGGCCGGACTCGCCGCCGCGCAACCCCATGACGTACGAGCAGTTCGTCTCCGACGAGGACTTCCGCCGGCACTACTGGGCCCGCAACCACGTCGGCTGGCAGCACGTGCGGCGCACGCACCCCAACGCCGGGCACCGCGCGCTCGCGCGGCTCGAGGAGCGCGGCGTCGTGCACGGCGTCATCACGCAGAACGTCGACCTGCTCCACGAGGAGGCCGGCTCGCGCAACGTCATCGACCTGCACGGCCGCTACGACCGCGTGGTGTGCCTGCAGTGCGGGCGCGTGATCTCGCGCGCGCACCTCGCCGAGCGGCTCGACGCGCTCAACCCCGGCTTCCTCAAGTCGGTGCTCCAGGGCGGCACGACGGTCGCGGACGTCGAGATCGCGCCCGACGCCGACGCCGTCGTCGAGCAGACCTCGCACTTCCGGCCCGCGCCCTGCGAGTTCTGCGGCGGGGTGCTCAAGCCCGAGATCGTCTACTTCGGCGAGAACGTGCCGCGCGAACGGGTCGAGCGCGCGTACGCGATGGTCGACGCCGCCGACGCGTTGCTCGTCGCCGGCTCCTCGCTCACCGTGATGAGCGGGCTGCGGTTCGTGCGGCACGCCGCGAAGCGCGAGAAGCCGA
This sequence comes from Isoptericola variabilis 225, assembly GCF_000215105.1. GTDB lineage: Bacteria > Actinomycetota > Actinomycetes > Actinomycetales > Cellulomonadaceae > Isoptericola > Isoptericola variabilis_A. Next base: position 3,034,154 of record NC_015588.1, read on the forward strand.
TCGTCATCGTCAACCGCGGCGAGACGCGCGGCGACCCGCTCGCGACCGTCAAGGTCGACGCGGGCGTGACCGAGACCCTGACCGAGCTCGTCGAGCGGCTCTGAGGGAGGCGGCGTGCTCGACGCGGTGGTGGTGGGCTCCGGGCCGAACGGCCTGGCGGCGGCGGTGACGCTCGCCCGCTCCGGGCTGGGCGTCACGGTGCTCGAGGCCGAGGACACCGTGGGCGGCGGCGCCCGCACGCTGCCGCTCGGGCTCGCGGACGGCGTCGTGCACGACGTCTGCTCGGCCGTGCACCCCATGGCGTGGGCGTCGCCGTTCTTCCGCGCGTTCGACCTGCCCGCGCACGGCGTCGAGCTGCTCACGCCCGAGGTCTCGTACGCGCAGCCGCTCGACGGCGGGCGCTCCGCCGTCGCGTACCGCTTGCTCGACGCGACCGCCGAGCGCCTGGGGCCCGACGGCGCCGCGTGGCGCGCGCTCCTCGGCCCGCTCGCGCGCGAGTGGGAGGCGGTCGCGGCCGTGGCGCTCGGCGACAAGCGGTCCGTGCCGCCCGGGCTCGGGCGGGTCGGCGCGCTGGCGGCCGTGGCCCGGTACGGGCTCGCGCTGCTCGAGCAGGGCACGCGCGCCTGGGGCGTGCGGTTCGACGGCGACGAGGCACCCGCGCTGCTCACCGGCGTCGCGGCGCACACCATCACGCGGCTGCCGTCGCTCGCCGGCGCGGGCACCGCGCTGCTGCTGGGTGCGCTCGCGCACGCCTCCCCCGTGTCAGAAAGGCAGTGGGCTGGAGCCCACCAGGCTTCTGACACCAAGCGGGTGCCCGGCGAAGTGTCAGAAAGGCAGTGGGCTGGAGCCCACCAGCTTTCTGACACGGGGTTCGACGGCGGGTGGCCGCTCCCGCGCGGCGGCTCGGGCGCGATCGTGGCGGCGCTCGTCGCCGACCTCGAGGCGCACGGGGGCACCGTGGTGACCGGGCACCGCGTGCGCTCGCGCGCCGACCTGCCCGCCGCGCGCGCCTACCTCTTCGACACGACGCCGCGCACGCTCGTCGACGTCCTCGGCGACGACCTCACGCCCGCGCTGCGCAGCGCGCTCACGTGGTTCCGGCACGGCGACGCCGCGGCGAAGGTCGACTTCGTGCTGTCGGGGCCCGTGCCGTGGGCCGACCCGGAGGTGGGCCGCGCGGGCACGGTGCACGTCGGCGGGACGCGCGCGGACCTCGCCCGCGCCGAGTCCGACGTCGCGGCCGGGCGCCACCCCGAGCGGCCCGTGTGCCTCGTGAGCGACCCGACCGTCGTCGACCCCTCGCGCGAGCACGGCGGGCTGCGGCCCCTGTGGACGTACGCGCACGTGCCGGCGGGCTCGGACGTCGACATGACCGAGGCGGTGACCGCGCAGGTCGAGCGGTTCGCACCCGGCTTCCGCGACGTCGTCGTCACCTCGCGGTGCACCCCCGCGGCCCGGCTCGCCGAGCACGACGCGAACTACGTCGGCGGCGACATCGCCGCGGGCGCCGTGTCGATGTGGCAGATGATCGCGCGGCCGACGGCGCGGCCCGACCCCTACGCGGCGGGCGGCGGCGCCTACCTGTGCTCGTCGTCGACCCCGCCCGGGCCCGGCGTCCACGGGATGGGCGGCTGGCACGCGGCGCGGCGGGCGCTGCGCGACGTCTTCGGCGTCCGGGTCACGCCCCTGTGAGCGGCGTGCCCGTCCCCAGCCACACGGTGCGGCGCGTGCGCAGGTCGGTGACCCCGCCCCGCCCGGACGGCGACGTCGTCACGACCCGCCCGCCCGGCCGCAGCAGCGTGTCGGTGTAGCGCGTCGCACGAGGTCCGCGGTGGTCGCGGCAGCAGCCCGCGACCTGCTCCCCGGGTGCGCGCGGCGCGTCGAGCGGCCCGGCCGGCGCGCCACGGCGGCGTCGAGGATGGAGGCGAGCCAGCGCCGGTCCGGGTCCTCGCGCTGCTCCGCCGTGAGCGTCGGCCCGCCGGCCCGGTAGTGCACGACGGCGGCACGCGCGGCCGCGCCGATCTCTCGCGGCTCGGGCTCGATCGCCGCGAGCAGGCCTGCGTGGGCGCCCGGGTCGGAGTACGCCGAGTGCCGGGCGTACTCGTCGTGCGTGGGAGCCGTCGCGGCGGCCGGCGCCGCGGCGACCGGGCCGAGACCTGGAGCGTCCATGCCGTGATGACCTCCGTCGTCGGGCGAACTCATCGCCACCTCACCCGGGACGGGGTCAGCGCCGGGACTCGAAGAAGTCGCGCAGCACCGCGCCGCACTCCTCCTCGCGGACGCCGCCGACCACCTCGACCTCGTGGTTGGCCCGCTGGTCGCGCACGAGGTCCCACACGGAACCGGTCGCGCCGGCCTTGGGGTCCCAGGCGCCGAGCACGAGCCGCCGCGCGCGCGCCGCCACCAGCGCGCCCGCGCACATGACGCACGGCTCGAGCGTGACGACGAGCGTGCACCCCTCGAGCCGCCACTCCCCGCGCGTCGCGGCCGCCTGCCGCAGCGCGAGCACCTCGGCGTGCGCGGTCGGGTCGCCGGTCTCCTCGCGCCGGTTGCGGCCCAGGCCGAGCAGCCGCCCGTCGTCGTCGACCACCAGCGCGCCGACGGGCACGTCACCGGTGGCGAGCGCGTGCGTCGCCTCGTGGAGCGCGATGCCCATGAGCTGCTCCCACACGGTGCGGCGCTGGCTCACGGTGCGGGGCGGGAACGTCCCCGGGGCCCAGGGCAGGGCCAGCCCGCGGGCCTCGGCGTCCGACGTCACACCCCCAGGCTAACCGCGGGCAGGCCCGCCGCACCGTCGCCCCGGTACGGTGGGGCCATGCGCCTGCACGTCGCCGACCACCCCCTGGTGGCCCACAAGCTCAGCGTCCTGCGGGACGAGACCACGCCGTCCGCCACGTTCCGCCTGCTGGTCGACGAGCTCGTGACCCTGCTCGCCTACGAGGCGACGCGCCACGTGCGGGTCGAGCCCAAGGAGATCCGCACGCCCGTCACGTGGACGACGGGCGTGACGCTGAGCGACCCGAGCCCGATCGTCATCCCGATCCTGCGCGCCGGCCTCGGCATGCTCGACGGCATGACGCGCCTGCTCCCGACGGCGGGGGTCGGCTTCCTGGGCCTGCAGCGCGACGAGACCACGTACGAGGCGGTCACGTACGCGAACCGCCTGCCGGACGACCTCACCGACCGCCAGGTCTTCCTCCTCGACCCCATGCTCGCGACGGGCGGCACGCTCGTCGCGGCGATCGACTACGTGCTGCAGCGCGGCGCGCGGGACGTGACCTGCGTGTGCCTGCTCGCCGCACCCGAGGGCCTGCAGGTCGTGCAGGAGGCCGTCGGCGACCGCGTCGACGTGCAGGTGGTCGTCGCCGCCGTGGACGAGCGGCTCAACGACAAGAAGTACATCGTCCCGGGGCTCGGCGACGCGGGCGACCGCCTCTACGGCATCGTCTGAGCCCTATCGGCTGAGCGCCCTCAGCGGTGCTCGCAGGACGACACCCGCTCCCAGTGCCCGCGCGGCGTGCCCGCGGCCGTGGACGACGCGCGCGGCGACTCCGCCGCCCTGCCCTGGGCCTTGCCGGAGCCGGCGCCCTGACCCTTGCCCGCGGCCGAGCCCGAGCCGGGGTTGGCCGAGCCCGAGCGCGAGGCGCCCGAGGCCACGAACCGGTAGTTGTCGCCGCGGTAGGACGCGATCTCGCCGGGCTCGCCCGCACCTCGGCGCAGCGGCGGCGCGCACCATCCGCCGGTCCCCGTGAAGCGCTCGACGGTGAGGTCCTGCTGGCGGCCGGCCGCCGTCGCGCGGAACGTCGCGCCGTGCCGCCCCTGGACCGCGCCGGCGTCGACCGTCCGGACCTGACCCGCGGGGACCTCGACCGTCCGGTCGACGCCCGGGCCGACGACGGCGAACTCGACCGCCACGTTGGACCGCGAGTTGTCGAGCACGAGGTCGACCTCGCGCGTCGAGGTCCGGTTCCCGCCGGCGCCGGTCGCGACGGACACCTGACCGACGGCGAGGCGCGCCTCGGGCTCGGTGCGCACGCACGACGTCGCGCCGTGCCGTAGCTCGCGCTCCGCCGTGAGCGTCCGGCCCTCGTGCTCCCGGCTCAGCTGCACGACGGCGGTGCCCGGCGAGGTCGTGAGCCCGCCGGTGTCGACGGCGACCCGTGCGGCGCCGCCCGGCGCGACGTCCGCGGTGGCGGTCGCGGAGCCCCGGACGAGCGTCGCCGTCCACGCCGCGTCACCCCGGTTGGTCACGTCGGCGACGACGTGCGCCCGGTCCTCGAGGCACTGGGCCGTGAGCTTCACGTCGACGTCGGAGGCGGGCCAGCCCTCGGTGGCGCAGCTCTCGAACGCCACCCGGACGGTGCCGACGACGCGGCCGTCGGCCCGCACCTCGAGCGTCTCGGTGCCCCACGGCACGGCGACGGCGAGGACGCCGGTCTCGCCGGCGGGCACGGTCTGGGTCCGCTCGATGCCCAGGACCGTCACGGCGAACGTCGCCGGGAGGGTCGAGCGGCGGTTGTCGAGCGGGATCTCGAACCGGTGGTAGGACGCGTCGGCCGACGGGTCGAAGCGGCACTCGCCGCTCGGCTCCGCGCGGTCGCCGCCCAGGCGCGGGGCGACCGTCGCCTGCCCGTACGGGGCCGTCTTCGGCGCGGAAGGCGTCACGCCGTGCTCGGGCTGGTCGCCGTCGTGGTCGGTGACCCACCGGTAGAGCGTGAACGTGGCCTCGCCGTCGGGCACGCTGGTGCGGCCGGTGTCGGCGGTGAGCGTCGTCGTCTGGCCGGCGCCGAGACGCACAGGCGCGGCCGAGGCTCCGGCGACGATCATGCCGACCTGCATCGTCTCGTTCGTGAGGTTGGTGACGGTGCCCTCGACGCCCACGGTCCCGCCGACGTTGACGACCTTCGCCGTCGCCTCGATCTCCCACGCCGGGTCGTAGCAGTCGACCGCGCCGTGCCGGCCCGCGGGCACCTCGGTGCTGAACGTCGACCCGGCCACGCTGGCGGTGACGTGCCAGTGCGCGGGGCCGGCCGGGACGCGCAGCCCGTCGTGGACGTGCGCGCTCACGGATTGGCCGGGTGCGACGACGTGGTCCTGCGTCGACGTGCCTCCCGCGGCGAGCCGCACCGTCACGGGGCTCGACGACGTGTTGACGTACGTCGCGCGCACGACGGCGTCGGCCGTGTCGACGCCGCCCCGCGCGTCGCACGTCGCCTCGAGCGCGGCGGTCGCCGCGAGCGCCCGCTCCCACGGCACGCCGACCGTGACGGGGGCCGCGGCGGGCACGACGTGGTCGGAGCCCTCGAGCACGGGCTGGACGGACGCGCTCACGGTCCCGGCGGGCGTCGTGCCGTCCGCGACGACGCGCAGGCGCCCGGACCGGCTCTCGCCGGCGGCGAGCTCGGGCGCGAGCTCCCCGGGGCGGCACGTCCAGCGCTCGTCCCCGGCCTCGCACACGAGGTCGCCGTCGGACCCGACGACGGTGAGCCCGGCCGGCACCGCGACGTCGACCGACCAGCCGGTCGCGGCCGTGTCGCCGGTGTTCGTCACGTCGACGGGGATCCAGCCCTCGCCGGGGTTCTCGAGCACGGCGGGCGCGGCCGACGCGGCGGTGAGCTCCGCGCCGTAGCTGCTGACCGAGGTCGGGGGCAGGGCGATCGTCTCCGTCTCGAGGCCCTCGGCCCACACGTGCGCCCGGATCGGGTACTCGCCGCCGAGCCGCGCGACGACGGGGAACGCGACCGTGCGCTCCTCGCCGGGCTCGAGGGTCCCGACGGCGCACAGCACCTCGCGCTCCGCCGTCGCGACCGGGGTGCACGCGAGCATCTCGGCGCTCAGGTCACCTACGGGGACCGACGCGCCCTGCGGCGAGGTGACCGCGGCCGGGCGCAGGCCCTGCGGCAGCTCGAGGCGCACGTACGTCTCGCTCGCGACGCGGCCGCCGCCGTTCACGACCGTGACGCCGAGCGGCATCGGCACCCGCGGGGTGAGCACGACGCCCGGGTCGGCGGCGGCGAGCCGGAGGTCGGGCGGCGCCGAGATGTCGGCCGGCACCGTCGGGAGCAGGAGGTTGGAGGGCGACCCGGCGTCGTCGGTGCCGTCCGGCTCCTCCGGGACGCCGGTCGACGGCGCGCCCTGCGCGAGCGGCGCCTCGACGAGCTGCACGCCCGCGGCCGGCGCCTCGTACGGCGCGAGAGAGCTGAGCGCGGTCATGACGCCGACCGCGGCGACCGCCACGGCGCCCGCGGCGACCGCGACGCTCGCCCCGCCGGCCACGGCCGCACCGGCACCCGAGGCGCCTGCCGCACCCGCGGCCACGCCGGCCGCACCCGCCGCCGAGCCGGCGGCCGACCCTGCGGCCGACCCCGCCGCGGAGCTCGCGGCGAGCAGCGACTCGAGGCCCGCGACGCCCACGCCGGCCGTCGCCGTACCGGCGCCCGCAGCGCCCGCGCCGGCGCCCGCCGTCGCCGCCCCGGCGCCAGCACCCGCACCAGCGCCCACGAGCGCGCCCGTCGTCGCGGTGCCGAGCGGCAGCGACCCGAGCACGGCCAGGCCGGCGACACCGACCACGAGCGGCGCGACGATCGCGCGCATCCCGTGCGCGACGTCGGCCAGCTCGAGCACGAGCGTGCGGCACTCGCCGCAGCCGGCGAGGTGCTCGTCGACCTTGGCGACCTCGCGGCGCGCCAGGCCGCCGCGCACGTAGGCGCCGAGCAGCGGGTTGACGACGCGGCAGTGGTCGTCGGGCTCCTGCGTCAGGTGCTCCTGGAGGTAGCCGACGCGCAGGCCCTCGCGCGCCCGGTACGCCAGCGCGGAGACGCCGTTCGGCGTGAGCCCGAGGATGGGCGCGATCTCCGCGGGCGAGAGGTTCTCGACCTCCGTGTACCAAAGCACGGCCTGCCACCGCTCGGGCAGCGACCGGTACGCGCGCGCGACGACGGTGCGCTCGAAGCCGACGACCGCGGGGTCCTCGGGCGACTCGGTCGACCCGAGCGCGGACTCGAACGTGCCGTCGTCGTCGGTGGGGCGCGTGCGTCGGGCGCGCTTCGCGACGTCGCCCGCGAGCCGCCGCACGACGGTGAAGAGGTAGGCACGGAAGGTGAGATCGGGGCCGCCGCCGTGCTGCAGCACGCGCAGGACCCGGTCGAACGCCTCGGCGACGATGTCCTCGGCGTCGGCGCCAGTGCGGACGTACTCCCGGGCGAGCCGGCGGGCGGCCGCCGCGTGGCGCGCGTACAGCGTCCCGTACGCCTCCAGGTCGCCGCCGCGCACCTCGAGGATCAGCTCGGCATCACTGGGAGCCGAGTCCCCCGAACCTACGTAGACGTCAGTCACGACACCATGACTCTCTGCGGCGCGCCCGCCCTGTGCGAGACCGCACGGGACAGCGAAACTCTACGCGAAGATCACCCCTTCCGGCGGGGTGAATTCAGGGGAGATCGAGACCCGCCTCTCGCACGCAGGGCGGTCTCGCGTCATGATGGTCGTCCATGGAGGTCTCATCAGCATGAGCAACCTGCCGCTCGGCGGCCCGCCCCGGCAGTCCGACGTCCGGGAGCTGTGGCGCGCCACGAGCCTGGCGGAGGTCTGGCTGCGCCCCGGGGACTGGTACCACCCGGCGGTCGACGCGCTGGTCGAGGCCGTCGAGGAGGGGCGTTCGCCCGACGCCGCGGCGCAGCGGCTCGGGACGGTGCGCGGCGCGGCCGGCGTCGGGATCGGCGAGGCGCTCGACGACGTCACGTGCCTCTACCGCGCGACGGGACGGACCCTCGACGTCGAGGCGATGCGCGCGACGGCGATCGGCTGGGTGCACGGCAGGGAGAGCTTGCCGGAGCTGTCGAGCGTGCACGACCCGGCGACGGGGCTGCCCACGGGCCAGTACCTGGCGGAGCGCCTGCGCGAGACGTACGGCGTCGCCGCCCGCAGCGGCACCGACGTCACGACGACGCAGTGCCTGCTCGTCGTGGACGTCGCCGTCGACGGCCTCGACGCGTGGCAGCGCATGACGCGCTCGGCCGCCGTGGGCCGGACGCTCGACCAGGTCTTCGGCGAGGGCCACCCGATGGCGGCCGTGTCGGACGGCGTCTTCGCCGTCCTGTGCGAGCGGGGCGAGGCCATCACGCGCGTCGCGCGATCCGTGCGGCGCGTCGTCGAGCGCAACGCGGAGATCCTCGGGCTCGCGGAGTCGTTGAGGCGCCCCACCCGGGTGTGGGTGGAGCGCCTCCCCGCGACGCACGAGGGCGCGGTGCTGCTGCTGCGCCAGCTCGTGCGCTGAGAGCGCCGGGGCGCCCCGCCGGGCGCGCGGCGGTGCCCCGTTCAGCGGTGCGCCGTCAGCGCGGCGCGAAGGTCAGGCAGTCGGCGTGCCGGGGGTCGTCCGGGCCGGCGCCGACGCGGATCGACGGCGCCCCGCACTCGAGGTCGTGGTTGTGCATGCACTCGCCGCGCTGGCAGGCGCCGACGTGCGCGATGACCTTCTCGAGCCCGCCCTTGGTGCTCAGCGGGATGAACGTGGCGCACTCGGCGTCACCGGTGTGCCCGGCGACGGTGATCGCGGCCGCGTGACAGCCGTGGTGGTGGTTGTACCCGCAGCTCTCCACCGAGCACTCGGCGACCTCGGGCATGTCCATCAGCGTGCTCATGTGACTCTCCTCGCTGTCGGTCGCCGCGCGGGCGACGCGGTCGGAACGTCTCCGCACCTCGAGGATATGACCGGGAATGCCATTCTGCACAGCAGGGAAATGCATACTCGCAGCAAGTAAGGAATGCCTTGCCGAAGCGATCTCGATTAACGCAAGAATTGCTTTTCCGAAAGACGGCGCTCGGGCCCGTCGGCGGTCAGCCCCTGCGCTGGGGACGCCACAGCACGAGCGCGCCGCCGCGCGTCTGCCGCTCGACGCGCAGCTCGCTGCGTCGCACGCGGCGCCCGAGCGGGACCGCGACGACCTCGCCGCCCGTGCCGGCGGCGAAGACACGACCCTCGGCCTGGTCCCGCTCGGCCTGGATCCGCAGCAGCTCGGCCAGCTGGCGCTCGAGCACCGAGACGTGGTCCTCGAGGTCGAGGATGCGCTTGATGCCGGCGAGGTTGATGCCCTCGCCCTGGGTGAGCCGCTGCACCTCGAGCAGGCGCGCGACGTCGCGCCGCGAGTAGCGCCGTCCCCGGCCGGGCGTGCGGCGCGGCACGACGATGCCGAGGCGGTCGTACTGGCGCAGCGTCTGCGGGTGCACGCCCGCCAGCTCGGCGGCCTGCGACACGGTGAGCACGGGTGCGTCGTCGGTGGTCATTGCTGCCCTCCTCCGCGGTCGTCCTCGTGTCTCCGGGCGCGACCCTACCGGGTCGTCACCCCGCGGCCGCCCTGCGCCGCAGCTCGGCGCGGACGTCCTCGTGGTCGCTCTCGGCCGCGAAGGCCTGGAGCGCCTCCTTGGCCTTGCGGCTCAGGCGCTGCGGCACCACGACCTGCACCGTCACGAGCAGGTCGCCCGTCGCCTTCGACGTCCGCACGCCGCGGCCCTTGACGCGCAGCACGCGGCCCGACGGCGTGCCCGCCGGGACCTTGAGCCGCACGGTCTCGCCGCTCAGCGTCGGGACCTCGATCGTCGCGCCGAGCGCCGCCTCGGCGAACGTCACCGGCACGGTGACCCGCAGGTCGACGCCGTCGAGCGAGAACACCGGGTGCTCCTCGACGTGCACCGTGATGAGCAGGTCGCCCGCGGGGCCGCCGGCGACGCCCGGGCGTCCCTTGCCGCGCAGGCGGATCCGCTGGCCGTCGTTGACGCCGGGCGGGATGCGTGCCGTGATGGTGCGCCCGTCGACCATGAGCTCGACCGTCGCACCCTCGACGGCCGCGCGGAACGGCAGCGTTATCGACGTCTCGACGTCGGCGCCGCGGGTCGCCGCCGGGCCGCCGAAACCCGTGCGCCGGCCGCCCGCCGCGCCGCCCATGCCGCCGAACATCGAGCCGAGGATGTCCTCGAAGCCGGCGCCCGCCGTCTGCGAGTACCGCACGCGCGGCCCGCCGGCCGTCGGTGCGCCGCCGCCGAACATCGCGCCGAAGATGTCCTCGAACCCACCGCCCGCGGCACCGCCCGGGCCCGCGGAGAACCGTGCGCCCCCGCCGGCCATCGCGCGCAGCGCGTCGTACTGCTTGCGCTGCTCGGGGTCGGAGAGCACGGCGTACGCCTCCCCGATCTCCTTGAACCGCGCCTCCGCCGCCGGGTCGCCCGCGTTCTGGTCGGGGTGGTGCTGGCGGGCGAGCTTGCGGTACGCCTTCTTGATCGTCGCGTCGTCGGCGTCCTTGGGGACGCCGAGAGCAGCGTAGAAGTCCTTCTCGATCCAGTCCTGGCCGGTCACGACGCCTCCCTCCTCATCTCTCCTGCCTCTGTGGGCATGATTTCTGGCCTGATTCGTCCCTCTAGACGGGACATTCCGGTCCAGAAATCATGCCCACAGCGGTCTGCCTCACTCCGGTCCGACGACGCCCACGCGGGCGGCGCGGACCACCTTCCCACCGATCCGGTAGCCGGGCTCGACCACCAGGTTGACCGTGGTGGCCTTCGCCCCGGCGTCCGTCGAGTGCATGAGCGCCTCGTGCACGGTCGGGTCGAACTCCTCGCCGACCGCACCGAACCGCTCGACGCCGAACTTGGCGAGCGTCGCGTCGATCTTCTCCGCGATCGCCGCCATCGGACCGCTCAGCTCCGCGTGCTGCTTGGCGCGCTCGATGTCGTCGAGCACGGGCAGCAGCGCGCTGAGCACGTCCTGCGTGCCCTGGGCGCGCGCCATCTCCTGGTCGCGCAGCGCGCGGTTGCGGTAGTTCGTGAACGCCGCACGCTCGCGCTGGAGCGCGTCCAGGTGCTCGGCCGCCTCCGCCCGCGCGCGGAGGAGCTCGGCGCTCTCGGCCGCCTCGCCCTCGGGCTCGAAGGCCTCGGACTCGTGGCGCGCCTGCTCCGCGTCGCGCGGGGTGCCCGACTCCGGGTCGACCTTGCGCTTGTCCGTGAACTGGAAGGGGGCGTCCCCCGAGCCCTCGGCGGGCTCGGGGGTTTCCTGCGTGTTCTTGTCCGTCACTTGCGCTCGTCCTCGTCATCGACGATCTCGGCGTCGACGACGTCCTCGTCGGAGGAGCCCGTCGTCGACCCCGACGTGCCCTGGTCCTGCGTCGTGCCGGCCGAGGCGCCGGCGCCGCCCGCCTGCTGCTCGGACGCGTAGAGCGCCTGGCCGATCTTCTGCGACGACGTGCCCAGCTTCTCGTAGGCGGACTTGACCGCCTCGAAATCGTCGCCCTCGAGGGCCGACTTCACGGCGGCGACGTCCGCCTCGACCTCGGACACGACGTCGGCGGGGAGCTTGTCGCGGTTGTCCGCGATCTGCTTCTCCATCGAGTACGCGAAGGCCTCGGCCTGGTTGCGAGTCTCGGCCTCCTCGCGACGGCGCTTGTCCTCGGCCGCGTGCTCCTCGGCGTCCTTGATCATGCGGTCGATTTCCTCCTTGGGGAGGGCCGAGCCGCCCGTGATCTTCATCGACTGCTCCTTGCCCGTGCCGCGGTCCTTGGCGGACACGTGCACGATGCCGTTCGCGTCGATGTCGAACGTGACCTCGATCTGCGGGACGCCGCGCGGCGCCGGTGCGATGCCGGTGAGCTCGAACGTGCCCAGCGGCTTGTTGTCCCGGGTGAACTCGCGCTCGCCCTGGAACACCTGGATCGCGACCGACGGCTGGTTGTCCTCGGCCGTCGAGAAGATCTCGCTGCGCTTGGTCGGGATGGCCGTGTTGCGCTCGATGAGCTTGGTCATCACGCCGCCCTTGGTCTCGATGCCGAGGGACAGCGGGGTGACGTCGATGAGCAGCACGTCCTTGCGCTCGCCGCCGATGACGCCGGCCTGCAGGGCCGCGCCGACGGCGACGACCTCGTCCGGGTTGACGCCCTTGTTGGGCTCCTTGCCGCCGGTCAGCTCGCGCACGAGGTCGGCCACGGCCGGCATGCGGGTCGAGCCGCCGACGAGCACGACGTGGTCGATGTCGGAGACCGAGATGCCCGCGTCGCGGATGACGGCGTGGAACGGCTCCTTGGTGCGGTCGAGCAGGTCCTGCGTCATCTGCTGGAACTGCGCGCGCGTGAGCTTCTCGTCCAGGTGGACGGGGCCGTTCTCGCTCATCGACAGGTACTGCATCGAGATGTTGGTGCTCGTCGCGGACGAGAGCTCCTTCTTGGCCTGCTCGGCCGCCTCGCGCAGACGCTGCAGGGCGATGCGGTCCTTCGACAGGTCGACGCCCGTCGAGTTCTTCACCTGCTTGATGAGGTGCTCGACGATGCGGTTGTCCCAGTCGTCGCCGCCGAGGCGGTTGTCGCCCGACGTCGCGCGGACCTGGATCGTGGAGAAGCCGTCGTCGTCCTTGCCCACCTCGAGCAGGGAGACGTCGAACGTGCCGCCACCGAGGTCGAAGACGAGGATGAGCTCGTCCTCCTTGCCCTTGTCGAGGCCGTAGGCGAGCGCCGCGGCGGTGGGCTCGTTGATGATGCGCAGCACGTTGAGGCCGGCGATCTGGCCAGCCTCCTTCGTGGCCTGGCGCTCGGCGTCGTTGAAGTACGCGGGGACGGTGATGACGGCGTCCGTGACCGGCTCGCCGAGGTACTCCTCGGCGTCGCGCTTGAGCTTGCCCAGGATGCGGGCCGAGATCTCCTGCGGCGTGTAGGTCTTGCCGTCGATCTCCTTGGTCCAGTCGGTGCCCATGTGGCGCTTGACCGAGGAGATGGTGCGGTCGACGTTCGTGACGGCCTGGCGCTTGGCCACCTCGCCGACGAGGACCTCGCCGGTCTTGGAGAAGGCGACGACGGACGGGGTCGTGCGCGAGCCCTCCGCGTTCGTGATGACGGTGGGCTCGCCGCCCTCCAGGACGGCGACCACCGAGTTGGTGGTACCGAGGTCGATGCCGACTGCTCGTGCCATGGTCGTTCCTCCTTTGTGACGTCAGGTTGAGTCGTCTTCACTCAACCTAGGTCGCGGCGGCGGACGAGGCAAGCCGCGCGGGCCGAAGTTGAGTCCACCTCGCTCAACCTTCACGACATGCGCGCTATTCCGCCGCCCGTCGCGGACGTCGCGCCGGTGACGACGCGGCGCGGGATGCCGATACGTGTCACGGGCTACGGTGTGACGACGGTGCCACGACGCACCACCCGAACGAAAGGACGACGCAACGATGCGTATTCGTACCACCCTCGCCACCGCGGCCGGTGTCGCGGCGCTGGCCCTCGTGGCGGCGCCCGCCGCCGCCGTCAAGTACGGCGAGCCCGACGCCGGCGAGCACCCCTACGTCGGCCTCATGATCGCCTACACCTGGGCCGACGCGAACGGCGACGGCGTCCAGACCGACGACGAGCTGCGGGCCGGCTGGCGCTGCTCCGGGACCCAGATCGACGAGGACACGTTCCTCACCGCGGGGCACTGCACCTACGGGGCCGACGCCGTCGCGATCTGGTTCGCCGAGGACCTGCGCGACGTGCAGGCCGCGCGCGAGTTCGTCACGTTCGCCGGCGCCATCGACCAGGAGAGCGAGCACGCGGCCGACGCCTGGAGCTACGAGGCCGTGAGCCACCCGGAGTACGACGACGCGCTCTTCTACCTGCACGACGTCGGGGTCGTCGACGACGTCACGCTGGCGCCGGGCGTCACGTTCGAGACCTACGGGCAGCTGCCCGACCAGGGCTACTGGGACACGCAGCTCGCGACCCTCAAGAGCGACCGCGACACCTACACCACTGTCGGCTACGGCCTCCAGTGGTCCATGCCCGACAGCCAGGGCCAGGGCCGCCTGAACCAGGGCGAGTGGATCAGGCTCAAGGCGGGCGGCGAGCTCATCGGCTACCGCCAGTTCGCCGGCGGCAAGGCCAACGACGCGTACGTCGTCCTGACCAGCAACGCCCACACGGGCGGCACGTGCTCGGGTGACTCCGGCGGCCCGACGTTCGTCTCGGGCACGAGCACGGTGGTGGCGGTGACGTCGTTCGGCATGAACACGACGTGCGCCGGCACGAGCGGCCTCTACCGCATCGACACCGCGGACGACCTCGCCTGGCTGGGCCAGTTCGTCGACTGACCCTGACGGGCTCGACGGCTACGGCCAGGCGGCGTCGACCACACCTCCCCGGCACACGCCTGAGGGTGATCGTCAGCGCACGCGGGCGACGGCGAACCCGTCCCAGCCCTTCGACCCGACGGTCTGCAGCGCCGTCCCGTCCAGTCGCGGATCGCTGCCGATCGCCTGCAGGAAGGCGCGCGCGCCCCGCACGTTCGGGTCGTCGTCCGCCGCATCGGCCACACGCCCGCCACGCACCACGTTGTCCCCGACGATCACGCTGCCGGATCGCGTGAGCCGCAGCGCGAGCTCGAGGTAGGCGGGCATGTTCGCCTTGTCGGCGTCGATGAAGACGAGGTCGTACGGCTCGACGCCCTCGTCGGCGAGGCGGCCGACGACCTCGAGCGCCGGCCCGACCTCGACGTCGACCCGGTCGGCGACGCCCGCTCGCTCGAGGTTCTGCCGCGCGACGTCCGCGTGCCGCGGGTCGAGCTCCACCGTCGTCACCCGCCCCTGCGCACCCACGGCCCGCGCGAGCCAGATGGTGCTGTACCCGGCGAGCGTGCCGAGCTCGAGCACCCGCCGAGCGCCTGCGACCTGGGCGAGGAGCGCGAGGAACGCTCCCTGGTTCGGCGCGACCTCGATCTGCGGGAGGCCGTGCTCCTGCTCTGACGCGCGGGCCGCGCGCAGCGCGTCGTCCTCCTCGACCAGCTCGCCGGTCAGGAACGCGTCCACGTCACGCCACGACTGCTCCGAGATGTCCATGGCTCGATCCTGGCACCCCGGCTGCCAGTGGGGCGCGGCGTGGTTAGGGTGATGCGGTGCTGAAGTCCCTCCGCCGCGTGATCGCCGGCCTCTACTGGCGGCTGAGCCGCTGGACGCTGCGCTCGGAGCCCGCCCCGCGCGAGGCGGGCATCCTCGTCGGCGCGCCGCACACCTCCAACTGGGACTTCGTCCTCATGCTCGCGATCGCCTGGCGTCTCGGGCTCGACGTGCGCTGGCTCGGCAAGCACACGCTGTTCCGCGGGTGGCGTGGTCCGGTCATGCGGGCGCTGGGCGGCATCCCGGTGGACCGCCGGGACCCGAGCCGCGTCGTCGCCGACGTGCTCGAGCGCGTCCGCCGGGGCGAGGTCTTCCACCTCGTCGTCACGCCCGAGGGCACGCGGTCGGGGTCGGGCTGGAAGTCGGGGTTCTACCGGATCGCGCGCGAGGCCGACCTGCCCGTGACGCTCGGCTACGTCGACCGGACGACGATGACGACGGGCCTGGGCCCGACGATCCGCCTCACCGGCGACGTGCGCGCCGACATGGACCGGATCCGGGCGTTCTACGCCGACAAGGCGGGCGTCAACCCCGAGCTGCGGACCGAGCCGCGCCTGCGCTCCGAGGACGACGGCACCGTCTGAGCGGCACGCCTCGGCACGGCTTTTTCACACGAGACGCCGCGCGACGGCGTACGCGGGGGCGCGCAGCGCGTCCTCCCAGCCGTAGCTGCCGAGGCGCCGCGGCGCGTTGACGGTCGGGTCGAACCGGACGCCGGGGTCGTCCCCGTCGCGCGGCGCCCCGGCACGGTCGTCGCCGGGCGCAGGGCGAGGAGCACCGGTCCCCACGGCGCGCGCAGCGGCATGAGGGTCGTCAGCCATCCGCCGGTGAGCCGCCGTCGGGCCGTGAGCACGTACCGGGTGAGGCGGCCGCGGCCCGTGGAGGCGAACAGCACGTCCTGCGGCGCGCCGTCGTCGGTCCACCGCACGGCGACGCCGACGACGTCGGGCAGCCCGCGCGGCATCCCGACGGAGACCGAGAGCCGCACGAGCACCTCGGTCCGCCGGGCCGGCAGCACCGACGCCGCGCGCGGGTCCACGGCCTCGAGCACGCCGTCGAGCAGGACGCCGCGCGGGTGCAGGGGCCGCCGCCGTCGGGCGAGCGCGACCGCCGCGACGACGCCCGCGAGCGCCGCGCCGGCCCCCCGCGCGGTGTGCTCCATCAGGCGCGTCACCGTCCTCACGAGGCCCACGCTCGCACGGTCATCAGACGCTCGCCCGTCTCCTCCTGCTCATGTGAGTGTCATCAGAGCGCTCATCTGTTAGCCTCGGTGGTCGGACCCTTCGACCGACAGGACGCACCATGGCCACGCTCACCGCCGAGACCCTTGCCACGCTGCCCCAGGTCGCCGCCGCGCGCGGCACCGACCTGCCCGTCCCCGCCTACGACCGCTCCGCGCTGCGGACCGGCATCGTCCACATCGGGGTCGGGGGCTTCCACCGCGCCCACCAGGCGATGTACCTGGACCGGCTCATGAACGAGGGCAAGGCCCTCGACTGGGCGATCTGCGGCGTCGGTGTGCTGCCGGGCGACGCCCGGATGCGCGACGCGCTCACGTCCCAGGACGGCCTCTACACGCTCGTGCTCAAGCACCCCGACGGCACGCTCGAGGGCCGGGTGATCGGCTCGATCGCCGAGTTCCTCCTCGCGCCCGACGACCCCGAGGCGGTCCTCGAGAAGATGGCCTCGCCCGACGTGCGCATCGTCTCCCTGACCGTCACCGAGGGCGGCTACAACATCCACCATGTCACGGGCGAGTTCGACGCCGCGGACCCGTCCGTCGTCGCCGACCTCGCCGACGGAGCGGTTCCCGCGACGACGTTCGGTCTCGTCACCGAGGCGCTGCGCCGCCGCCGGGACCGCGGGATCCCGCCGTTCACCGTGCAGAGCTGCGACAACGTGCAGGGCAACGGCGACGTCGCGCGGCAGGTGTTCACCGCGTTCGCGCGACTCAAGGACCCCGAGCTCGGGGCGTGGGTCGAGGAGAACGTCGCGTTCCCCAGCTCGATGGTCGACCGGATCACCCCTGTCACCACCGACGACGACCGCCGCCTCGTGGCGGAGCGCTTCGGGGTCGACGACGCCTGGCCGGTCGTCGCCGAGCCGTTCACGCAGTGGGTGATCGAGGACCGCTTCCCCACGGGCCGCCCGCCCTACGAGGAGGTCGGCGCGCAGCTCGTGGACGACGTCGAGCCGTACGAGCTCATGAAGCTGCGGCTGCTCAACGCGAGCCACCAGGCGCTGTGCTACCTCGGCTACCTCGCCGGCCACCGGTACGCGCACGAGGTGACGCAGGAGCCGGTCTTCGCGCGGTTCCTCCTCGACTACATGGACCGCGAGGCCACGCCCACGCTCGAGCCGGTGCCCGGCATCGACCTCGACCTGTACAAGCGCACGCTCGTCGAGCGGTTCTCGAACGCGCACGTGCGCGACACCCTGGCCCGGCTGTGCGCCGAGTCGTCCGACCGCATCCCCAAGTGGCTGCTGCCCGTGGTGCGGCACAACCTCGCGACCGGTGGCGAGGTCCACCGGGCCGCGACCGTGGTGGCCGCGTGGGCGCGCTACGCCGAGGGCACCGACGAGCAGGGCGAGCCGATCGCCGTCGTCGACCGGCTCGCGGAGCGCCTGCAGGCGGCCGCGCTGCGCCAGCGCGAGGACCGGCTCGCGTTCCTGCGGGACCGCGAGGTCTTCGGCGACCTGGTCGACGAGCCGCGGTTCACCGAGGCGTACCTCGCGGCGCTCGACTCGCTGCACACGCGGGGCGCCCGCGCGACCGTCGAGGCGCTCGTCAGCTGACCGACGGGGCCTCGCCCGCCGACGCGGCGTCGTCGTGCAGGAGACGCTCGAGCGCGAGCGCGGCCTCCTCGTCCAGGACGAGCGTGCTCGCGAACCCGCCGCGAACCGCCGCCCGGAGCCCGGGGGCCACCTGCGGCCCGTAGCCCACCGCGACGACCTCGGGCGTGCGGACCAGCTGGTCGATCGTCACGCCCACGACGCGCTCGTCGAGGGCCGTGCGCACGGGCCGGCCCTCGGCGTCGACGAGGCGTCCCGAGCACTCCGCGACGACGCCGGCGGCCCGGGCCGCCTCGAGCTCCTCGGGTGTCAGGTGCGGGTAGACGGTCGAGCGCCCCTCGGCCCACGCGCCGATCGCCACGACGGCGAGGTCGAGCTCGTCGGCCCGGCGCAGCGCCTCGGCGATGCCGGGCTGCCGCCGCATGCCGGAGGCGGTCTCGGCGTCGGAGATGATGAGCGGCGTCCACAGCGGCAGGGTCCGCACGCCCGGCATCGCGGCGAACCGCTGCACGAGCTCGAGCGAGTTGCCGCTGCCGGCCACCGGCAGGGCCCCGACGAGCTGGACCACCTCGCACGGCGGCAGCGGCACCAGGTGCCGCACGGCCGCCTCGACCGTCCGGGACCACGAGACCCCGACGACGAAGCCCGGCCGCACCCGCTCGCCGACGACGTCCGCGAGCGCCCGCGCGACGTTCTCGCGCGTGGCGACCGTGTCGGAGCCGCTCGCGACGACGACGACCTGGCGGGCGCCGAGGGCCTCGGCCAGGCCGTCCCACCGGGTGGGGTCGAGGTGGAGCGGGGCCCCGATCTCGATGCGCACGATGCCGAGCTCGCGCGCCTGGTCGAGCATCCGCGCGACCTGGAAGCGCGAGAGTCCGCGCGCCTTGGCGATGTCGACCTTGGAGCGGCCCTCGAGGTAGTAGTCCCTGCTCACGTCCACGAGCAGCCGGACCAGCTCGGAGTCGGTGTCCGTGTCCGCCACGTCGCCCCCATCTCGCCGGGTGTGACCCGAGCCACGGTCCCTCTTGCTCGGGTGAGCCTACTAGGACTATGGTCGTCTCAGATGAGAGTTTCGCAAATGCTCATCTGAGCGAGAGTTCACCGAGGATCCCCGCCCGTCACCCACGTGAGGACGACGATGTTCCGACGACCAGCCGCGGCCCCGCCCCAGGGCCGCCTCCGACACCGACCCGGCGCCGGCCGCCTCACGGCCGCCCTGGCGACGACGGCGATCGCGCTCGGCGGCTGCGCCGGCGCGGGCGCCGTCAGCTCGAGCGACGGCACGCAGATCGTCGTCGCCATCGTGTCGAACCCGCAGATGCAGGACGCGATCTCGCTGCAGGACGAGTTCCGCCGCGAGCACCCCGACGTCGACGTGCGGTTCGTGTCCCTGCCGGAGAACGAGGCGCGCGCCAAGATCACGGCCTCGGTCGCCACGGGCGGCGGCGAGTTCGACGTCGTCATGATCTCCAACTACGAGACCCCGATGTGGGCCGCCAACGGCTGGATCGAGAACCTCCAGCCGTACATCGAGCGGACCGAGGGCTACGACGACGCCGACTTCGTGCCGAACGTGCGCGAGGCGCTGTCGTACGACGGCGACATGTACTCGGTGCCGTTCTACGGTGAGTCCTCGTTCCTGGCGTACCGGACGGACCTGTTCGAGCAGGCCGGTCTCGAGATGCCCGAGCGCCCCACGTGGGACGAGGTCCGCGAGCTCGCGGCCGAGCTCCACGACCCGGCGCAGAACTTCTCCGGCATCTGCCTGCGCGGGCTGGCCGGGTGGGGCGAGGTCATGGCGCCCCTGACGACCGTCATGAACACGTACGGCGGCGGCTGGTTCGACGAGGACTGGAACGCACGCCTCGACTCCCCCGAGAACCGCGAGGCCATCGAGACCTACGTCGACACCGTGCAGCGGTACGGGCAGCCCGGCGCCGCGACGTCGGGCTTCGGCGACTGCCTCACCCGCTTCGCGCAGGGCCAGACGGCCATGTGGTACGACGCGACGTCGATGGTCTCCTCGGTCGAGGACCCGTCGTCGTCCCTCGTGGCGGGCAAGGTCGGCTACGTGCCCGCGCCCGTCGCCGAGACCGACGCCGCGGGCTGGCTCTACACCTGGTCGCTCGCCATCACGAGCACGTCCCAGAACAAGGACGCCGCCTGGGACTTCGTGTCCTGGATGACCGACAAGGAGTACATCCGCCTCGTCGGCACCGAGCTCGGCTGGGAGCGCGTGCCGCCGGGCAGCCGGCTGTCGACCTACGAGATCCCCGAGTACGCCGCGGTCTCCGAGGCGTACGCCGACGCGACGCTCGCCTCGATGGCCGACGCCACGCAGGAGCGGACCATGGCCGCACCCGTGCCGTTCCCCGGGATCCAGTTCGTCGGCATCCCCGAGTTCCAGGACCTGGGCACCCGGGTGGGCCAGCAGATGTCCGCCGCCATCGCGGGCCAGGTGTCCGTCGACCGGGCGATCGAGCAGTCGCAGCGCTACGCCGAGACGGTCGCCGAGTCCTACCGGGCCGCCGCGCAGGACGAAGGAGACGACCGATGACCGCCGTGACCGCAGCGCCGCCGCGCACCCCGCAGCCGCGACCCGCCGTCCGCACCACCGCGACCGAGCGCGGCGAGGGGTGGCGCCGCCGCGGGCCGCTGCTGCCCGCGCTCCTCTTCACGATCGCCGTCACCCAGATCCCGTTCCTCGTGACGATCTGGTACTCGCTGCGCTCGTACAACCTGCTGCGGCCCGACGCCGACCGGTTCGTCGGCCTGTCGAACTACGCGGACATCGTGCTCGACTCGACGTTCCGCCAGACGGCGTGGAACTCGGTCGTCATCACGCTCGGCTGCGTGCTCGTCGCCATGGCGCTCGGCATCGTGCTCGCGCTGCTGCTCGACCGGCCGTTCCGCGGCCGCGGCGTCGCCCGCACGCTGCTCATCACGCCGTTCCTCGTCATGCCGGCCGCGAGCTCGGTGCTGTGGTCCATGGCGATGCTCAACCCCACCTACGGGCTGCTCAACTGGACCATCGGCCTGCTCGGTGTCGAGCCGGTCGACTGGACGTCGCAGTACCCGGTCGTGGCGATCCTCATGGCGCTCGTGTGGCAGTGGACGCCGTTCATGATGCTGCTCGTGCTCGCCGGGCTGCAGGCGCAGCCGAAGGACGTGCTCGAGGCCGCCGCGATGGACGGCGCGGGCGCCTGGCGCACCTTCGCGTCGATCACGCTGCCGCAGCTGCGGCGCTACATCGAGCTCGGCGTCCTGCTCGGGATCATCTACGTGGTCAACACCTTCGACCAGATCTACCTCATGACGGCCGGCGGACCCGGCACGGAGAGCGCCAACCTGCCCTTCTACATCTACCAGCGCGCCTTCCTGGGGTTCGACGTCGGGCAGGCGGCCGCGATGGGCGTCGTCGTCGTCATCGCCACGATCGTCGTCGCCTCGCTCGCGCTGCGCCTCATCTTCCGCAGCTTCGACGTCAAGGAGTGACGATGTCCGCGACCGCACCGACCTACACCCGCCGGCGCAGCGCCGTCGGGCCCCTGCTGACGACGCTCACGTGGGTTCTCGCGCTCGGGTTCTTCTTCCCCGTCGCCTGGATGGCGATGACGGCGTTCAAGCAGGAGAGCGAGGCGTCGTCGAACCCGCCCACGTGGTTCTTCACGCCGACGCTCGACCAGTTCCGCGCGGTGCTCGACGCCGGCTCGGGCACGTACGTGGCCAACTCGGCGATCGCCGCGGGCGTGTCGACCCTGCTCGTGCTCGCGCTCGGCGTCCCGGCCGCGTACGCGCTGTCGATCCGGCCCGTGCGCAAGGTCAACGACGTACTGTTCTTCTTCATCTCGACGAAGATGCTCCCCGTCGTGGCCGTCATCGTGCCGATCTACGTCATTGCCGGGCGCCTGCACGTGCTCGACAACGTCTGGACCCTGGTCGTCCTCTACACGGCGATGAACCTGCCCATCGCGGTGTGGATGATGCGCTCGTTCTTCCAGGAGGTGCCGGGCGAGGTGCTCGAGGCCGCGCAGGTCGACGGCGCCGGGCTCGGCCGGACCATGCGGTCGGTGCTGCTGCCGATGGTCGCGCCGGGCGTCGCGGCGACCGCGCTCATCTGCGTCATCTTCGCGTGGAACGAGTTCTTCTTCGCCCTCAACCTCACCGCGACGCGCGCCGCCACCGTCCCGGTGTTCATCGTGTCGACCATGACCAGCGAGGGCCTGTTCCTCGCCCGGCTCTCCGCGGCGGCGATCCTCGCGTCGCTGCCCGTCATCCTCGCCGGTTGGATCGCGCAGAAGCAGCTCGTGCGCGGGCTGTCGATGGGCGCGATCAAGTAGCCGCCATCGAGCAGAGGTGGCGTCGGCGGCGCGGGCGCGGGGTCCTAGGCTGCAGGGCGTGGCCGACGATCCCGTGCTCGCGACGCTGCCCGACGACGTCACGCTCCGCCTCCTGGCGCGCGACGACGGAGCCGCGCTCGCCGCGGCGTACGCGCGCAACCGCGAGCACCTCGAGCCGTGGGAGCCCGCGCGGCCGGCCGCGTTCTACGAGGCCGACTACCAGGCCCAGCGCATCCCGGTGCAGCTGCTCGAGCACCTCAACGGGCGGTCGGTCCCGCTCGTGCTGGAGCGCGACGGCGAGATCGTCGGCCGCGTGAACCTCAGCGACATCGTGCGCGGCGCGTTCTGCAACGCCCACCTCGGCTACTGGGTCGACGCGCGGCTCGCCGGCCGCGGCATCATGAGCGCCGCGGTCGAGGCCGCCGTGACGCACGCCCGCGACGACCTCGGCCTGCACCGTGTGCAGGCCGCGACGCTGCTGCACAACGCCGCGTCGCAGCGCGTGCTCGAGCGGGCCGGGTTCGAGCGCATCGGCGTGGCGCCGAAGTACCTGCAGATCGCCGGGCGGTGGCAGGACCACGTGCTCTTCCAGCGGATCCTGCACGACTGACGGCAGCGGCGTGACGGAGAGTCACCAGGTCGATCGGGCACGTGCCACGCCCGACGGCTACAGCTTGTCGCCGTTCTGGGCCGATTCCGGTGACAAGGCGTAGCCGTCGGCCGGCGGGGTCGGCTCGGCCGACGTGGCCGGCCCGGCCGCTGGGGCGGGCGGCGTCACGCGCACCGCACGCCGACGACGACCGACGCGCACCACGCCGAGCACGGCACCGGCCAGCAGCAGCACCACCAGGACGACGGCGCCGAGCCCGGCCCACAGCGCCCATCCGGCACGCTGGGAGGCCGTGTCCGCGAGCGCCGCGGCGCGTTCGAGCTCGCCGTCCGCGAGGGCCTCCCGCGCGTCGGCGGCGGAGCGGTCGACGCGGAGCAGCACCGCGCCCAGCGCGGAGAGGGCGTCGCGGTCGCCCGAGGTCGCGCGTGCCGCCTCCCCCACCGCACCGATCACCTCGACGGCGCGCGGCAGCAGCGTCTGCAGCGCGCCGTACTCCTCGTCGGCCTCCGCGGTCTCGTACGCCGCGCGGACGGGCTCAGGCACGGGCAGGCCCGCCGCCTCGGCCGCCTCCTGGACCCGGGCGGCCTCGGCCGGCGCCGTCCCGAGCTCCTGGCCGACGATCGTCGCCGCGGAGTCGAACTCCCAGTCGGTCATCGCGCGGCGCAGGCCGAGCGGCGGCTGCCACGCGCCGTCGGCGCCGTCGAGGGCGGCGTAGGTCTGGCGGGCCTCCGCGCGCCGGTCGAGCTGGTCGCGCGCGGCGTCGTCGACCACCCACGTGCGGTAGACGTCGGTGCCGTCCGTGACGCCCGCGCGCTCCTCGGCGAGATCGAGGAACCGGCGCCAGTCGGTGCGCCCCCGGTTCGCCGTCGTGGATCCCGGCTCCTCGTACGCGCTCTCGCCCGCGTACGCGGCCGCGACGACCGCGGTGAACGCCTCGTCGTCGAGGTCGCCCAGCAGCTCCCGCACCGCGGTGTACGACGCCGCGTACGCGTAGTCCTCGACCTCGGGCACGCGCGCGCCGTCGAACTCCTCCCACTCGAGCAGCGGCAGGGCGCCCGGGGCGTCGCGCTCGGGCGTGCCGCGCGGCTCGCCGGAGCCGCCGGTGGCCGCGACGACGCGGTGGGCCACGACCTCGGTGAGCCCCTCGTAGAGCCAGCGCCCGGCGAGCCGGTCGGGGTTGAGCCAGGCGTGGGTCAGCTCGTGGAAGAGCACGACGTCGTCGAGATCCTCGGCGATGACGATCTCGTCGGCGCCGTGGTCGAACCAGGCGTACCCGAGGACCTGTGGCGAGACGTCCTCGCGGATCGTCTCGAGCCCTCCGGGCCACGGGTGCCCGACGACGTCCTCGAGCACCGGCAGGCCCGTCGTCACGCGCTCGCCGACGAACCGGAGCCACTCCGTGTCGCCGGGGAAGCTCTGCAGCGTGAGCATCACGTCGCCGACCTCGACCTGCTGCTCGTCGGCGGCGCCGGCGTCGCGGGCCGAGACGACGGCCCAGATGCCGCCGTCCTCGGTGCTCTCGTCCGCGGTGTAGGTCACGGTGTCGCCGTCGCGCGCCGGCGTGAACACGTCGGACGTCGCGTCGAACGACATGGCCGCGGGCAGCACGACCTCGACCGTCACCTCGCCCGGGTCGCCGACGCCCTGGGCGGCGAACGTCAGGTAGCCCGGGCCGACGCGGGTGTAGTCCTCGGAGCGGATCGGCGCGCCCGGGATCGTGTAGGTCCACTCGATCGTGCGGGTCTGCCCCGAGCGGAGCGGTGAGAACGACGCCGTCGCCACGGCGGTGCTCGGATCCTCGGTGGGCGCGAGCCGCACCGGCAGGGTCGCGCCGCCGCTCACCGCGCGCACGTCCTTGGCACCGGCCGGCACGGGGATGCCGTAGCTGTCGTAGTACGAGTAGTACGTGCCCTCGGCCGTGTGCCGGTCGACCGTGACGTTGCGGATCGTGACGGTCACCGAGGCCTCGACGACCGTGTCGGCGGTGTCGAGCACGAACCGGCTGTGCGACGCCTCGGCCAGCCCCTCGTCCGCCGTCGCGACCGGCCCCGCGACGAGCGTCGCGCCGAGCACACCGGCCCCGAGCAGCCCGGCGACCGCCCTGCGCACCGCACGCCGTCCTCGTCGCCCGACCATGCCCGTCTTCCCCCGCCCGTCCCGCGCCGGCACCCGCACCGCCGCGACCTGCGAAAACCCTACCCACTGCGGCGAGCACCGTTGACACCCTTGCCGACCTGCGGCAAGACTCGATCCATGCACGTGGTGCGGCTCCTCCTTACCAGGCCGCGCTGACTCGGTTCCCTCGGGCACGCTCAGCGCGGCAACCCCTCCTGCGCGAGGGGTTTTTTCGTGCCCGACGACGAGCCGAGCCCCCGGAGGAACCATGTCCACCACGACGCCGCGCACCCCGACGCCCGCCCCGGCGCGAACCCGCGCCGCCCACCACGAGCTCGAGGCGAGGTGGCAGCGGGTCTGGGCCGAGCGCGGCACGTTCCGCGCCCGCGACGACGGCGCCCGCCGGCGCCGCTACCTGCTGACGATGTTCCCGTACCCCTCGGGCGACCTGCACATGGGGCACGCGGAGGTCTTCGCGCTCGAGGACGTCGTCGCGCGCTACTGGCGGCTGCGCGGGTACGACGTCATGAACCCGGTCGGCTGGGACTCGTTCGGGCTGCCCGCGGAGAACGCGGCGATCCGCCGCGGCGAGAACCCGGCCGTCTACACCGAGGCCAACATCGCGACGCAGGCCGCGACCATGCGCCGGTACGGCGTCTCGTTCGACTGGTCGCGACGACTGGAGACGCACCGGCCCGAGTACTACCGCTGGACGCAGTGGCTCTTCCTGCGGCTGCTGGAGAACGACCTGGCGTACCGCGCGACCGCGCCGGTCAACTGGTGCCCGCAGGACCGCACGGTCCTGGCGAACGAGCAGGTCGTCGGGGGCCGCTGCGAGCGGTGCGGCACCGCGGTGGTCCGGCGCGAGCTCACGCAGTGGTTCGTGCGCATCACCGCGTACGCGGACCGGTTGCTGGACGACACGCGGCTGCTCGACGGCGCCTGGCCGGCCCGGATCCTGGCCATGCAGCGGAACTGGATCGGCCGCAGCGCCGGCGCGCGCGTCCGGTTCGACGTCGTGGGCGGCGGCTCCGCGCGCAGCGTCGAGGCGTTCACGACGCGCCCCGACACGCTGCCGGGCGCCCCGTTCCTCGCCGTCGCCCCCGAGAGCCCGGTCGCGGCCGAGCTGTGCTCCCCGGACCGCGCCGAGGCCCTGGCCGCGTGCCGGCAGGCCGCGCTCGACGCGGGCGAGATCGCACGCACGACGGCGGACCGCGCGCCCGTCGGCACGTTCCTGGGCGCGTGGGTCGTCCACCCGACGTCGGGCGAGCGCCTGCCCGTGTGGGCGGCCGACCACGTGCTGCCCGGGTACGGCACGGGCGTCGTCATGGGTGTCCCCGCGCACGACGAGCGGGACGCGCGTTTCGCCGCGGCGCACGGCCTGCCGACCGGGTCGGGCGAGACGTGGGCGTCGGTGGACGACGCCGTCGCGCGGCTCGAGCGTTCCGGCCGCGGCGAGCGGGCGACGTCGTACCGGCTGCGCGACTGGCTGGTCTCCCGCCAGCGGTACTGGGGCGCGCCCGTCCCGGTGGTGCACTGCCCGGCCTGCGGGGTCGTGCCCGTGCCCGACGACGAGCTGCCGGTGCGCCTGCCCGAGCTGGCGGGCGAGGACCTGCTGCCGCGCGGCCGGTCGCCGCTGGCGTCGCCCGCGGCGGACGCGTGGCGCCGGGTCGCGTGCCCGCGGTGCGGCGGTGACGCCGAGCGCGACCCCGACACGCTCGACACGTTCGTGGACTCGTCCTGGTACTTCCTGCGCTACTGCTCGCCGGGCGCCGACGACGTGCCGTTCCGCCGCGAGGACGCCCGCCCCTGGATGCCCGCCGCCCGGTACGTCGGCGGCGGGGAGCACGCGGTGCTGCACCTGCTCTACGCCCGGTTCGTGACCAAGGTGCTGCACGACCTGGGGTGGGTCGACGTCGTCGAGCCGTTCGCGTCGCTCCTGGCCCAGGGGCAGGTCGTCAACCGCGGCCGCGCGATGAGCAAGTCGCTGGGCAACGGCGTCGACCTGGGCGAGCAGCTCGACCGGTACGGCGTCGACGCGGTGCGCCTCGCCATGGTGTTCGCCGGGCCGCCGGAGGACGACGTCGACTGGGCCGACGTCGCGCCCGCGTCGCTGCAGCGCTTCCTGGCACGCGCCCTGCGGCTGGCCGACGACGTCGCGGCGGCCGGGGGCGCCGCACCGGCCGCGGCCGACGTCGCGCCGGGCGACGCCGCACCCGGCACGCGCGCGCACGCGCTGCGCCGCACGACGCACCGCACGGTGCACGACGCCGAGGACCTCCTCGAGCGGGACCGGTTCAACGTGGTCGTGGCCCGCGTCATGGAGCTGGTCACCGCCGCGCGCACCGCGATCGACGCCGGCCCGGGGCCGGGCGAGGAGGCCGCCGCGCACGCGGCCGCGGTGCGCGAGGCGGTCGAGACCGTCGCCGTGCTGCTCGGCCTGGTCGCGCCGTACACCGCCGAGGAGATGTGGGAGCGCCTGGGCCACCCGCCGTCGGTCGCCGAGGCGGCCTGGCCCGCCGTCGACCCGGAGCTGCTGGACGAGGAGACGGTCGAGGCGGTCGTGCAGGTCGACGGCCGCGTGCGCGACCGTGTCACGGTGCCGGCCGACGTCGACGCCGACGCGCTGCGGGCCGCGGCGCTCGCGACGCCGGGCGTCGCCCGCGCGACGGCAGGCCGCGACGTCGTGCGCGTCGTCGTGCGCCTGCCGCGCATCGTCAACGTGGTGACGCGGTGACCGCCGCGAGCGGCGGCCCGCGCACGATCACCCCAGGTCCGGGCGCGTCCTGACGTGCGAGCCGGCTCCGCGTGCGGTAGACCCGGGAGTACGAACCATGGAGGGGGCCTCATGGGTACGGACGCAGGGTCGATGACGATCGCGCTGCTCACGGCGTGCTCCGAACCGGGGCTCGGCATCCGCTCGCGCGTGGTCCAGGAGATGCTCGACGAGGCGAGCGCGGACCCGCAGGCGGCACGTCAGGTGCTCACGACGCTGCTCACGGCGTCGGTCCTGTCGCTCGAGGCCTACACCCGCGCCACGCACCGCAGCCCGCAGGAGGTCCTGCAGACGCTCGGCGCGAGCTGGTCGCAGCGCACGCTCGAGGTGTGACACCGTCCCGTAACACCCGTCCCCTACAGTGACGCGCACCACAGTCGCTGGACGAGGAGGGGCGTGCGCAGGACGGAACGCAGGAGGACGACGGCGGTGCTCACCGCGGTCGTGACGGTCGGGGTCGCGCTCGGCGCGTCGACGGGCGCGGTCGCGGCGCCGGACCGGCCGGGCGAGGCACGCCACGTGGTCGGTTCGGACGGCGCGGGCGACGCGTACTTCCCCTACTCGGGCAACGGCGGGTACGACGTCGAGCACTACGACCTCGACCTCACGTACACGCCGCCCTCCCCGGCGCCCGCACCGCTCGCGGGGACGCTCGAGGCGACGGCGACCCTCACGCTGACGGCGACGCAGGACCTCGAGGCGTTCCACCTCGACCTGCGCGGGCTCGAGGCGTCGGCCGTGAGCGTCGACGGCCGGCCCGCGGCCGCCGTCGCACCGCCCGCCGAGGGCGAGAGCGTCGAGGGTGCGGCGTTCTGGCAGGTGTCCGACGACGTGCAGCGGCGCTGGGAGCTCGTGGTCCAGCCGCGCCCCAAGCTGAAGGCCGGCACGACGGTCGACGTGGTCGTCGAGTACGGCGGGACGACGGGCCGGCCGACCGACGTCGAGGGCTCGCTCTACGGCTGGGTCACGACGCGCGACGGCGCGATGGTCGCGAGCGAGCCCGACGGCGCGATGACGTGGTTCCCCTCGAGCGACCACCCGACCGACAAGGCGACGTTCACGTTCGGCATCACCGTGCCCGAGGGCACGGTCGCGGTCGCCAACGGCCTCCCCGCGGGCGAACCGACCACCGTCGACGGCTGGACGACGTGGTCCTGGGACGCGCCCGACCCGATGGCGACGTACCTCGCGACGGCGTCCGTGGGGAACTTCGAGGTCCGCCCGGTGACGACCAGCTCGAGCGGCGTGCCGATCCACGACTACGTCGACCGCGACCTCACGGCGTCGGCGTTGAGCATCACGAACGCGAGCCTGGCCCGCCAGCCCGAGATGATCGACGTCTTCGAGTCGCTGTTCGGCCCGTACCCGTTCGTCGCCTACGGCTCGATCGTCGACGACGACACGCTCGGCTACGCGCTCGAGACGCAGACGCGGCCCGTCTACTCGCGGCAGGCGAGCGAGGGCACGGTCGCGCACGAGCTGGCGCACCAGTGGTTCGGCAACCACGTGAGCCCAGCCCGCTGGCAGGACATCTGGCTCAACGAGGGCTGGGCCACGTACGCGACGTGGCTGTGGAACGAGCACCGCGGCATCCGCACCGCCCAGCAGGCGTACGACACCTGGTACGCGGCGGGCCGCGCCCCCACGTACTGGGCGCTGCCGATCGGCGACCCGGGGCCCCTGAACCTGTTCGCCGGCCAGGTGTACGACCGCGGTGCCGCGACGCTGCACGCCCTGCGGCTCGAGGTCGGCGACGAGGCGTTCTTCGCCGGTGCGCGCCTGTGGGTCGAGCGCTTCGGCGGGTCCGCGGCCACGACGCAGGACTTCCAGGCGCTGTACGAGGAGGTGTCGGGCCTCGACCTCGACGCCTTCTTCGACACGTGGCTGTACGCGCCGGCCAAGCCGCCGGCCACCTGGTCGAGCTGAGCGGTCCGGCGCGGCGGATCCGTCCGGACGCGCGCGTGGCGGGTGCCCGACGTCGGGCACCCGCCACGTGCTGCACCGAGCGCGGGGGGCGGGCTCAGTGCTGCTCGTGCGCCACGATCACCGGGCAGGGTGCGTGGCGGACGAGACGGTCGGGGACGGACCCGAGGATCCGGCCGGCGAGCGGGGTGTGCCTCCGGCCGCCGACCACGAGCACGGTGCGGGGGTCGGCGGCCCGCAGCAGGACGTCGGCCGCGGGGCCCGGGCGGACCTCGAGCGACCAGCGCACGCGCGGGAACTTCTCGGACCACCGCTCGGCCTCCTCCCGCAGGCCGGTGGTCACGTCGTCGCGGTAGCGCTGCACCCACGCGAGCTCGTCGGCGGTCAGCCCTGCGACCCGCTCCTGCTCGAGCGCGTGGACCACGACGAGCGGGGCGCCGGAGCGCTCGGCCTCCTCGAAGGCGAGGCCCAGGACGTGCCCGGCACGGTCGTCGCGGCCCACGCCGGCGACGACCCGCCACACCGGCTCGGCCTCGACGTCGCCGGGCACCACGGCGACGGCGCCGGCGGCCATCGCGGAGACCGCCGAGGACACCGAGCCGAGGACGACCCGGTCGAAGGTGCTGAGCCCGCGGCGGCCGACGACCACGAGGTCGCTCGTGCACGAGCGCTGGACCAGGGCGGCCGCGGCCGAGGAGCGCACGACGTCGCCGTCGACGTCCTCGGGGTCGGGGACCGACCCGGGCCACCGCGTACGGGTGGCCGCCAGGCGGCGCAGCGCGCCGCCCACGACGTCCTCGGCCTGGGCCCGCAGGTCGTCGGGACCGACGCCGTAGCCGACCGAGCCCGGGGTCACGGGCACCACGTACGCGCCGAGCACCGTGAGGCGGGCGTCGTGCCGCACCGCCTCCGTGGCGGCCCAGTCCAAGGCGCGGTAGCCCGCGTCGGAGCCGTCGACGCCCACGACCACTCCCCTGCGCCACACGTTCACGGCGACCTCCCTCCGGCGGACGCGGGTGCGTCCTGACCCCACCAGTGGGCCACGCGGGGGCGGGGTGCCGGCAGTGCCGCGCGCCCCGTGGTCTCGGGACCAAGGTCCCGAGCCGGTCACCACGGACTCCGGCTAGCGTGGGGGCGTGCCCACCGAGGACGACGTCGACGTCCTGCTCGGCGCCGTCCTCTCCGTCGGGCGCGGCCTCGAGCTCCAGACCACGCTGCAGCGCCTCGTCCGCGCCGCGGCGGACCTCGTCGACGCACGCTACGCGGCGCTCGGCGTCCTCGGCGACGACGGCCTGATCGCCCAGTTCATCACCGTCGGGCTGACCGACGACGAGATCCGCGCCATCGGCCCGTATCCGCGCGGCAAGGGCATCCTCGGCGAGCTGATCCGGCACCCCGAGCCGCTGCGGCTCGGCGACATCGCCGCGCACCCGCGGTCGGTCGGTTTCCCGGCCAACCACCCGCCCATGACGTCGTTCCTCGGGGTCCCGCTGCGCGTGCACGGCAACCCGTTCGGGAACCTCTACCTCACCGACAAGCGCGGCGGCGGCGAGTTCACGGCCTCCGACCAACGGCTCGTCGAGGGCCTCGCGTCGGCCGCGGCCGTCGCGGTCGAGAACGCGCGGCTCTACGACGAGGCGCGCCTGCGCGAACGGTGGGCGCACGGCAACGACGAGATCTCGCGCCGCGTCCTGGCCGGGGACGCGCCGGAGGACGTGCTCGAGGCGGTCGCCGAGCAGGCGATGGAGGTCGCCGGCGCGGACCTCGCCGCGCTCGCGACGCCCGACGACGACACGCCGCTGCGCCTGCGCGTGCGGGCCGCCGCCGGCGTCGGCGCCGAGCGGCTGCTCGGCCGGACCGTCCCGATGGCCGGCTCGTTCTCGGCCGAGACGTACCTGTCCGGGCAGCCCATCGTGAGCGCCGACGCGTCGGTCGACGACCGCGCGACGCTCGCCTTCTTCCCGCCCGGCACCGTGGGGCCGCTGGCCGCGCTGCCCCTCGGCGGGCCGGGCCGCACGGCGGGCGTGCTGACCGTGGGCCGCCGGCGCGGCACGGCACCGTTCCGCAGCGTCGTCGTCGAGGCGCTCACCGCGTTCGCGGGCCAGGCCGCCGTCGCGCTCGAGCTGGCCGAGCGCCGTCGGGACGCGGAGCGCCTCGCCGTGCTGCGCGACCGCGACCGGATCGCGCGGGACCTGCACGACCTGGCGATCCAGCGCCTCTACGCCACGGGCCTGAGCCTGCAGGGCGTCGGGCGGCGCCTGCAGGACCGGCCCGACGCCGGGACCGACGCCGAGCGCGTCGCGGGCGCGGTCGACGACGTCGACGAGACGATCAGCCTCATCCGCACCACGATCCGCGGGCTCAAGCACGTCCCCGGCGACTCGCGGCGCGTGGGTCTGCGCTCCCGCCTCATCGCGGAGGTCGAGGCCGCGTCGCGCACGCTCGGGTTCCCGCCGGCGCTGCGGCTCGAGGGGCCGATCGACACGCTCGTGCCGCCGGCCACCGCGGACCACCTCGTCGCGGTCCTGCGCGAGACGCTGTCCAACGCGGCCCGGCACGCGCACGCGTCGCGCGTCGGCGTCACGCTCACCGTGCGCGACGACGTCGTCATGACGGTGTCCGACGACGGCACGGGCGTCCCGGACGGCGCTCCCCGCAGCGGCCTGTCCAACCTCGAGCGCCGGGCCGTGGAGCTCGGCGGGACGCTCGAGGTCGAGAACCGGTCTCCCGGTACCACCGTGCGCTGGCGCGTGCCGCTCGAGCCGTGAGCGCCGTCGTCAGCGCTGCTGCTGCTCGAGCCGCGTCGCGAGCACGGCGGCCTGCACCCGGCGCTCGAGGCCGAGCTTGGCGAGCAGGCTCGACACGTAGTTCTTGACCGTCTTCTCGGCGAGGAACAGCTCGGCGCCGATCTGGCGGTTGGTCATGCCCTGCCCGATGAGCGCGAGGATCCGCTGCTCCTGGGCGGTCAGCCCGGCGAGCGGGTCGTCCTCCGGGCGCTCCTGCGCGCGCATGCGCTCCATCACGCGGCCCGCGGCGCGCGGGTCGAGCGTCGAGCCCCCGGCCGCGACCGTGCGGATCGCGGCGACCAGGTCCGTGCCGCGCACCTGCTTGAGCACGTAGCCGGCGGCGCCGGCGAGGATCGCGTCGAACAGGGCCTCGTCGTCGTCGAAGGACGTGAGCATGAGGCACGCGACGTCGAGCCGGGACCGCAGCTCACGGCACACGGAGACGCCGTCGCCGTCGGGCAGCCGCACGTCGAGGACGACGACGTCGGGACGCAGCGCCGGCACGCGCGTCAGGGCCTCGGCGCACGTGCCCGCCTCGCCGACGACCTCGAGGCCGGGCTCGGTCTCGAGGAGGTCGGCGACGCCGCGGCGGACCACCTCGTGGTCGTCCACGAGGAAGATCCGCACGGTCGTGGTGGTCACGGCGTCCACGCTACGCCTCACCGCCACCCCCGCGAGGTAGCGCACGATCCGCCGAGGTAGCGCTCCACACGCCGAGGTAGCGCAGGGGCGGGCCGCTACCCGCGCCGCAGACCGCGCAGCCGGTCGATCTCGCGCCGCTCGCGCTTGGTCGGCCGCCCGGCGCCGCGCTCGCGGAGCCCGACGACGGCACGCTCCTCCCGGGTCGGCACCGGCGGGCTCTGGTCCTCGTAGGCCTCGACCGCGAGCGGCGCCCCGACCCGCTTGGGCAGGAGCTCCTTGACGACGACGATGCGGTCGCGCAGCGGGTCGCGCCACGTCACGCGGTCGCCGACCTTGACCGGCGTCGACGGCTTGGCCACGACTCCGTTGACGCGGACCCGCCCGGCACGCAGCAGCGACGCCGAGGCCGACCGGCTCTTGAAGAGCCGCACCGCCCACAGCCAGACGTCCACCCGCATGTCCACCACCCTCTCACGCCGAGGCAGAGCGAAACCCGGCGAGGGAGAACGCTCTCGCGCTCTCCCTCGCCGGGTGTTCTTCTCCCTCGCCCGGTGCGGTTCTACCTCGCCGGGGGGAGCTCGACCTCGGCGGTCACGACGCGGGGGTCCGCGGGGGTGACCTCGTGCACGGGCCCGGTGATCGCGACCGTGGTGCGCGGCGTCGCGGTTCCCGGGAGCTCGCGCTTGGTGACCGCCTTCGCGTTGGTGATCGCCCCGCCGGTCATGTGCTGCATGTCCTCCGGGCCCTCGTCGGCCGCGGCCGCGGCGTGGGACCCGACCCACACCTCGACGTCGCCCGGCTCGACGATCCGCACCATGCGCCGGTCGCTGAACGCGAACCGCGCGCTCGGCACGGCGAACCGCACGACGGCGGACTGCCCCGGCTCGAGCGCGACGCGCTCGTACGCGAGGAGCTGCACCACCGGCCGCGTGACCGAGCCGACGACGTCGCGCCCGTAGAGCTGCACGACGTCGGACCCGGCGACGTCGCCGGTGTTGGTGACCCGGACCGACGCGGTGAACGTGCCGCCCGCCTCGACGGCCGGGTCGACCTGGAGCTCCGAGTACGAGAACGACGTGTACGACAGCCCGAAGCCGAAGGGCCGCAGCGGTGTCGAGTCGGTCGACGTGACGTCGGACGGACCGCCGAGCACCGGGTGCAGGTAGGAGTACGGCTGGGCGCCGGCGGAGCGCGGCAGCGACACGGGCAGGCGGCCGGACGGGTTCACCGCACCCGCGACGACGTGGGCGATCGCGGTGCCGCCCTCCTCGCCGGGGAAGAACGCCTGCAGGACGGCCGCGGGACGGCGGTCGCCGTCGAGCGCCCAGTCGATCGCGTACGGCCGGCCCGAGAGCACGACCATGACGACGGGCGTCCCGGTCGCGAGGACCTCCTCGACCAGCCGGCGCTGCACGCCGGGCAGCTCGAGCGACTCCGAGTCGTTGCCCTCGCCCACGGTGCCGCGCCCGAAGAGGCCCGCGTGGTCCCCGACGACGACGACGGCCACGTCGGCAGTGCGCGCGGCCGCGACCGCCTCGGCGATCCCGGACGTGTCCTCGCCCTCGACGTCGCAGCCGCGCGCGTGCACGAGCTCGGGCCGCGGCAGCCCGGCCGCCGCGAACGCACCGCCGAACGCCTCGAAGACCGTGGGGATCTCGAACCCGAGCGGCTGCTCGGGGTGGTGCGCGAGCACGTGGTTGGCGAACGAGTAGCAGCCCATGAGGGCGTCGCCGCGGTGCGCGTTCGGCCCGACGACCGCGACGCGCGACGGCGCCGCGCGCCACGAGCGCAGGGGCAGCAGCCCGTCGTTGCTCAGGAGCACGACGGACTCCTCGGCCAGGCAGCGCGCGACCTCGCGGTGGCGCGGCGTGTCGAGGTCGACGACGGCGGGCGGCTCGTCCGCGAACGCGTCGTCGTCGAGCAGCCCGAGCTCCTCCTTCTGCGCGAGCGCGCGCAGCACGGCGCGGTCGACGAACGCCTCGTCGACGAGGCCGGAGCGGACCGCCTCGGCGAGCGGCTCGAGGTAGGCGTCGCCGGCCGGGAGCTCGACGTCGATGCCCGCCGCGAGCGCCTGGGCTGCCGCCTCGCCGCGGGACGCCGCGACCTGGTGCATGACCTCGAGGAACGCGACGGCGAAGTAGTCGGCGACGACCACGCCGTCGAACCCCCACTCGTCGCGGAGCACGCCCGTGAGGTAGGTGGGGTCGGAGGCCATCGGCACGCCGTCGACCTCGGTGTAGGCGTTCATGACCGAGCGGGCGCCGCCGTCGCGCACCGCCATCTCGAACGGCGGCAGGAAGACGTCGGCGATCTCGCGCGGCCCCGCGGACACGGGCGCGTGGTTGCGCCCGGCGCGCGAGCCCGAGTACCCGGCGAAGTGCTTGAGCGTGGCGTGCACGCCGGCGTCCTGCAGGCCGCGCACGTACGCCGTGGCGACGGTCCCGACGACGTACGGGTCCTCCGCGATGCACTCGTCGACGCGGCCCCAGCGCGGGTCGCGCACGACGTCGAGCACCGGGGCGAGGCCCTGGTGGACGCCGAGCGTGCGCATGGACTCGCCGATGAGGCGGCCCATCTCCTCGACGAGCGCGGGGTCGAACGACGCACCCCACGCGAGCGGCGTGGGGAACGTCGCGGCCTTCCACGCGGCGAGGCCCGTGAGGCACTCCTCGTGCACGAGCGCGGGGATGCCGAGACGTGTCTCGGCCTTGAGCCGGCGCTGCTCGGACCACAGCCAGGCGGCGCGCTCGGCCGGGTCGACCGGGCGCGTGCCGTAGACGCGCGTGTAGTGACCGATGCCGTGCCGCGTGACGTCGGCGAGCGTCGTCGAGCCGCCCGAGGCCATCTCGCCCTGCATGGGCGCGACCACCTCGCCGCCCTGGTCGGGCCAGAACCCGACGATCTGCGCGAGCTTCTCCTCGAGCGTCATCCGCGCGTGCAGCGCGGCGACCCGGTCGGAGACGACCGGCCACGCGGGCAGCGTCGCCGGCTGCGCCGTCGGCACCGTCGCGGACGCGTCGGTGGCCTCGGCGGCCTCGGCGGCTTCGGTCATGGGGTCCATCCGTCCTTCCTTGTGCGCGGTCATCCCTTGACCGCGCCCTGCAGTCCGTTGACGATGCGCTTCTGCATCGCCAGGAAGAACACCAGCGCGGGGATCATGGCCAGCGTGGTGAAGGCGAAGACGCCGGCCGTGTCGGCCGAGTGCTCGGACGAGAAGTCGGCGACGCCGAGCGGC
This sequence comes from Isoptericola variabilis 225, assembly GCF_000215105.1. Classification (GTDB taxonomy): domain Bacteria; phylum Actinomycetota; class Actinomycetes; order Actinomycetales; family Cellulomonadaceae; genus Isoptericola; species Isoptericola variabilis_A. The sequence goes on from NC_015588.1 coordinate 3,070,264, forward strand.
AGCGTCTTGTTCTCGGCCTGGAGGAGCAGCAGCGGGAGCAGGTAGGCGTTCCACGAGCCGACGAACGCCAGCACCCCCACGGTGACCATGCCCGGCCCCGACAGCGGGATGAGGATCCGCCAGAAGAAGCCGATGCGGGACGCGCCGTCGAGCATTGCCGCCTCCTCGAGCTCCTTGGGCAGGGCCATGAGGAACGGGCGCAGGATGACGACGGTCATGGGCAGCGCGAACGCCGCCTGCGGCAGGGCCACGCCGAGCCACGTGTTGCCCATGCCCAGGTTCTGGGTGATGAGGATGAACAGCGGCACGATGGCGACCGCCGCCGGGAACAGGAGCCCGACGACGAACACCATGAACAGACCCTCGCGGAACCGGAACTCGTAACGGGCCAGCGGGTAGGCGGCCATGATGCCGAAGACCACCACGACCGCGGTCGTGATGACCGCGATGCCGACCGAGTTCCAGGTGTACTGCCAGAAGGCCGGGTTGGTCAGGACGCCGGCGTAGTTGGTGAGGACCCACGGGTCCGGCATGCCCGCGGGCTCCGCGGCGAGCTGCGCGTTGGTGCGGAAGCCGCCGAGGACCCCGTAGACCACGGGCCCGAGGGTGAGCGCGACCACGACGAGCGCGATCGCGTACACGAGCGGGTTGCCGCCCGAGAACGCGTTGCCGCGGCGGGGTCGGTCGGTGGCGGGCTCCGGCGCCGTGCCGGGCGGAGCGGTCGTGACGGCGGTCATCGAGTCGCCTCCTTCGGGGACGTCCGGGCCTTCGCGCGGCGCCCGTCGTCGGGCTGCGTGTCGCGGCGCAGGATGAAGTGCTGGTAGGCGAGGGCCATCACGAGGGCGACGACGAAGAGGATCACCGAGGCCGCGCCGGCGATGCCGAAGTTCTGCCGCCGGGTGCCCTCGTCGATCAGGTAGGTCGCCATGGTGCTCGTCGCGTTGGCGGGGCCGCCGCGGGTGAGGATCCACACCATGTCGAAGAGCTGGAGGGACCCGATCATCGAGAGGAACGCCCAGGTGCGGATCGTCGGGCCGAGCAGCGGGACCGTGATGCGGCGCTGGACCTGCCACCAGGTGGCGCCGTCGATCTGCGCGGCCTCGTAGAGCTCCTCGGGCACGCCCTGGAGGCCGGCGAGCAGGAGGATCACCGCGAGGCCCAGGTACTTCCAGGTGAGCACCACGATGACGGTCCACAGCGCGATGTCCGGGTCGCCGAGCCAGCCCTGCGCCGGGCCCTGGAGCCCGACGGCGCCGAGGATCGAGTCGATGACGCCGTACTGGGGCTGCAGGAGCTGGAACCACACGACGCCCGCGATGACCTCCGCGAGCACGTACGGCACGAAGATGATCGTGCGCAGGAGGCCCTGGCCCCACATCTTGCGGTTGAGCAGGAGGGCGAGCGCCAGGCCGATCGGCAGCTGGATGACGATCGACATCACCACGACGATCAGGTTGTGGACGAGCGCGTCCGTGAAGACCTTGTCGGTCAGCACGAGCACGTAGTTCTGCAGGCCCACGAAGTCGACCAGGGGCCCGAAGCCCTTCCAGCGGTAGACCGAGAGCTGGACCGCCGTGAGGATCGGCCAGATCACGAACAGGACGAAGAGGGCCAGCGCGGGCGTCACGAAGAAGGCGATCTCGAGGCGCTTGCGCAGCTGCGAGTTTCCCCCACGGCGTCCGCCCCGTGCTGGCACCGCCGGCCGCGCCCCCTGGGCGCGGCCGGCGGTGTCCGGCCGAGGGCGGGACGTCGCAGGCGAGGCGGCCACGGAGGTGGTCACGTCGTCTGCCACGTCGTCAGCCCCTCGCGGCCGCGGACTCGATCGCCTCGACGATCTCCTGCGGGCCGGCCTGGCCGGCGAACATCAGCGCGATCGCGTCGTTCATCGACTGGCCGACGGACTGGCCGAGGCGCGTGTCGAGGTAGAGCTGGGTGTTGCCGCCGCTGTCGCGCACCGGGATGAGCTGGGCGAGCGTCTCGTTCGCCAGCGAGCCGGTCGCGGCCGGGTTGGTCGGCAGACCCATGTCGAGCTCGGCGAAGCCGGTCTGGACCTCGTCGGACAGCAGGTGCTCCGCGAAGTCGACCGCGGCGTCGGGCGCGCCGGCCGAGACGGACCACGCGTCACCGCCACCCATCTGGTCCTGCGGGTCGCCCTGCTGGCCCGGGAAGGTCGGGTACGCGAACCAGCCGAGGAAGTCCGGCACCTGGCCGTCCTCGCGCAGGCCGCCCACGACACCGGGCTCCCAGTGGCCGGCGAGCTCCATGGCGACCTTCTCGGTCGCGAGGAGGCCGGACGCCGACGTCGGGCCGGTCTGGGCCGGGGTCGCCAGGAAGCCGGGGTTGAACGGCTCCTTGGCGAGCAGCTCCTGCAGGTCCTCACCGGCCTTGGTGAAGCACGGGTCGGAGTAGTCCTTCTCGGCGATCGCCGTCTCGACGGTGTCGAACGGGCACTCGCGGACGACGTTGTAGTACCAGTAGTGCGCGGCCGGCCACTTGTCGCCGGCGCCCACGGAGGCGGGGGTGATGCCCGCGGCCTTGAGCTGGTCGATCCAGCCGTAGAACTCCTCGATCGTCGGGTTCTGCGACACGTCGGTGATGCCGGCCTGCTCGAAGAGGTTCTTGTTGTACCAGAAGCCCACCAGGCCCATGGAGAACGGCAGGGCGTACACCTTGTCGTCCACCGAGTACTGGCCGGTGAAGGCGGAGATCTTCTCGATCGTGTCGGACGCGTCCTCGGTGAGGTCGCGGACCAGGCCGGCCTCGACCTCGGCCTTGAGCTCGCCGCCGCCACGGCTCATGTACACGTCCGGGATCTGGGCGTCGTCGCCGGACTGGAAGGCGGCCTGCAGCTTGGTGAGCATGTCCTCGTGCTGCATGGCCTGGACGTCGACGGTCACGCCCGGGTTGGCCTCCTCGAAGTCGGCGGCCACCTGGTCGTAGTACTCCTTGCCCTCGCCCTGGTTCGAGTTGTGCCACCAGGTGATGGTGACGTCGCCACCCTCGGCGGTCTCGCCACCGCCGCCGTCGCCCTGGCCAGCGGTGCCCTGCCCTGCGCAGGCCGCGGCGAGCAGGGAGACGGTCGCGCCGATCGCGACAGCGGTCGCGCCTCGCATAGTCCTCGTCATCGTGGATCCCTCGGTCGTCGTCGACAGGTCTGGCAGGCCGGGCCACGAGCGCGGCGTCACGTCTGCCATGGACGAGAGTGACAGTGCGCACACCGGTTCGTCAAACGTTGTCGATAACGATTTCGATACGCGGACGCCTCGACCCGGGCGGAGTCGTCCTCAGGGCCCTCTAGCGCATACTGTCGACCCGTGAGCACCGCCGCCCAGCCCCGAAGAGCGGGCACCGCCCCGGGTCGCGTGACGATCTCCGACGTCGCGCGCGTCGCCGGGGTGTCCGTGGCCACCGTGTCGAAGGTCGTCAACAACCGGTACGGGGTCTCGCCGTCGACGGCGGAGCGCGTCCTCGCCGTCGTCGCCGAGCTGGGCTACGAGTCGTCCCTGGTCGCGCGCAGCCTGCGCCGCCAGAGCACCAACGTCATCGGCGTGCTCGTCGCCGAGTTCGAGCCGTACTCGACCGAGCTGCTCAAGGGCATCTCGGCCGCCGTGGACGGCACGGGGTACGAGCTGCTCGCCTACTCCGGCGGGTCCGACGGCGGCGCCAAGGCCGGCTGGGAGCGCCGCTCGCTGTCGCGGCTCGCCGGCACGCTCATCGACGCCGCGATCGTCGTCACGCCCACCATGGTGATGTCCGAGCCGGTCGACATCCCCGTCGTCGCGGTCGACCCGCACACGGGTCCCGAGGGCACGCACACCGTCGACTCCGACAACACGACGGGCGCGCGCGACGCCGTGCAGCACCTGCTCGACCTGGGGCACCGCCGCATCGCCCACCTCGGGGGCCGCACGGACCTCGAGTCGGCCCGGTTGCGCGAGCTGGGCTACCGCCAGGCGCTCGAGGCCGCCGGCATCGCGGTCGACCCGCACCTGGTGCGGATCGGCGGCTACCGCCCGGAGACGGCGGACACCCCCGCGCGCGAGCTGCTCGACCCGGCGACCGGGGTGCGGCCCACCGCCGTCTTCGCGGCCAACGACCAGTCGGCGATCCACGTCATCGAGGTCGCCCAGGAGCTGGGCCTGCGCGTTCCCGAGGACCTGTCCGTCGTCGGCTTCGACAACGTTCCGGAGTCCGCGACGAGCACGCCGCCGCTCACGACCGTCGCCCAGCCGCTGCACCGCATGGGCGCCGAGGCCCTGCGCATGGTGCTCGACCTGCTCGAGGGCGCCCCGCGCGAGCAGCACCTGCGCCTGCCCACGTCGCTCGTCGTGCGCGCGAGCACCGCCCCTCCCCCGGACTGACCCTCCCCGAGGGATCGGATCACTCGACGACGAAGGTCGCCGCGTCCCTGAACGCCACGGCCGGCGCGTCGACGTCGCAGAACCCGGCGTACGCGCCGGCGTAGTCGTCGTGCGGACGCGCCGGGTCGGCGGCGAGCGCCCCGTCGCCGTCGTCGAACACTCCCACCGCGGTGAACGCGTCGCCGTCGGTCCCGCTCGTCCGCAGCACCGTGCCGCCCGGCAGCCTCAGCGTGTAGTCACCCGGGCTGTCGGACGAGTCGACCGCCTCGGTGCCGTCCGGCCAGAACGCGAGGTGCTCGACGCCGTCGACCACCGCCACGAGGCAGCCGTTCGGCAGCGCACCGAGGCGGGCGGACACCTCGACCGGCTCGCCCGCGAACCTCGCCGCGAGCGCGCGCGGCTCGAGCGCGCGCACCTGGGGCGTGCCGAAGCCGCCCTCCGCCTCGCCCGTCACGGCGCCGCACGCGCCGAGCACGCCGGCGACCAGGAGCACCACCAGGCCGAGGGCCGCCGCGCCGCGCCGTCGCATGGGCGCACCGTAGCGCCGGGTCAGGGCAGGCGGTAGCCCGACCCGCGCACGGTCTGGATGCGGTCGGCGCCCAGCTTCTTGCGCAGGTAGCGCACGTAGACGTCGACGACGTTCGAGCCCGGGTCGAAGTCGTAGCCCCAGACGCGCGAGAGCAGCTGCTCGCGCGAGAGCACCTGGCCCGCGTGCCGCAGGAACACCTCGGCGAGCGCGAACTCGCGCGCCGACAGGTCGACGTCGCGCCCGTCCACCGAGACGCGCCGCGCGGTGACGTCCATGCGCAGCCCGCCGCGCTCGAGCACCGCGTCGTCCGCCGCGCGCGACGCCGGGTCGCGCAGCCGCAGGCGGATCCGCGCGAGCAGCTCCTCGAAGCCGAACGGCTTGGACATGTAGTCGTCGGCCCCGCCCTGCAGCCCGGCCACCCGGTCGGAGATCGAGTCGCGCGCGGTCAGGATGATCACCGGCATCGTCGATCCGACGTCGCGCAGCCGCGCCAGGACCTGGAACCCGTCCAGGTCCGGCAGCCCGATGTCGAGCACCATGAGGTCGAACTCGTCGCTGATCGCGTGCTGCAGCGCCGTGCGTCCGTCGGCGACCACCGTCGGCACGAACCCGTGCGCCCGCAGGCCCTTCTGCACGAACTGCGCGATGCGCGCCTCGTCCTCCGCCACGAGGATGCGGTTCATCGTTCCTCCTGCCCGTCGTCGGTCGCCCCGTCGTGCCCGACGGCGGTGCCGCCGTCCCCGTCCGCGGGCCACTCGAGCGTCACGCGCAGCCCGCGGTCCGCGCCGTCGGTCGCGGTGACGTCGCCGCCGTGCCCCTGCGCGATCGCCCGCACGATCGCCAGGCCCAGCCCCGACCCGGGCCTGCCCGCCGCGCCGTCCGCGCGCGCGAACCGCTCGAAGATGCGGGCCCGGTCCTCGGGTGGGACGCCGGGACCCTCGTCGCGCACCCAGACCCGCGCGACGCCGTCGGACACCTCGCTGCCGACCGCGACCACGGTGCCCGGCGCGGAGAACTTCACCGCGTTGTCCGCGAGCTGCAGGCCCGCCTGCGTCAGCCGCTGCACGTCGCCGAGCACCACGGCGTCGGCGCGCGCGTCGAGGCGCCACCGGCGGTCGCCCAGCGCGCTCGCCTTGTCGAGCAGCTCGTCCGTCAGCCGCCCCAGGTCGACGGGCGCGGGCGCGAGGAAGTCGGGGCGCTCGGCCTTCGCGAGCAGCACGAGGTCCTCGACGATGCGGCTCATGCGCGCGGTCTCGTCGAGCAGCAGGTCGCGGGTCTCGACGACGTCGCGCGGGTCGTCGGGGTCGATGAGCTCGAGGTGCCCGCGCAGCACCGTGAGCGGGGTGCGCAACTCGTGGCCGGCGTCGTCGAGGAACTGACGCTGGCCCTCGATCGCGCCCGCGAGCCGGTCGAGCATGGTGTTGAAGGTCCGGGCGAGCGCCGCGACGTCGTCGTCGCCGCGGACGGGCGCCCGGCGGTGCAGGTCGGTCTCGCCGACCTGGCGTGCGGTGGCCGCGAGGAGCTCGAGCGGCCGCAGCACCCGGCCCATGACGAGCCACGCCACGATGCCGACGAGCACGAGCACGACGGCGGCGACGAGAGTGAACGTACGCATCGTCTCGCGCTGCGCCTCGAGCGCCTCGCCGAGGTCGGCGGCGACGACGTACGCGCCCGTCTGCCCCGGGTCTCCCTCGACGCGCACGGGCACCACGACGACGTGCACGCGCCCCTCCCCGGTGTCGAGCCAGTCGTCGACGACCTCGCGCGCGTCCCCCGGCACGCCGGCGACGAACTGCCGCAGGGCGGCGTCGTCCGCGAGGGTGCGCGCCGACGCCGGCGAGTACAGGCGCGGCTCGCCGGCGAGGAACGTCACGAGCATCTCGTGGTCGCTCGGGACGTTGCGCTCGATCGCGACGCGCAGCAGCTGCTCGACGCCGGTGAAGGGCTCGCCCGTGTCGGGGTCGATCCCGAGATCGGCCAGTCGCCGGAACTCCTCCACCTCCTGGGCGAGGTCGCGGTCGACCTGCTCGACGACGACGCGCCGCTGGATCGCGTGCGTGAGCAGCCCGGTCGCCAGAAGGCCGAGGGTCGTCATCGCGAGGACGGAGACCACGACCTTGGTCCGCACGGACCACCGCGTCAGAGGACCGGGGCGTCGCTCGCTCACCGGGCCGGGTCCCCGTCGAGCCACTGCTCGACGGCGTCGAGCCGGCGCGTCGTCGCGGCCTCCCACCCCTGCTCCTGGACCCGGTGGGGGCCGGTCGCCAGCGAGAGCAGCACGCCTGCCGTGCGGGCGCGCAGCTCCCCCGGGTCGACGGCGGTCGCGAACGTGCGCGCGTACTCGAGCGCGAGCAGGTGGAGGCGCGCCGAGTCCCAGCCGCGCAGGAGGGCGAGCGTCTCGAGGTGCGCGACGAGGCAGGCGAGGTCGTCCGCGCGCCGGCCCGGGCCGGCGGTGTCGACGTCGAGGAGCCCGGTGACGCGGCCCTCGTGCAGCAGGATCTGCGACTCGTAGAGGTCGCCGTGGGTCGGCTCGTCGCCGCGGATGCCGGCGATGCGGTGCTCGACGCCGTCCGCGAGCCGCGCCGCGCGGTCGGCCTCGGCCGGCAGCGCCGCGCCGATCACCGACGCGTAGTGCGTGGCGTGCTCGCTCCACGCGGTGCGGCGCGGCAGCTCGGTGACGCCGGCCGGAAGCCGGTCGAGCAGCGCGAGGATCTCCTGGGCCGTCGGGACGGGGTCGCCCCGCTGCAGCGCGACCCGCATCGAGTCGCCGGTGAGCGGCGCGAGCACGAGCAGCCCCTGGTCCGACCAGCCGAGCGGGCGCGGGACGGGCAGCCCGGCGTCGGCGAGCAGCGCGTGGCGCGCGTGCAGCTCGGCCACGCGCGAGGGGCGCACCACCTTGAGGAACACGCGCGCGCCGGGTGTCGACGCCTCGATCACCGCGCGACGCGTCGGGCGGTAGGCGCGCACGTCGAGCCGGACCGGGCCGCGCGACGCCTCGGACGCACCGAGGTCGGCGAGCAGCTCGGAGACGCTCTCCGGGTCGTACGCCAGGCGCAGGGCCGGCAGCTCCGGGTCCGACGGGAACATCCACACCGCGGCTGTGCGCTCGCCGTCGGCCATCTCGAGCACGCCCGGGGCGCGGGCGTCGCCCGGCCGGCCCACGCTCGCGCCGAGCGTGAGCCGCCGGACGCCGTCGGCCCAGCGGACGTCCGCCCGGTACGCGACCGTCGTCGAACGCCCCGGCCGATGGTCGACCTGCTTGACCGACCAGTCGACCAGCTCGCCGCCCGCGGTCGTCACGGCCGCCGCGAGCAGCTCGCCCGCGTCGTCGCCGGTGAGCAGCGTCAGGTCGGAGGTCACGCCCTCATTCTGACGAACGACGGCGGTGGGCGCCCCTCGCGGAGCGCTCACCGCCGTCGCACCGGCCGGAACAGTCACGGCGTCACCGCCGTCGTCACGGACTGTCCGCCGACGCGCCGCTGGCGACAGAGGAGCCGCTGTCGTCGAGCACGGGGGCCGGTGCGGGCGCCGGGCTGTCGGCCGAGGCGACGCTCTGGACCCGGACCTGTGCGGGGGCCGGGCTGTCGTTCGCCGACTCGTTCGGCGAGTCCGCCGACTCCGGGCTGTCGTCGACGGTCGGCGTCGGAGCCGGCGTCGGGCTCGACGTGCTGTCGGAGGCGTCGGCGACGAGCGTGACGGCGGTCGCCGCCTCGGGCGCCGGGGCGCGGTCGTTGAGGCTGATGGCGGCGGCCCCGGCGGCGCCCGCGCCCAGGAGCGCGGCCGTCCCTCCGACGATCCACCGCTTGCGTACGGGTCGCATGTCGTCCTCCTTGGTCGGGCGGGTGGTGCGGGTGTGCTCAGTCGGCGCTGTCGGCCGAGGTGCCCGAGTCCGCGCTGGCGGCGCTGTCCGGGCTCGTGGGGCTGTCGGTGACCTCGAACGCACGCTGCTGCGCCGGCGCGGGCGAGTCCGCGGACTCGGCCGAGTCGACGGTGTCGACGGTGTCGGCCGAGTCGACGGTGTCGACGGCAGACTCGTTCGGGGAGTCGGCCGACTCGGGGCTGGTGTCGGCGACGGCGGTGCCGTTCGGCACGTCGCCGGCCGGCGACTGGCTGAGCGTCACCGCGGCGGCGGTCCGATCCGCCGGTGCGCGGTCGTTGAGGGCCACCGCGGAGGCGCTGACGGCACCGACCCCGAGGGCGGCTGCGGTTCCCACGACGATCCAGCGGTTGGTGACGGACGGCTTCATGACTTCTCCCTGATCGGTCGAACCGGTGGTTGTCCACCGGCCTGGTGATCACCAGCCTCCAGGGCGGACATGAGACGCCGAGGTGAACCGGATGAGAGCCCTCTCATCCGCGTCCGGCCCGCCGTTTTGGCAGGATCGGCCCGTGCCCTCCTACCGCGTGAGCCTCGCCGTCGGGACGCTGCGCCCCGGCGTCGACCCGGCCGCCGTCCTGCCCGCCGCGGCCGACGCCGCACGCGAGCTCGCCACGGTCGAGACGTCCGACGTCGGGGTGGTGCGCGGGCAGGCCCGCATCACCGTGCGCTTCACCACGGACTCCGACGACGCCGCCCACGCGGTCGCCGACGCCGTGCGGGCACGGACCACGCGGCTCGCCGCGACGTCCGACGGCACGCTCACGCGGCGGTGGGGAGCGCGCTGGTACCCGGCGTGAGCTCGCCCGTCAGCGGAGCCGGCGGCCGACGACGATGCCGACGGCCACGCCGACCAGCAGCACGCCGACGGCTCCGACGGCGAGCGCCGTGAGCAGCAGCGGGTGCGGGCTCGGGACGAACGTCGTCTCGGACAGCGGCGCGTAGGCGAACCACCCGAAGGACGCTCGCCGTAGCGCCCGTCGAGAGACGCACGCGCGGCCGCAGGCGGAGGTCACTACCGTAGGGACCGCCGTCGTACGCCCGCCGGCGCACCCGTCCGCACGAAGGAAGAGCAGGCATGACCACTCCGCCCGTCGACGCGACCACGACCCCGGCCTGGGGCGAGCTCCACACGCACTACCAGGAGTTCCGCGGGGACCTGCGCGGCTGGTTCGCCGCCGACCCGGGCCGGGCCGAGCGGCTGAGCCACACCGCGGGCGACCTGTTCGTGGACCTGTCCAAGAACCTCGTCACGGACGAGACGCTCGAGCTGCTGGTCCGCCTCGCGCACGAGGTGAACCTTCCCGAGCGCATCGAGGCCATGTTCACGGGCGAGCACATCAACGTCACCGAGGACCGCGCCGTCCTGCACACGGCGCTGCGCCGCGCGCCGGGCACCGAGCCGCGGCTCGTCGTCGACGGCCAGGACGTCGACGCCGACGTCGCGCGCGAGCTGGAGAAGATGTCGGCATTTGCCGAGCAGGTGCGCTCGGGCGAGTGGACCGGCGTCACGGCCAAGCCGGTGCGCACGGTCGTCAACATCGGGATCGGGGGGTCGGACCTCGGCCCCGTCATGGTCTACGAGGCGCTCAAGCCCTACCTCAAGGAGGGCCTCGAGGTCCGCTTCGTCTCCAATATCGACCCGACCGACGTCGCGCAGAAGACGGCCGACCTCGACCCCGAGACCACGCTCTTCATCGTCGCGTCGAAGACGTTCGGCACCCTCGAGACGCTGACCAACGCGCGGCTCGCGCGGGCCTGGCTGTGGGAGCGGCTCATCGCCGCGGGCGCGATCGACGACGACGACGACGCGAAGCAGGCGGCCGTGCGGGCGCACTTCGTCGCGGTGTCCACGGCGCTCGACAAGGTCGAGGCGTTCGGGATCGACCCGGCCAACGCGTTCGGGTTCTGGGACTGGGTCGGCGGGCGCTACTCGGTCGACTCGACGATCGGCACCTCGCTCGCGATCGCGTTCGGGCCCGACGCGTTCCGCGAGCTGCTCGCCGGCTTCCGCACGATCGACGAGCACTTCCGCACCCAGCCGTTCGAGTCCAACGTGCCCGTCCTCATGGGCCTGCTCAACGTCTGGTACACGAACTTCCTCGGCGCCCACACCCACGCCGTGCTGCCCTACGCGCAGCAGCTCAGCCGGTTCCCGGCCTACCTGCAGCAGCTGACGATGGAGTCCAACGGCAAGTCGGTCCGCTGGGACGGCTCGCCCGTGACGACGCAGACCGGCGAGGTGTTCTGGGGCGAGCCCGGCACCAACGGCCAGCACGCGTTCTACCAGCTCATCCACCAGGGCACGCGGCTCATCCCGGCCGACTTCATCGCCGTCGCGACGCCGGCCTACCCGCTGACCGACGTCGAGGGCGACGGCAAGGCGGTCCAGCCGGGCGCCGACGTGCACGAGCTGTTCCTCGCCAACTTCTTCGCCCAGACGAAGGCGCTGGCGTTCGGCAAGACGGCGGACGAGGTCCGCGCCGAGGGCACGCCCGAGGAGATCGTGCCCGCGCGCGTGTTCTCGGGGAACCGGCCGACGACGTCGATCATGGCGCCCGCCCTCACGCCGTCGGTCGTGGGTCAGCTCGTCGCGCTGTACGAGCACATCACGTTCGTGCAGGGCGTCGTGTGGGGCATCGACTCGTTCGACCAGTGGGGCGTCGAGCTGGGCAAGAAGCTCGCGCTCGAGATCGCGCCCGCGGTGTCGGGCGACGACGCCGCGCTCGAGGCGCAGGACTCCTCGACCGCCGCGCTCATCCGCTACTACCGCACGCATCGCGGGTAGTTCTCGCGGGCCGGTGGTCGGCGCGTAGAGGAGGCGCACGACGCCGGTCGGGTAGGCCGGGTAGACCGCCGTCGGGCCGGGAACTCGTCGCCGGTGTGGACACCGGCGGGCCGGTGAGCGCGCCGATCCCTAGGATCGGGCCATGGCGTCACTGGACCCGAAGGCGATTCTGGCCGGACGCACGCTCGGCCGCCCGTCGGTGGGGGCGATCCTCACGATCGCGGTCTCGTCGCTGGCGCTCCTGGTGGTGCTCGGCTACATGGCGCTCGACGACGGCCCCTCGTTCGCGGGAGCGTTCGTCCTGGCGATGCTCCCCCTGCCGCTGCTCCTCGCCGGCGTGCTCGCGCTCGACCGCCTCGAGCCCGAGCCTCCGGACGCGCTGCTCCTGGCGTTCCTGTGGGGCGCGGGCATCTCGGTGCTGCTTGCGATGGTGCTCAACACCGCCGGCCTGCTGCTCGTGTGGGCGCCGCTGCTCGGCGACGACCAGGGCTTCTACCTCACCGCGACGGTCGTGGCGCCCGTCGTCGAGGAGACGCTCAAGGGTCTCGTGCTGTTCGGCTTCCTGTGGTTCCGGCGTCATGAGCTCAACGGCCCGACGGACGGCATCATCTACGGCTCGATGGTCGGGCTCGGCTTCGCCACGGTCGAGAACATCAGCTACTACATGGCCGCCAGCCCGGAGGCGGTCGCCGGCACGTTCGTGCTGCGCGGCATCATCACGCCGCTCGTGCACCCGCTGTGCACGTCGCTCACCGGCATCGGGGTCGCCGCGGCGGCCATGCGGGAGCGGGGCGGAAGCCGGCTCGGGCCCGCGCACGCCGGCCTCGTCGGGGCCATCGCGCTGCACGCCGTGTGGAACGGGATGACGATCTTCGGGCTGGCGGGGGTCGCGATCGCCTACGCGATCGGGTTCGTGGTGCTGCTGGTGCTGCTCGCCGTCGTGCACGCGGACCGACGCCGCATCGTCGGCCTCATCGGTAGGTACCTGCAGCAGTACGCGGGCACAGGCGTCGTCACCGAGGCGGACCTGCGCATGCTCTCGAGCCTCGCCGGCCGCCGCCAGGCGCGCCGCTGGGCGGGCGAGACCCTCGGCCGCGGACCCCAGCGCGCGATGCGCGACTACCAGCAGGCCGCCACCGAGCTCGCGATGCTCCACCGCCGCTACGAGCGGGGGCTCGTCGAGCAGACCGACTTCGAGCGCCGGCGCCAGGACCTCGTGCTGCTCATGCACGTGGCGCGGCAGGTGTTCCTCCGGCGCCGCCCCGCCTGACCAGTGTCAGAAGGCTGGTGGGTTCTGGCCCACCAGGTTTCTGACACGAGGCGCTCAAGACCGGCACGGGTGCTCCCGCCCCGGGGCAGCTCGGTCGCGCGTACGACGTTCGCCGTCCGCTCGAGCCACGCGCGCGGCGGACGGACGACGTCGCCGGCGAAGATCGAGAACCCGGAGGGTGTCTCGACCCGGCGGCCGAGCTGCGCGGGCGGGATGGCGGCATTGGCGCGATACATGCGTATCGACGACGCGATCGTCTCCGTGAGCCAGTAGAGCGTGACGTTCGTGAGGATCTCGTCCTTGGTGAAGCGCCGCTCGACGTCGCCGTCGCAGTCGCTCCACGACCACCCGGCGTCAAGGTGTACGGCTCGGGAGTGCTCGCCACGCCACGCACTGTACTCACCGGCTGCGTGGAGCTGACACCGTCAGCGCCCCGAAGGCTCGTCGACGAGCTCGTCGACCGAGTCGGGCGCGAGCCCGAGGAACTCGGCCACCCGGTCGGACGCGGGCGCGCGCAGCAGCACGTCGGGCGCGTCGACCTGCAGGAGCCTCCCACGGTCCATCACGGCCACGCGGTCGGCGACGGTGAACGCCTCGTCGTGGTCGTGCGTGACGAAGACGGCGGTGGTGCCGGTCGCCTGCAGGGTGTCGCGGACGTCGACGGCGAGCCGCTCGCGCAGGCGCCGGTCGAGCGCGGACAGCGGCTCGTCGAGCAGCAGGAGCCGCGGCCGCGGGGCCAGGGACCGCGCCAGGGCCACGCGCTGCTTCTCCCCGCCGGACAGCGTCGCGACCGAACGCCGCTCGTACCCGGCGAGCCCGACGGCATCGAGCAGCTCGCGCACCCGCTCGCGCCGCTCGCCGGCCGGCACGCCCAGCGTCTCGAGCCCGTACGCGACGTTGCGCCCGACGTCGCGGTGCGGGAAGAGCTGGCCGTCCTGGAACAGCAGGCCGAACCGCCGCCGGTGCACGGGCACACCCGCGAGGTCCTCGCCGTCGAACAGCACGGCACCGCCGGCGAGCGGCTCCAGCCCCGCCACCGCGCGCAGCAGCGACGACTTGCCGCAGCCGCTCGGCCCGAGCAGCGCGACGATCTCGCCGGACGCGACGTCGAGCGACACGTGGTCGACCGCCACGGTCCCGGGCCGACGCCGGGACGCCCCGTAGCGCACGACGACGTCGCGCACCTCGAGCCCGCGGCCCGTCGGTCCACCAGCGGTCATCAGAACTCCCCTCCCGGCCGGTCGCCGCGCAGGCGCTCCGCCACCATCATGACCGTCGCCGTCAGCGCCGCGAGCACGACGGACGCCGCGAGCGCCATGCCGTAGTTCTCCGCCCCGGGCCGGCCGATGAGCCGGAAGATCACCACGGGCAGGGTCGCGGCGTCGGGCCGCGCGAGGAACGACGTCGCGCCGAACTCCCCGAGCGACACGGCGAACGCGAACCCGACCGCGAGCCCGAGCGAGCGCAGCCCGATGGGCCCGTCCACGGTCCGCAGCACACGGCCCGGCGCGGCGCCGAGCACGGCGGCCGCCTCGCGCAGCCGCGGGTCGATCGCGCGCAGCACGGGCAGGACGGTGCGCACGACGAGCGGGACCGCCACCACCGCCTGCGCGATCGGCACGAGCAGCCCCGAGGTGCGCAGGTCGACGTCGAACCCGAGCGGGCGGTCGAGCGTGATGAGGAACCCGAACCCGACGGTCACCGCGGACACGCCGAGCGGCAGCATGAACAGCCCGTCGAGCACGCCGACGGCCCGGCGCCCGCCCGCCGAGTGCGGCCGCCGCGACACGACGAGCGCCACGAGCCCGCCCACAACGACGGCGAGCACGGTCGCCAGGGCCGCGGTCCGCACCGAGTTGGCGGTCGCCTCCCACACGGTCACGGTGAGCGCGTTGCGCCCGCCCGTCGTCCCGAGCGCGACGTAGTTCTGCAGCGACCACGCGCCGTCGGGCCCGCGGAACGAGCGCGCGACGAGCCCGGCCATGGGCAGCACGAGCAGCCCGAGCACCACGAGCAGCGTCACGAGCGCGGGCACGGCGTCGGACGCGGTCGTCAGGCGCAGGCGGTGCGACGACGCGCGCTCGCTCGTCAGGTGCAGCGCCCGCTCGCGCCGGGTCCGGGCCCGCGCGCTCGCCAGCAGCGCGACCGTCACGACGACGAGCTGCAGCACCGAGAGCACGGCGGCCGCGCGCAGGTCGAGGAACTGGGTGGTGCGGATCCAGATCTCGGTCTCGATCGTGCCGTAGCGCATCCCGCCGAGGACGAGCACGACGCCGAACGCCGTCGCGCAGAAGAGGAACACCACGGCCGCGGCCGACGCGATCGCCGGCCCGAGCGCGGGCAGCGTGACCGTGCGGAACGCACGCCACGGCGTCGCGCCGAGCGCGCGGGCGGCCTGCTCGGGGCGCGGGTCGAGCCGCTCCCACAGCCCGCCCACGGTCCGCACCACGACCGCGTAGTTGAAGAACACGAGCGCGAGCACGACGGCGGCGAACGTCTCCTCGAGGCCCGCCCAGCCCAGTAGGCCGCCGGGCACGAACAGCGCCCGGAACGCGACGCCGACCACGACGGTCGGCAGCACGAACGGCACGGTCACGAGCCCGCGCACGAGCGTGCGCCCCGGGAACCGGCACCGGTACAGCACGTACGCGCCCGGCAGGCCGAGCAGCACCGCGAGCGCCGTGCCCACGGTCGCCTGCGCGAGCGTCTGCCCGATCACGCGCCACGTGCGCGGCTGCGACAGCACCTCGGTGAAGCCGGACAGGTCGAGCACGCGCCCGCCCGCGCCGTCGTCGGCGAAGAACCCCTGCAGCACCAGGGAGACCACCGGCCAGGCGAAGAACACGCCGAGGAAGGCCAGCGGCACCCCGGCCGCCAGCCCCCACCCGACGGTGCGCCCGAGCGCCCCGCCCCACGCGGGACGCGGCGCCCGGGCGGCGGCGACCGAGGTCACCCGATGACCGTCGCCGTCCACTGCTCGATCCACTCGTCGCGGTGCTCGGCCACGTCGGCCGGCGGCACCTCGAACGGGGCGTCGGACAGCGGCGCGAACTGCTGCCACTCGGCCGGCAGCTCGACGGTCTCGTCGGCCGGGTACATGTACATCTGGCCGGGGATGTCGGCCTGGAACTCGGGCGACGCCAGGAAGTCGACGAGCGCCCGCGCGCCCTCCGGGTTGTCGGTGCCCGCGAGGACGCCCGCGTACTCGACCTGACGGAAGCACGTCTCGAGCAGCGCCGCGGTCGTGGACTGCGTGCCGTCCTCGGTCACCGTGAACGCGGGCGACGTCGAGTACGACAGCGCGATCGGCCGCTGGCCGCCCTCGCCCGCACCCGAGAAGTCGACGTAGTACGCGTCCGACCAGCTGTCGACGACCTTGACGCCGTTGTCGCGCAGCTTCTCCCAGTACCCCTGCCATCCGTCCTCGCCGAAGGCCCCGACCGTCGCGAGCAGGAACGCCAGGCCCGGCGACGACGTCGCGGGGTTGGTCACGACCGTCAGGTCGGCGTACTCCGGCTTCGTGACGTCCTCGAGCGTGCGCGGCTCGGCGACGCCGTTCTCCTCGAACCACGCCGTGTCGATGTTGAGGCACACGTCGCCGACGTCGATCGGCGTCAGGGCGCCCTCGACGTCGTACTGCCCCGTCGCGTAGCGCGCGGCCGACGGGTCGAGGTCCTCCGGCTGGTACGGCTCGAGCACGCCCTCGGCGATCGCGCGCGACGCGAACGTGTTGTCGATCCCGTACACCACGTCGCCGAGCGGCGAGTCCTTCGTCAGCACGAGCTGGTTGACGAGCGTGCCGGCGTCGCCCGGCGCCACCTGCTCGACCGTGTAGCCGGTCGCCTCCTCGAACGACTCCAGCACGCCCTCGGAGACGGCGAACGAGTCGTGCGTGACGAGCGTGACGGTGCCGCCCGACGTCCCGCCCGGCGACGCGGCGTCGCCGGGGCCTGCCGGCTCGCCGCCCCCGCAGGCGGCGAGCGTCGTCGCGACGAGCCCGACGGCGGCGCTCGCGGCGGCCGCGCGGATCGTGCGGCGGGTGCTCGTGGTCATGGGTCCTCCTCAACGGTCGAGAAGGGGGCCCGGCGTGCGGTGCGCCCGGTGCACGACGGCGCCCGGGCGGCGCGCACGCAGGGATCGAGAAGCCCGACTTCCTCCACCGGTGCTAACCGGATCAGGTTCGAGGGTCTGCGGTGTCCCGCACTCTCAGCGCCCGTGGCGCTCCCCTGTCGTATCAGCACGAGCCTACACACCCGCACGGGGATACGGTGTTGGTCGTCCGGAGCACAGCACCAGGGAGGTCTCGTGGTTGACAAGGAGCAGGCGCTCGCGGAGAAGGTCGGCACGGTCGTCGTCGCGGCGGCGGCGGCGTGGGCCGTGCAGAAGGGGATCGTGAAGATCTGGGAGAAGACCACCGGCCGCCCGGCCCCGCTCGACCTCGACGACGACAGCGTGGGCATCACCGAGGCCGTGCTGTTCGCCGCGGTGACCGGCGCCCTGGCCGTCTTCGCGCGCCGGTACGCGCGCCGCGGGGCGCGCAGCGCCCTCGTGCGCTTCACGCACTGACGACGCGAGAGGGGCGTCCGCGCCGGTCCTCGCGGGACCGGTCCGGACGGCCCCTCTCGTGCGCTCGCCGTCCGCCGCGTCAGCGCGAGCGGCGACGCGCGAGCTGCGCCTCGTGGCCGCGCGGGCGCTCCACGGGGCGGACCGCCGCCAGCGCTGCGTCGAGGGCCTCGGCCGGGCTGCCGGCGTCGCCGCCGTGCTTGCCGAGGTGCTTCATGACCTGCGCCCCCGCGACGTGCGCGGGGATGCCGACGGCCGACGCGGCCTCGGCGAGGACGTGCAGCGCCGCGACGTCGTCGACGCCGCGGATCGCCATGATCGCGCCCTTGGCCTGCTCCAGCGCGGCCTCGGTGACGAAGGCCCGCGCGACGGCGCTCGACGCCTCGCGGTCCAGGGCCTCGCGCAGCACCGGGCTCACGTCCATGACGTAGCCCGCGACCTGCGCGACCTTGCCGTCGGGTCCCCGGCGGCCGTGGCCGGTGACGACGACGGTGCGCGCCCGGCCCTGCTTGTCGACGATGCGGTGCGAGCACGCGAACGGACGCCCGGCCCGCAGGGCCGCCGTCGCGGTGCGCGTGAGCCGCCCGCGGTCGTCGGGGTGCTTGCGCGAGCGCATGAGCTCGACGCTCGGGTCGATCTCGCCAGGGCGCCGCCCGTGCATCACGTAGATCTCGTCGGACCACCACCAGCGCCCGGTGGGCAGGTCCACGCGGTACTGCCCGACCAGCAGCGAGCTCCCGGCGGCGAGCGCCTGGGTCAGGTCGGCGATGTCGATCGGCGCCTCGGTCTGGACGTCGTCGACGGACACGGTGTCGGCACCTGCACGCAGGTCCGACGTCGGAAGGGTGGTGACAGCCATGCTTCCTCCCAGATCACAGACTTCTGGGGCCGCTTCATGACTCCCGGTGCCCTTCACGCTACCCATGCGGGTGAAAAGCGCCACTCGAACCGCGACGCTGCGAGGACCACCGCACCGTGCCAGCGTGGACGACGGCGGGCCCGACCTGCGGACCCGCACCCCGAACGCCAGGGAGGAACCGATGACGGAGCAGCCGGAGGGGACGAGCCCCTACGACCCGGACGAGGACCCGGACGCGCAGCCGGACTCGCTCAACCCGCGCACGGGCGACCGGGCCCGCTCGACCGAGCCGACCGAGGGCGACCAGGACGCCGACCCGGACAGCATGAACCCGCGGCAGACCACCGACGACGAGCCCTGAGCCGCCTCGCGCCGGCCTCGCGCACGGACGCCCTCGCCACCTGCGGCGGGGGCGTTCGGCTTGCGAGCGGGAGAACCACTTCTCTTGCGAGTGCCCGAGAAGAGCCGCACGGTGCGAAGACCGGAAGCCGCCCGGTCAGCCCCGTACCCGTGGAGATCCTCGCCCCATGCGTGTCCTCGGAGTCAACGCCCTGTTCCACGACCCGTCGGCGGCGCTCGTGGTCGACGGCCGCATCGTCGCCGCCGCCGAGGAGGAGCGCTTCTCGCGCCGCAAGCACGGCAAGCGTCCCGTCCCGTTCGCCGCCTGGGAGCTGCCCGAGCAGGCGATGCGGTGGTGCCTCGAGGCGGGCGGGCTCGAGCCCGGCGACCTCGACGCCGTCGCGTACTCGTTCGACCCCGCGCTGGCCAAGCCGGCCGAGGAGATGGGGCTGCCCGACCCGTGGGACTGGCTGCGCCGGCAGTACGCCGAGCGCGCCCCGCAGTTCCTCGCCGCGGCGCTGCCCGGGCTGGCCCCCGCGACCGTCCGGTTCGTGCCGCACGAGGTGGCGCACGCGGCGTCGGCGGCGCTCGCCTCGCCGTTCCCCCGGTGCAGCGTCCTGTCGCTCGACGGCCGCGGCGAGCGCTCGTCGCACCTGGCCGGCCGGTACACGGACGGGCGGCTCGAGGTGCTCGCGAGCCAGGAGCTGCCGCACTCGCTCGGGCTGGTCTACGAGTCGCTCACCGAGCACCTCGGGTTCCTGCGCTCGAGCGACGAGTACAAGGTCATGGCGCTCGCGTCGTACGGCGAGCCGCGGTTCCTCGACGAGCTGCGCGAGGTCCTGCGCACGACAGGAGACGGCGGCTTCGTCGCCGAGGCGCCGGACTGGACCCGGTGGGCCCCGGCCGCCGGCCCGGGCACGCTCCTCGATCCCGCGATGCAGCCCGACGACGCGCACGGCGGCCTGCCGCCCGCGCACGCCGACCTCGCCGCGTCCGTCCAGGCGCGGCTCGAGGAGATGCTCGTCGAGCTCGCCACCTGGCTGCACGGGCAGACCGGTGACGACGCGCTGACGCTCGCGGGCGGCACCGCGCTCAACTGCGTCGCGAACTCGCGCATCTGGCGCGAGTCGCCCTTCGAGCACGTGTGGGTCCAGCCCGCCGCGGGCGACGCCGGCACCGCGCTCGGCGCGGCACTCCAGCTCACGGCCGAGGCGGGCGTCGAGGTCGAGCCCATGGGCTCGGCCGCGCTCGGGCGGTCGTGGTCCGACGACGAGCTCGCCGACTGGCTGCGCCGCGCGCGCGTCCCCTTCACGACCCCGCGCGACCTGCCGGCCGAGGTCGCCGACGTGCTCGCGGCCGACGGCGTCGTCGCGTGGTTCGACGGGCGCAGCGAGTTCGGCCCGCGCGCGCTGGGCCAGCGCTCGCTGCTCGCCCACCCGGGCCACCGGCACAACCTGCGCCGGCTCAACGACGTCAAGGGGCGCGAGCAGTTCCGGCCCGTCGCCCCGATGGTGCTGCTCCAGGACGCCCCCGAGATCTTCTCCGGCGGGCCTGTCCCCAGCCCGTACATGCTGTTCGTTCACGACGTCGCGCCCTCCTGGCGCGACCGCATCCCGGCCGCGGTGCACGTCGACGGCACGGCCCGCATCCAGACCGTCGACACCGACCAGCCGCGCCTGCACGCGACGATCGCGGCGTTCCGCGAGCGCACGGGCCTGCCCGTGGTCATCAACACGAGCCTCAACACCGCGGGCCGGCCCATGGTCGACGACCCGCGCGACGCGCTCGAGCTCTTCGGGTCCGCGCCGGTCGACCTGCTCGTGCTCGGGCCGCACCTGGTGCGCCGCACGGCGTTCTTCGAGTCCGGGGACGCACCGGCGGAGGGCACGGCGTGAGCACGTCGTGGTCCGTCGTCGTGCCGACCGTCGGCCGGCCGCAGCTGGACGCCATGCTCGCGTCGCTCGCCGAGACGCTGCGCGCGTGCCCCGAGGTGACGCCGCCCGCCGAGGTGGTGGTCGCCGACGACCGGCCGCTCGAGGACGCGCGCCGCACGCCCTGCCCGTCACGTGGGACGGCCCGTGCCCGCTGCGGGTCGTGCGCACCGGCGGGCGCGGCCCGGCCGCCGCGCGCAACGCCGGCTGGCGCTCGACGTCGCCCGACGTCGTGTGGGTCGCGTTCCTCGACGACGACGTCGTCCTGCCCGCCGCGTGGGCCGGCGGGCTCGCCAAGGACCTCGCGAACGCGGCGCCCGACGTCGCCGGCGTCCAGGGCCGCATCGTCGTCCCGCTGCCGGCCGACCGCCGTCCGACCGACTGGGAGCGCAGCACCGCGGGGCTCGAGCACGCCGCGTGGGCGACCGCGGACATGGCGTACCGGCGGTCGGTACTAAAGCGGGTGTCCGGCTTTGACGAGCGGTTCCCGCGCGCCTACCGCGAGGACGCCGACCTCGCGCTGCGCGTGCGCGCGGTGGGCGGGCACCTCGTGCGCGGCGAGCGCACCATCACCCACCCGGTGCGCCCCGCCGACGACGCCGTGAGCCTACGCGTGCAGCGCGGCAACCGCGACGACGCGCTCCTGCGGGCGCTGTACGGGCCGCGGTGGCGCGAGCGCCCGGTAGGCGGGGTCGCGATCGCGGGACGCCGGGTCACGGCGGTCGGGATCGCGTCCGGGAGGGGTCGTGGTCATGGTCGTCACTCCTTCGGACGGGCGGACTTCCACGATCCGAGACCGCGTGCCCGCTCGCACGTGGGACGACGCGGCGACGGCTGGGCGCGCGAGCGGGCCGCGACCCGGTGACCCTGTGGACCATGAGCGGTCGCCATCCCGACGAACGCGTGCGGCGTGCCGTGAGCCTGCAGCGGTGGGAGCGCATCGCGTTCGTCCACTGGCGCTACCGGCCCGAGGTCCTGCGCCCGGTGGTGCCGCCCGGCCTGGACCTGCAGCTCGTGGACGGTTCCGCCTGGGTCGCCATGACGCCCTTCGTCATGGCGCGGATGCGCGCGCCCGGCCTGCCCCCGGTGCCCGGGTGGTCCACGTTCCCCGAGGTCAACCTGCGCACCTACGTCTCCGACGGCCGGCGCGACGGCGTGCTGTTCCTCCGCGTGCTGTGCGCCCGGCGGCTGGTCGTGGGGGCGTTCCGGGCGGGGCTCGGCCTGCCGTACGTGCACGCCTCGGGGTCGGTGGCCTCCGACCGCACGGAGGCGACGTACGAGGTCGGCGAGACGCGCGCCCACGTCGTCGTCGGGCCCGCGGAGCTGCCCGACCCGGTGGTCGACTCCCTGACCGGACGCTGGAACGCGTTCACGCGGCACCTCGGCCGGCTCTGGCGGGTGCCGGTCGAGCACCCGCCCTGGATGCTGCACCGGGCGCGGCTCGACCGGCTGCACACCGACCTGCTGGCCGACGTCGGGCTCCCCGCCCCGGACGACCTGCCGCTCGTGCACTGGTCGCCCGGGGTCGACGTGCGCCTGGGTGCGCCCCGTCTCGTGCCGGACTGATCCGGCAGCCGGGGCTCAGGCGGCGCCCGCGGGCGCGGGCTCCTCGACGGGCCGCTCCCCGGCCTGGAGGCGCCGGTGGGCACGCACCGAGTGCACGACGGCGGCCGCCCAGGCCGCGAACACGACCAGGTACACCGCGGTGCGGGCGGGCCCCTCGACCGTGAGCAGGTCGGTCGAGATCAGGGTGCGCACGTTGGTCAGGACGATGAGGCCGCCCACGGCAGAGCCGAGGACGCGCGGCGGCACGTGGCGCACGAGCCACGCCGCGATCGGCGCGGCCACGAGCCCGCCGGCGAGCAGGGCGAGCGCCCACGGCCCGTTGATCCCGGCCGTGCCGAGACCGAGAAGGAAGCCGGCGCTCGCGGCGACCGCGACGAAGAACTCGCTCGTGTCGATCGAGCCGACGACCTTGCGCGGCTCGAGACGCCCGCTCGCGAGGATGGCGGGGGTGCCCACCGGGCCCCACCCGCCGCCGCCCGTGGCGTCCATGAACCCCGCCACCAGGCCCAGCGGCGTGAGGAACCGCCTGCGCAGCGGCTTGCCGAGCTGGTCGGTGCGCAGGCCCTGGAACGTGAAGCGCAGCAGGACGTACAGGCCGAGCCCGAGCAGGAGCAGCGCCATGACGGGCTTGGCCAGCTCGGTCGACAGCCACGACAGGAACGTGGCTCCCGCGAAGGCCCCGATCGCGCCCGGGACGCCGATGCGGGCGACGACCTTCCAGTCGACGTTGCCGAACCGCCAGTGCGACGCGCCCGAGGCGAGCGTCGTGCCGATCTCGGCGAGGTGCACCGTGGCCGAGGCCATCGCCGGATTGGTGCCGATCGCGAGCAGGAGCGTCGTCGACGTGACGCCGTAGGCCATGCCGAGACTGCCGTCGACGAGCTGGGCACCGAGGCCCACGAGAGCGAGGAGCACGAGGGTCTGCACTGGCGTTCCTTTGCGAGATCCGTCCGGCGCGGGCCGCCGGAGCGATGCCCAAGTTATCCGACCGATTCAGTCGGATTCAATCGGCTTCTCACGATGTGGTCCCACGAAGTGGACTCCCGCCGAGGTAGCGCCTTCTCCGCCGAGGTAGCGCGTCCCGCGCCGAAGTAGCGCGTCCCGTGACGAGGCAGAACGCCGCTCAGGGGTTGTACCAGGCGCCTTCGTCCTCGGTGAGCCGGCGCACGACGTCGGGCACGGCCCCGGCCGCCAGGTCCGCGAGCGTCACGTGCTCGAGCACCGCGCGGACGTTGGCGCGCAGGGCGACCCAGACGTGCAGCAGCGACGACGCCGCTCCTCCGTACTCGAGATCGGCGGGCCGCTCGTCCCGCACGTACACGAGCGGCCCGTCGACGGCGCGCACGACGTCGGCCACCGTGACCTCCGACGCCGGGCGCGCCAGCACGTAGCCGCCCCGCGCGCCGCGCCTGCTGCTGACGATGCCCTCGCGCCGCAGGTCGCTCAGGATGACCTCGAGGAAGCGGTGGGGCACGCCCTGGGCGCGCGCGAGCGCCTCGGCGGGAACGGGGACGCCGTCTCCCGCGGCGGCGAGCTCGGCGGCGGCGCGGACGGCGTAGTCCGCCTTCGCGGAGATCCTCACGGCGTCGCCGAGCCGGTCGGCGCGAGGATGGGGCCGGCCAGCCGCGCGGCCTCGCCGAACGACCCCGCCAGCGGGAGGTCGGGGAGGATCACGGCCTGGGCGGCGTGGTAGACGTCGGGCTTGCCGACCCAGGTCCGTCCGGACGGCCGGTTCTCGGTGTCGAGCTCGTGGTGCCACGATCCCCGCTCGTGGTCCACCAGGTTGAGGTCGATCCACCGCCACCACGACGCGGCGGCATCCGCGAAGCGCTCCTGCCCGGTGACCCGGTGGAGGACGTCGGCCGCAGCCACGGCCTCGGCCGCGACCCAGTGGAAGCGACGGCGCTCGACAGGGCGCCCCTCCCAGTCGGTCGTGTAGACGAACCCGTCCCCGTCCCAGCCGTCCGTCGCCGCCCGGTCGAACAGCGCGGTCGCCGCGGCGGTGCGCTCGCCCGCGGTGTCGCCGGCGACGTCGAGCTGCAGCAGCAGGCGCGCCCACTCGAGCCCGTGCCCGGGCGTCGCCCCGTACGGCTTGAACGGGTCGTTCGGCCGGTCCGCGTTGAGCTCGCGCTGGACGTTCCACGACGCGTCGTAGTGCTCGGGGATCCGCCACCCGTTCGCCTCGGCCCAGCCGACGACCCGGTCCGCGATCGACGCGGCCCGCGACAGCCACTCGCGCTCGCCCGTGGCGTCGAACGCGGCGAGCAGCGCCTCGACGGCGTGCATGTTGGCGTTCACGCCCCGGTAGGGGTCGACGACGGTCCAGTCGGCCGAGCGCTCGTCGAGGTGCAGCCGGTGCTCGGCCTCCCAGAACCGCTCGTCGAGAGTCCGCAGCGCGTCGTCGAGGAGCGCGGGTGCGCCAGGTCGCCCGGCGACGGTTGCGGTCGCTCCCGCGAGGACGACGAACGCGTGCGCGTACGCCTGCTTCGTGGCGACGACGTCGGCGCCGCCCGGACCGCGCGACGCGACCCAGCCGCCGTGCTCACGGTCGGCGAGGTACCCGAGGAGCCCCTCGAGCGCGCGGTCGGCCGCCTGGTCAGCCTCCGGCACGCCCAGAAGGTGCGCGAGCGCGAACACGTGCGCCATGCGGCAGGTGATCCACGACTCGACCGGGCGGTCCGTCACGGGCCGGCCCTCGTCGTCGAGCCAGGACGCACCGCCCTCCGCTCGGAGCGAGGCGCGGCCGAAGTCGACGAGCGACAGGAACTGGCGCCGACGCCATCCCGAGCCGGCGGGCGCGATCGCGTCATGAGTCACGCACGCAGCCTAGCGGCCCGGCTAGATCGAGCCACCGACATCGCCCGTGGCCTAGAACCCCGGAAAGCACGAAAGGCCCACCATGAAGGTGGGCCTTTCGTGTGAAGGGTGTCCGGCGGCGTCCTACTCTCCCACCCCCTGGCGGGGGCAGTACCATCGGCGCTGAAGGGCTGAGCTTCCGGGTTCGGAATGGGACCGGGCGTTTCCCCTTCGCTATGACCGCCGTAACTGTATGGAGCTGTTCGGGGTGCCCCCGGTGCCGCCGCACCTGGTGGTGTGGTGGTGGGGGTGGTGCCCGTTGCTCGGGAACCGCACAGTGGACGCGTGCATTGAAGGAGTGGGTGTTGAAGTTGTCGGCTGATTAGTACCGGTCAGCTGCGACAGTCGTTGGTCCTGTCTTCCACATCCGGCCTATCTACCCAGTGGTCTCGCTGGGTGCCTCTCCCACCACGAGGGTGGATGGAAACCTCATCTTGAAGCAGGCTTCCCGCTTAGATGCTTTCAGCGGTTATCCCTTCCGAACGTAGCTAACCAGCGGTGCACTTGGCAGTACAACTGGCACACCAGAGGTTCGTCCGTCCCGGTCCTCTCGTACTAGGGACAGCCCTTCTCAAGTTTCCTGCGCGCGCAGCGGATAGGGACCGAACTGTCTCACGACGTTCTAAACCCAGCTCGCGTACCGCTTTAATGGGCGAACAGCCCAACCCTTGGGACCTACTCCAGCCCCAGGATGCGACGAGCCGACATCGAGGTGCCAAACCATGCCGTCGATATGGACTCTTGGGCAAGATCAGCCTGTTATCCCCGGGGTACCTTTTATCCGTTGAGCGACGGCGCTTCCACAAGCCACCGCCGGATCACTAGTTCCGACTTTCGTCCCTGCTCGACCTGTCGGTCTCACAGTCAAGCTCCCTTGTGCACTTGCACTCGACACCTGATTGCCAACCAGGCTGAGGGAACCTTTGAGCGCCTCCGTTACTCTTTGGGAGGCAACCGCCCCAGTTAAACTACCCACCAGGCACTGTCCCTGATCCGGATCACGGACCGAGGTTAGATGGTCGATGCGGCCAGAGTGGTATTTCAACGATGACTCCACCCACGCTGGCGCGTGAGCTTCATAGTCTCCCACCTATCCTACACAAGCCGCACCGAACACCAATACCAAGCTGTAGTAAAGGTCCCGGGGTCTTTCCGTCCTGCTGCGCGTAACGAGCATCTTTACTCGTAGTGCAATTTCGCCGAGCTCGCGGTTGAGACAGCGGAGAAGTCGTTACGCCATTCGTGCAGGTCGGAACTTACCCGACAAGGAATTTCGCTACCTTAGGATGGTTATAGTTACCACCGCCGTTTACTGGGGCTTAAATTCTGGGCTTCGCCTTGCGGCTGACCCGTCCTCTTAACCTTCCAGCACCGGGCAGGCGTCAGTCCGTATACATCGTCTTGCGACTTCGCACGGACCTGTGTTTTTAGTAAACAGTCGCTTCTCCCTGGTCTCTGCGGCCCTCCCCGCTCACCGGAGCATGTCCGGGTCACGGTTCAGGCCCCCCTTCTCCCGAAGTTACGGGGGCATTTTGCCGAGTTCCTTAACCACGATTCGCTCGATCGCCTCGGTATTCTCTACCTGACCACCTGAGTCGGTTTGGGGTACGGGCGGCTAGAACCTCGCGTCGAGGCTTTTCTTGGCAGCTGAGGATCACCCTGTTCCCGCCTACGCGGTCACCGTCAGCTCTCACCCTGTATGTCCCGCGGATTTGCCTACGGGACGGGCTACGGCCTTGGACGTGGTCAACCATCGCCACGCCGGGCTACCTTCCTGCGTCACCCCTGTTAACACGCTTACCTACTACCGGTTCAGGTCCCACGCCGCCCCGGCCGGTGACACCCGAAGGTGTCGGTGGCCGGCTTGGGGTGGTTAGTATCACCGGGCTCGGTATGGGCGGTTCTTCGCCGGTAGGAGAATATCAACTCCTTGTCCATCGACTACGCCTGTCGGCCTCGCCTTAGGTCCCGACTTACCCAGGGCGGATTAACCTGGCCCTGGAACCCTTGGTCATTCGGCGGACGGGTTTCTCACCCGTCTTTCGCTACTCATGCCTGCATTCTCACTCGTGTGGCCTCCACCGCTGGATCACTCCGCGGCTTCACCGCCCACACGACGCTCCCCTACCCACCCACACACCTGAACCACACCCCGAGGGGTACGGCTGGGCGATCGTGTGGGTGCCACGGCTTCGGCGGTGTACTTGAGCCCCGCTACATTGTCGGCGCGGAATCACTTGACCAGTGAGCTATTACGCACTCTTTCAAGGGTGGCTGCTTCTAAGCCAACCTCCTGGTTGTCTGTGCAACTCCACATCCTTTCCCACTGAGCACACGCTTAGGGGCCTTAGCCGGTGGTCTGGGCTGTTTCCCTCTCGACTACGGAGCTTATCCCCCGCAGTCTCACTGCCGTGCTTACTCTTACCGGCATTCGGAGTTTGGCTGACGTCAGTAACCCGGTGAGGCCCATCGGCCATCCAGTAGCTCTACCTCCGGCAAGAAACACACGACGCTGCACCTAAATGCATTTCGGGGAGAACCAGCTATCACGAAGTTTGATTGGCCTTTCACCCCTAACCACAGGTCATCCCCCAGGTTTTCAACCCTGGTGGGTTCGGTCCTCCACGCCGTCTTACCGGCGCTTCAACCTGCCCATGGCTAGATCACTTCGCTTCGGGTCTAGACCCGGCGACTCAATCGCCCTGTTCGGACTCGCTTTCGCTACGGCTACCCCGCACGGGTTAACCTCGCCACCGAGCACTAACTCGCAGGC
Source organism: Isoptericola variabilis 225 (assembly GCF_000215105.1). Classification (GTDB taxonomy): domain Bacteria; phylum Actinomycetota; class Actinomycetes; order Actinomycetales; family Cellulomonadaceae; genus Isoptericola; species Isoptericola variabilis_A. Next base: position 3,097,976 of record NC_015588.1, read on the forward strand.
TCATTCTTCAAAAGGCACGCCGTCACCCCAACCAAGGAGGCTCCGACGGATTGTAGGCACACGGTTTCAGGTACTATTTCACTCCCCTCCCGGGGTACTTTTCACCTTTCCCTCACGGTACTGGTCCGCTATCGGTCACTAGGGAGTATTTAGGCTTAGCAAGTGGTCTTGCCAGATTCACACGAGATTTCTCGGGCCCCGTGCTACTTGGGATCCCCTCCGCCAGGCCGCACCATTTCGCCTACGGGACTCACACCCACTGTGGTCCGGTTTTCAACCCGGTTCGGCTATGACACGGCTTTCTCACTGGCCGGAGTCGTGTCAGCGACTCCAAGAAGGTCCCACAACCCCGCACACGCAACGCCTGACAGCTTTACCACGTGCACGGTTTGGCCTCATCCGCTTTCGCTCGCCACTACTCACGGAATATCTCTTCCTGCCGGTACTGAGATGTTTCACTTCCCGACGTTCCCCCCTGCACCCTATGAATTCAGGTACAGGTGACCCAACATGACTTGGGCCGGGTTCCCCCATTCGGACACCCTCGGATCACAGCTCGTTTGCCAGCTCCCCGAGGCTTATCGCAGGCTACCACGTCCTTCTTCGGCTCCTAGTGCCAAGGCATCCACCCTGTGCCCTTAAAAACTTCGACACACACTACAAATATTTCGCAGAGTCCAAGACGACCCACCAACCAGCACCCACCCAGGCCCGAAAGCCTCGGCACGCACCCGTCGAAGGGTCCTCGAACATCTGGGATGCTCGCGTCCACTGTGCAGTTCTCAAGCTACGGACGAACCCACCAGCCCCAGGCGCGCCTACCCCCACACCCCCCCACGAGGGGACGCGTGGAAGCGGTTCGGCACCGACCGGTGACCCGCTACCCACTGAAACCCCCGACCAACGCGGCCGGCTGTCTCAGGACCCAACAGTGTGCTCTCCGAACCCCCACACCCCCGCACCGGTCTTCCCACCCCACAGGGGCGTACTAGCCGGCACACCAGGTGCACGAAAGGCTCTACGGTCAACGTTCCACCCTCGAGCGACCACCAGGCGCACGATCGGCACCTGCAGCGGTCCTCCTCTACCCCCACCCGGCCGGCCCCCACGAAGAGACCCACCGGACGCACCACGGTGCACGGGGATACGAGTGCTCCTTAGAAAGGAGGTGATCCAGCCGCACCTTCCGGTACGGCTACCTTGTTACGACTTAGTCCCAATCGCCAGTCCCACCTTCGACCACTCCCCCCGGCGAACCGGTTGGGCCATGGGCTTCGGGTGTTACCAACTTTCGTGACTTGACGGGCGGTGTGTACAAGGCCCGGGAACGTATTCACCGCAGCGTTGCTGATCTGCGATTACTAGCGACTCCGACTTCATGGGGTCGAGTTGCAGACCCCAATCCGAACTGAGACCGGCTTTTTGGGATTCGCTCCACCTTACGGTATCGCAGCCCTCTGTACCGGCCATTGTAGCATGCGTGAAGCCCAAGACATAAGGGGCATGATGATTTGACGTCATCCCCACCTTCCTCCGAGTTGACCCCGGCAGTCTCCCATGAGTCCCCGGCATAACCCGCTGGCAACATGGGACAAGGGTTGCGCTCGTTGCGGGACTTAACCCAACATCTCACGACACGAGCTGACGACAACCATGCACCACCTGTGCACCGACCTTACGGGGCACCCATCTCTGAGTGTTTCCGGTGCATGTCAAGCCTTGGTAAGGTTCTTCGCGTTGCATCGAATTAATCCGCATGCTCCGCCGCTTGTGCGGGCCCCCGTCAATTCCTTTGAGTTTTAGCCTTGCGGCCGTACTCCCCAGGCGGGGCACTTAATGCGTTAGCTGCGGCACGGAACTCGTGGAATGAGCCCCACACCTAGTGCCCAACGTTTACGGCATGGACTACCAGGGTATCTAATCCTGTTCGCTCCCCATGCTTTCGCTCCTCAGCGTCAGTTGCGGCCCAGAGACCTGCCTTCGCCATCGGTGTTCCTCCTGATATCTGCGCATTCCACCGCTACACCAGGAATTCCAGTCTCCCCTACCGCACTCTAGTCTGCCCGTACCCGATGCAAGCCCGAGGTTGAGCCTCGGGTTTTCACACCAGACGCGACAGACCGCCTACGAGCTCTTTACGCCCAATAATTCCGGACAACGCTTGCGCCCTACGTATTACCGCGGCTGCTGGCACGTAGTTAGCCGGCGCTTCTTCTGCAGGTACCGTCACTTGCGCTTCTTCCCTGCTGAAAGAGGTTTACAACCCGAAGGCCGTCATCCCTCACGCGGCGTCGCTGCATCAGGCTTGCGCCCATTGTGCAATATTCCCCACTGCTGCCTCCCGTAGGAGTCTGGGCCGTGTCTCAGTCCCAGTGTGGCCGGTCGCCCTCTCAGGCCGGCTACCCGTCGAAGCCTTGGTAGGCCATCACCCCACCAACAAGCTGATAGGCCGCGAGCCCATCCCCCACCGAAAAACTTTCCAACACCCACCATGCGATGAGCGCTCATATCCGGTATTAGACCCCGTTTCCAAGGCTTATCCCGAAGTGGAGGGCAGGTTGCTCACGTGTTACTCACCCGTTCGCCACTGATCCACCCAGCAAGCTGGGCTTCACCGTTCGACTTGCATGTGTTAAGCACGCCGCCAGCGTTCGTCCTGAGCCAGGATCAAACTCTCCGTAAAAGAGAAAACAAACACCCACGCACCACAAAGGCACGACCGGGCGCTTGATCGATACTGGCCAGACCAAACTATCACTAGCTCAGTCCATCCAAAGGAATCCCACCAGACCACCACACCCAAAAGGCGCGGCAACCCGGACAGGGTTCAAAAATACTTGGCATTGACTATCAAGCACACTGTTGAGTTCTCAAACAACCGACGCACACCATCCAGGCCGAAACCCCCAAGGCTCCGACCCCGTCCGGGGCAACCCCTCAAACTTACCCGATCGGTTCCTGCTTCGCAAACCGGCCGAATCTCGCGATTCTGACGATCTGGACCTCGGAACCTCTCCGGCCCATCCTTTCGGGGCGCACGAAACGCCTCGAACCTGAGGGAGATGGTTCCAGCCCCGGCGCGGCCACCGGTACCCAGCCTCTCGGCTGTCTCCTCGGTGTCCGTCGGCCCGTCGGGCTGACGTCAGAGAACATTACTCAGACGCCTGGGCCACGTCAACGCGGTGGAGCGTGGCGCACGACACGTCGTCGCGACCCGCGTCCCGGCGTCGCGCCAGGCACGGTTCACCGCCGTGACACCAGGTGCCAACGGGGCCACGCGGCACGGTATTCCCGCCGCCCCGGCCGGCGCCGGGCGCCGCCCCACCTTGGACACGAGCGCTCGCTCGTCGAAGTCGAGGCCCGAGCCCCGGAGAGGACATGGCCCGAGCCCGGGAACGCCGGAGGCCCGCCCCCTGGTCGGGAGCGGGCCTTGGGTGTGCGCGCGGGTCGTCAGGCGACGGTCGGGGTGGGGTCCTCGGTCTGACCCCGGGTGAACCGGCGCGCGTCGTCGAACTCCTCGCCGATGTCGTCGGCCGGCCGCGGGCTCGCGAGGCTCACCAGGATCGCGACGAGGCCACCGAGCACGAAACCCGGCACGATCTCGTACAGCGTGTCGCTGAGGGCGGACTGCCCCCACGCGAACGCGACGACCGCACCGGTCACCATGCCGGCGAGCGCACCCCACCGCGTCAGGCGACGCCAGTAGAGGCTCAGCAGCACGATCGGGCCGAAGGCCGCGCCGAAGCCGGCCCACGCGAAGCCGACCAGGTCGAGGATCGTCGAGCTGCGGTCGAGGGCGATGAGCCCCGCGACGATCGCGACGAGGAGCACCGCGGCGCGCCCCAGCATCACCTGGACGCGCGCCGACATCTCCCTGCCGGTCATCTTGACGAGGTCCTCGACGAGCGCGGAGGACGAGACGACGAGCTGCGACGAGATCGTCGACATGATCGCGGCGAGCACCGCGGCGAGCACGAGACCCGCGACGAACGGGTGGAACAGCACCTGCGAGAGCACGAGGAAGACCGTCTCGGGGTTCTCGAGGGTGCCCCCGGTGCTGTTGACGTAGGCGACACCGATGAGACCGGTGACGATCGCGCCGACGGCGGTGACGACCATCCAGGTGATGCCGACGCGGCGGCCGGCCTTCGCGTCCTCGGGCGACCGGATCGCCATGAAGCGCACGATGATGTGCGGCTGGCCGAAGTACCCCAGGCCCCACGCCGCCGCCGAGATCACGCCGGTCGCCGTCGCACCCGCGACGAACGACAGGTGGTCGGCCGCCGCGCTCGTGTCCGCGGCGAGGATGCCGTCGCGCACGGGACCCCAGCCTCCGAGCTCGACGAACGCCACCACCGGTACCGCGACGAGCGCGAGCAGCATGAGGAGGCCCTGCGCGACGTCGGTCCACGTGGCGCCGAGGAAGCCTCCGAAGAGGGTGTAGGCGAGCGTCACGCCGCCGACGACGAGCATGCCCGTCGTGTAGCTCAGGCCGAACGAGCTCTCGAAGAACGTCCCGCCGGCCACGATGCCGGACGACACGTAGAACGTGAAGAACACCAGCACGATGACGCCCGCGGCGATGCGGATGAGGTGCGAGGTGTCCCGGAGCCGGTTCTCGAAGAAGCTCGGGATGGTGATGGAGTTGTTCGAGACCTCGGTGTAGGCGCGCAGGCGCGGCGCCACGAACGTCCAGTTGAGCCAGGCGCCGATGGTCAGGCCGATGGCGATCCACGCCTCGACGAGCCCGGCGACGTAGATCGCGCCGGGCAGACCCATGAGGAGCCACCCGGACATGTCCGACGCCCCGGCGCTGAGGGCGGCGACGCTCGGGGGAAGCCGGCGCCCGCCGAGCATGTAGTCGTCCAGGTCCTTGGTGTTGCGGAACGCCGCGTAGCCGATCACCAGCATCGCCGCCATGTAGAGGACGATGGCGAGTGTCTTCCAGGTCTCATCGCTCATGCGATCGATCCCCTCTCTTGTCCTGCAGCACCCGCCGCGCACCCCGGAGGCGCGCGGCCGCCGGCGGGCACGACGGGACGGGGCCAGGCCGGATCGGCCGACGTCGGGTCACGACGGCGACAGGACCTCGCTGCTCGAGCCACCCCGTTGGGGCTGTAAACGCGAAACGGCCCGATCCTGGATGAGGATCGAGCCGCCCGCTCAGCGTGCGCCCGGAGGGATTCGAACCCCCAACCTTCTGATCCGTAGTCAGATGCTCTATCCGTTGAGCTACGGGCGCGTGCGGTGCGCTTGCGCACCGGCCGACGAGAACATTACCTCCCCCGTCGCCGTTCCCCAAACCCGCGGGGCCGATCGTGACGGACGCCACCGCCGTCGGGCACCGGGAGCCGGTTCGGGCAACAGAAAAGGCCCCGGGCGTCGACGCAGCCGGAGCCTTCCTGGCGGAGACGGCGGGATTTGAACCCGCGAACGGGTTGCCCCGTTACCACCTTAGCAGGGTGGCGCACTAGACCAGACTATGCGACGTCTCCTCGCGACCGGCCCGCAGCCTGCCGCGGCGCCCAGAGTAACCGCCCGGGCACCCCCGCGGCAAAGCGGCAGGCTCGCGGTGCGCCGAAGGCCCGGGCCGGCGTACCGGTCCGGGCCTTCGGGGCTCGCGCCGTGCGGCGCACGACGCGGAGGGCGAGGGATTCGAACCCCCGGTGGGTCGCCCCACAACGGTTTTCAAGACCGTCACATTCGGCCGCTCTGTCAGCCCTCCTCGCGGGCGGCCGGGCCGCCCGCGCGGGTCCCCAGTGTAGTGGGGGCCCGGTCAGGAGCCGGCGCCCGAGCGGAGCTGGCGCATGGCCAGCTGCACGAGGGCGATGAGCGTCTGCTTGGTGGCGGCCCGGGAGCGGGCGTCGGTGTAGAGCATCGGCACGTGCGCCGGGATCTGCAGGGCCTCGCGCACGTCCTCGAGGCGGTGCTTGGCGACGCCGTCGAAGCAGTTCACGCCGACGACGAACGGCACCTTGCGCGACTCGAAGTAGTCGATCGCGGGGAAGCACTGCTCGAGGCGGTCGGTGTCGACCAGGACGACGGCGCCGATCGCGCCGCGCACCAGGTCGTCCCACATGAACAGGAAGCGGTCCTGGCCGGGCGTGCCGAACAGGTAGAGCCAGAGGTTGCCCGGCAGGGCGACGCGGCCGAAGTCCATCGCGACCGTCGTCGTGGTCTTGCGGTCCGAGACGCCGCCCGCGTCGTCCACGCCGACCGAGTGCTCGGTCATCGCGGCCTCGGTGTTGAGCGGCTCGACGTCGGAGATGGAGCCGATGAACGTCGTCTTGCCGACGGCGAAGCCTCCGGCCACGACGATCTTCGTCACGGTCGGGGCCGCGCCACCCGGCCGGCCCGCCGGACCGCGCGCGACACCCTGCCCGGCGGCGGGCGCCGGCGTCTGGGCGGCCTGCTGCACCGGCTGCTGCGCGTACTGCGCCGGCTGGCCGTAGTGGGCGGGCGCGGCGGGCTGGGCCGCGTCCGGGCGCTGCGCGGGCGGTGCCGACGGCGTGGCGGCCGAGGCCGCGTGCACCTGCCCGCCCCCACCCCCGAGGACGCTCTGGCGCGCGGGTGCCGTGCCCGGGGTTCCGGGCGCGCCGCCCGGGGCGCCGGAAGCGCCGCCGGCCGCGGGCGCGCTCGGGGCGCCCGCGGGCTGCGAGACGGGCGCCCAGGCGGGGGCGAACCCGCCGGACGCGCCGCGCGTCGCGCTGTCAGAGGGCGGAAATGCCATTGAGAACACTCTCCAAGACGCTCAGGGACAGGCCCGAGTGGGTGCTGCCGTGACCCGTGTGGACGTTGACCGGGGTCGAGGTGTGCACGGTGATGTGCCCCTCCTCCTGCATGTCCGCGACGAGGACGCGGACCACGCCGACCGGCAGGCGCAGCAGGGCCGAGAGCTCGGCGATCGACACGTAGGTGTGCGCGGCGTGCTGGAGGATCGCGCGCTTCTCCGGTGTCAGGCCGTAGCTGCTCACCGCCCCGGGCAGGACCTCGACCAGCGCCTCGAGCGGGAGGTCCGACATCGCGGAGCGGACGCGGCCGCCCGTGACCGCGTAGGGACGCACCGTGGCAGCCTCGTAGCCGTCCGCGGAGTGCGAGCCCAGGGAACCGAACGGTGCGTGCGTCATCGTCTCGACCTCATCCCATCGACGCGGCGGCGCGCGTCTGACCGTCGACCGGCAGGTTTCCTCGCATCTCCGAGATGAGCTGCGGCGTGAGGGTCGCCTCCGTGCGCGAGACGAGCATCGCCATCTCGTAGCCGATCAGGCCGATGTCGCAGGTCGACTCGGCGACGACGGCGAGCACGGACCCGTTGGAGACGTTCATCAGGAACAGGAACCCGTTGTCCATCTCGACGATGGCCTGACGGACGTTGCCGCCGTGGAGCTGGCGCGACGCGCCGCGCGTGAGGCTCGACATGCCGGAGACGATCGCGGCGAGCTGGTCGCCGCTGGTGCGGTCGAGCTGGTCGGACATCGCCATGAGCAGGCCGTCGGCCGACACCACCAGCGTGTGCCGGGTGCCCGGCACGGTCCGGACGAAGTTGTCGAGAAGCCACCCGAAGTTGGTCGCTTCAGTACTGAGGGTCACGCTTCCTCCTCGTCAGGTACGCCGAAGGCGCAGGTCACCGCGACTGCGGCGCCGATCCAGGGACATCATTCACGGTCGACCCCGTCCCCGTCGAGACCGTCTCGGAGGCGGACGCCTCCGAGCGGCCGCGCAGGGTCGCGGACTGGAACGCCGACAGGCGCGCCCGCAGCTGCTCGGGGTCGCGCTCGATCCGCGCGGTGAAGCGCTCGGCGGGCGTGGCGGGCTCGTCACCACGGTGGCGGCGCGTCAGGCCGTTGCCGGCCTCTGCGACGACGGTGGGGCGGTAGGTCTGCTCGTCGTTCTGCGCGGTCACGGTCTCTTCCTGGAAGACGCCGCGCCGCAGCAGGCTCGACATCTCCTCGTACAGGACGGCGGAGGCCATCCACTCCGAGCGGGCCTCGACGGTGTCGGGCACGTGGTGCGGGTCGAGCGGGTCGACGGCGCCCGACGTCGACCGCAGCGGGAGCACCGACTCCCCGTACGACGTCGTGGTGCGCGGCGGCGCCTCGTCCTGCGCCGGCCGCGGGGTGTACGACGACGGGGCCTGCGGCGCCGCCTCGGCCGCCGGGGCGGCCTGGGGGGCCACGGGCGACGGCGCCGGCTCGAAGGCACGCGGCTGGTACGCCACCGGCTCGGGCGCCGAGGGGCGCAGGCCGGTGACGGACGTGCGCGGCGGCACGGGCGCCGGCGGGGCTGCCGGCGTCACCGGGCTCGCGGGCGGCGCGAGCACCTGGTGGGCCGGGGACGCGGCCGCGGCGGGCGGAGGCACGAGCGGGCCCGCGGCGGGCTGCTCCGGAGCCGCCGGGCTCGCCGCCGAGCCGGCCGTCGACGCGGACGCCGAGCCGGCCGCCGCGTCGGTCGCCGGCCGGCGGCCGAAGAGGCCCCGCTTGCGCCCGGCGTTCGCCGCCTCGCGCACCGCGCGTCGCGTCGGGAGGTCGGACATGAGCTCCTCGAACGCGGGCAGCGACTGGAACGTCGAGCCCTCGGCCGGTGCGGCCGACGCCTGCTCGTCCGTCTGCGCGGCCGCCTGCTCGGAGACCGGCTCGGGCGCCTGCTCCGCGACCGGCTCGGCCGGGCGCGGCTCCCACGCCGGCGCCGGGTCGGTCGGGCGGGGCGCCCACGCGCTCTCCGGCTCGGTGGGGTCGGCCGGACGCGGTGCCCACGCGCTCTCCGGCTGCGCGGCCTCCGCCGCCGGAGCAGCCTCCGCCGGGGCCCAGGCCGCCTCCGCGGGCTCCGCGAGCTCTGCCGCCTGCGCCGACTCCTCGGGCTCGGCGGGCTCGTCGGGCACGGGCACGACCGTCGCGGCGGGCTGCTCCTGCGACTCGAGCTCGTCCGGCAGCGAGGCCGGGTCCTCGGTCACGGCGTCGAGCTGGAGCGTCGTCTCGGTGGCCGACGTGTCGAGCGCGTCCATCGAGCGGAAGCTCGAGAACAGCGTGGTGCGCTGGTCGACGTCGAGAACCGGGGCCGTGGGGGCGGGCTCCGGCTCGGGCTCGGCCGGCACCACGGACCCGCTGCGGCTGCGGCTCGGCAGGGACGCGTCGGGAGCCGCGACCTCGCTCGGCGGCGTCCACGCGTCCACCTGCGTGTCGCCGAGGTCCGGCAGCTCGGGCGTCTCGAGCGGCGGCAGCACGATGGGCCCCGACTCGGGCGCGGGCTCGCTGCGGCGGCGGCGCGGCATGCCGGCCGACGTCGTGCCGTCCGTGAGCGCGTCCAGGTCGACCGGGACGGCGGCGGGCGCCTCCGGCTCGACGGCCGGCGCGGCCGCGGACGCGATCGGCATCGCGGCCGTCGTCGGCTGGTGAGCGGGCTCGGGCCGCGAGGGCTCGGACGCCGCGGGGGCGAGCGGGGCGGCCGGCGTGAGGCCCGTCGTCGGCACCGTCGCCCGGTCGGCCGTCGCCACGGCCGGCTCGGAGCGCTGCGTCAGACTCGCGACCGCGGCCTGGGTCGACGCCTCGAGCGGGTCGGTCGGCTGCGGGAGCGGGACGGCGTCGTCGGGCACGAAGAGGACCGCCGGGAACACGACCGTGGCGACCGTGCCCTCGCCGCCGTGGCCCTTGGCGAACGTGACGGTCGCGCCGAGGCGGTCGGCGAGGCGGCCCACCACGAAGAGGCCGAGGCGCTGCGCGCCGACCGCGTCGGACGCGGCGCGGCTGGCGACCTTGGTGTTCGCCTCGGCGAGCTCCTGGTCGGACATGCCGAGACCGTGGTCGCGGACCGTCACGACGACGCCGCGCTCGTCCTGGCCGGTCGAGACCTCGACCGGCGTGTGCGGCTCGGAGAACATCGTCGCGTTCTCGAGGAGCTCCGCGAGCAGGTGGGCCGCGTTGAGCGCGTTGTGCCCGAGCATGAGCGGGTCGACGTGCAGGTCGAGGCGCACGCGGTCGTACAGCTCGATCTCGGACGACGCCGTACGGATGACGTCGGAGACCGGCATCGGCTGGCGCACCCGACGGCCCGAGTCGATGCCCGCGAGGACGAGGAGCGACTCGGCGTTGCGGCGCATACGGGTCGCGAGGTGGTCGAGCCGGAAGAGGTTCGACAGCGTGCTCGGGTCCTCCTCGGAGCGCTCGAGCTCGTCGAGGAACGCGAGCTGGCGGTTGAGGAGGACCTGGTCGCGGCGGGCGACGTTGACGAACATCTCGGCGATCGAGCCGCGGAGCGCCGCCTGCTCGCGGGCGACCTCCATGGTCGTGGCGTTGACGTCGTTGAACGCCGCGGCGAGGCGGCCGACCTCGTCGCTCGACTCGACCGGGATCTGCACGAGCTCGACCGACGGCGCCTGGCCGGGCACCGTCATCTGCTCGACCATCTGCGGCAGGCGCTCGCGCACCTGGGCCGTGGCGTGCGTCAGGCGCCGCAGCGGCGTGACGATGCCGCGGGCGATGAGGATCGCGAGCACGAAGGACAGGACCACGACGCCGAACGCGACGCCGGCGGTGATGAGCAGGCGCTCCCACGACGAGGTCGCGAGGCCGGCCGCGAACTCCGCGGTCTCGCTCCGGACGTCGTCGCGCACGGGACGGGTCTTCTCGACCCACTCCTGCGAGAGGGTGGACCACTGGCGCGCCGACTGCGGGTCGATCGCGTCGAACTGGCTCGTGAGGACCGCGGAGCGGACGTCGCCGAACGCCCCGGAGAACGACGGCACGACCTGGTGGCCGGGGACCCGGTCCAGGGCGGTCTGGGCCTCGGCCCGGAGCGTGTCGCTCGTGCTGATCAGTGACAGGGCGCGCAGCAGGGGCTCGGTCTCGGGCTGCTCGCCCGCCGCGATCCGGCCGAGGACGTAGCCCACGTACGGACGCTCCTCGGTGTTGCTCAGCAGCACCTCGTCGAGCGCCACGTACGCCTCGACCCGCTGGGCGAGGTCACGGTCGGCGGTCGTGGCCGCGAGGGCGCGCGGCACCTCGAGCGCGTTGCCGATGATCTGGTCGTACCGGGCGGTGGCCTCGGCCTCGGGGACGGTGCCCGCGAGGACCTGGTTCTGCAGCAGGTCGACCGAGCCGCGGTCGTTTATCGTGCGGCGCACGGCCTCCCCGACCTTGGGGTCGAGCGCGTCCGTCTCGATGGTGCGCAGGAGCGCGTCGCGGGCGGCGATAGCCGCATCCGTCTCCTCCTGTGCCGCCTCGAGCTGCGCCTGCGCGCCGGGGATCCCGAGCGAGACGGCGATGTTCAGCGCGCGTTCCTGCGCGAACGCCGTGCCCGCCCGGTCCTGCGCCTCGAGGCTCGCGATGAGGTCGGACGTCTGCTCGGCCTGGCGCATCTCCTGCAACGAGGTCCAGGAGATCCAGACCGCGACCATGGCAAGGACGAAGATCGGCACGGCGAGTGTCGCAAGGATCTTCCCGCGAACGCCCAACCTGCGGAGCATCGGTACCTCTCTCCATCACTGTTCGGTCGGGGGCCGCGCCGCAGACCTTGCCGGTTCGGCCCTCGATGGTCCGTGCACCCCGCGAGGGGCCGCCGCGCCGCTCGGGGTGCTGTGAGGGCGCACGGGTAGGCTCCACCGGTGTGCGAGCGGTGACGATATCGGCAGCAGGCGCCTCGAGGAAACTCACCCTATCCCAGGTGAACCTGCGCGAACCGGACGCCGGAGAGGTCGCGATCGACGTCGTGGCGGCGGGCGTCAACCGCGCTGACCTGCTGCAACGGGCAGGTCAGTACCCCCCGCCCCCCGGTGCGCCCGAGTGGCCGGGACTCGAGGTCTCCGGTGTGGTCTCGGGCGTCGGACCCGGCGTGTCGTCCTGGCGTGTCGGCGACGAGGTCGTCGCGCTGCTCGAGGGCGGCGGGTACGCGGAGCGCGTGGTGGTGCGCGAGACGCAGGTGCTGCCTGCGCCCGACGGCGTCGACCTGGTCGACGCCGCGGGCCTCCCCGAGGCCGTGTGCACCGCGTGGACCAACCTCGTCGACACGGCCCGCCTCACCGCCGGCGAGTGGGTCCTGGTGCACGGCGGCTCGGGCGGCGTCGGCTCCGTCGCGGTCCAGCTCGCGACGGCGCTCGGCGCGCACGTCGTCGCGACGGCGGGCGGGCCGGAGCGCGCCGCGCGGTGCGTCGAGCTCGGTGCGGTCGCCGGTCTTGACCACCGCCGCGACGACTTCGTCGCCGGCGTCCGGTCCGCCTCCTCGGGCCACGGGGCCGACGTCGTGCTCGACGTCGTCGGCGCGAAGTACCTGCCGGACAACGTCCGCGTCCTCGCGCCGGGCGGGCGCCTCGTCGTCATCGGGCTCCAGAAGGGCCGGCGCGGCGAGCTCGACCTCGGCGCGCTCATGTCCAAGCGCGCCCAGGTGACCGGCACGACGCTGCGTTCGCGCTCCGCCGAGGAGAAGGCCGCGATCGTCGCGGCCGTGCGCGAGCACGTGTGGCCCATGGTCGCGGACGGCCGGGTGCGGCCCGTCGTGCACGCGCGTCTGCCGCTCGCCGAGGCCGAGGCCGCGCAGGACCTGCTCGCCTCCGGTGAGGCCTTCGGGAAGGTCCTGCTCCTGCCCTGACGCGGGGGCCCGGCTTGGGACAGACTGGTGCCATGACGGACCGCGACGTGAGCACCCCGGACGAGACCGCGCAGGCCGACCCCGCCACCGAGGACGGCCGCACCGAGCAGCACCCGCGGGTGGTGACGCCCGACGGCACCGAGGTCCCGACCGAGGCACCGGCCGAGGGCGAGGCGGACGAGGACGACGAGACCTCGCGCATCGAGGAGCCCGCGAAGGTCATGCGCATCGGCGGCATGATCAAGCGCCTGCTCGACGAGGTGCGCGACGCCCCGCTCGACGAGGCGGCCCGCACCCGGCTCGCCGAGATCCACGAGCGCTCGATCCACGAGCTCGAGGACGGGCTGTCGCCCGACCTGGTCGAGGAGCTGCACCGCATCACGCTGCCGTTCAGCGACGACGGCGCCCCGTCGGACGCCGAGCTGCGCGTCGCCCAGGCGCAGCTCGTCGGCTGGCTCGAGGGGCTGTTCCACGGCATCCAGACCGCGCTCGTCGCGCAGCAGATGGCGGCGCAGGCCCAGCTCTCGCAGATGCGCCGGCAGCTCCCGCCGGGGGCGCACCCGGCCCTGTTCGGCCCCGGCGGTCCCGGCCAGCACCGGCCCGAGGACGGCCGCCCCTCGCCGGGCCAGTACCTCTGACGCGCGGCGGCCGCGCGGTGCCCGGCCGCTACCGCGCGGTCGCGGTCATCGCGATCGCGCCCGAGATGAGCGCGAGCCCCACGAGCTCGGGCCAGCTCGGCACCTGGCCGAGGACGACGGCGCCGACGACGACGGCGGTCGCGGGCAGCAGGGCGAGCAGCACGGAGAACGTCGCCGTGCCCACGCGACGCAGCACGACCTGGTCGAGCACGTACGGGACGACCGACGAGCACACCGCCACGACCAGGAGGAACGCGAGCAGACCGACGTCGGGCACGACCGTGGTGACCGACCCGCCGAAGAACGGGGCGAAGACGACGGCCCCCGCGAGCATGCCGACCGCGAGCCCGTCGATGCCCGAGCCCGCGGCCCCGGCGACCCGCTTGCCCAGGACGATGTAGCCTGCCCAGCAGGCCGCGGCGACGAAGATGGCCGCGAGGCCGATCACGACGTCGGCGCGCTCGAGGTCGGACTCGAGCGTGATGCCGGCGAGCAGGACGACGCCGGCCGCGGCGACGACGATCGCGCCCCGCTCGCGCCAGCCGCGCCCGGTGACCGCCGCGACCGCGACCGGTCCGCAGAACTCGATCGCGACCGCGACGCCGAGCGGCAGGTGGTCGATGCCCACGTAGAAGACGATGTTCATCGCCGCGAGGACCACGCCGAACAACGAGGCCCAGGCGAGCTGCCGGCGCGTCCACGCCCGGCGCCACGGGCGGCGCCACGCGAGCAGCACGACGGCGGCCAGCACGATGCGCCACCAGCTCACGGTGGGTGCACCGAGCGTCTCGAAGAGCCCGACGGCGACCGCGGCGCCCAGGTACAGCGTCAGGCCCGACACCACGAAGAGCGCCGGCGCCGGCACGCGGTCGAGCGGTCCGGCGGCGACGGCGGGCGGGCTCGGGGGCGTGGCGGGCGCGGAGGACACGCGGGGAGCCTACGCCGCGGCGCCGTGCGGAGCGCCCGCCCGCTCCGCGGCCCTCGACGCCGCGAGAGCGGATGTGAAGGAAATGTCCATGAATGCTGGACGCCGGGTGTGCGGTCCTCTACTGTCCGACGCGGCCGGGCGTCTCCGGCCGGTTCACCGACACAGTGAGGTCCGCATGTCCTTCCTGGACGCCATCAAGTCCGTCTTCTCCAAGTACGCCACCTTCTCCGGCCGCGCCCGCCGTTCCGAGTTCTGGTACTGGGCCCTGTTCAACGTGCTCGTGGGCGCCGTCCTCGCCGCCCTCGCCGGCGCGACCGGCGGCTTCCAGATCGACCCCGTGACGGGTCTGCCGACCTACGGCGCCACCGGGATCCTCGCGAACCTGGTCTCCCTCGCGCTGCTCATCCCGTCGATCGCCGTGACCGTCCGCCGCCTGCACGACACCGACCGCAGCGGCTTCTGGTGGTTCATCGGCCTCGTGCCGTTCGTCGGCGGCATCGTCCTGCTCGTCTTCTGCGTGCTCGAGGGCACCCGTGGCCCGAACCGCTTCGGCGCCGACCCCAAGGGCGTGGAGACGACCGCACCGGCCGCCGTCTGACGACCACGCGCGACCGCACCGCAGCACGACGGCGGCCCGGGCACCTTCGCCCGGGCCGCCGTCGTCGTCCGCGGGTCGCTCAGCCCTTGACCGCGCCCGCGAGCATGCCGCGGACGAAGTACCGCTGGAGCGCGACGAACACGACGAGCGGGACGATCATCGCGACGAACGCACCGGCCGTGAGCAGGTGCCAGTCGCCTCCGCGCGAGCCCGCGAGCTCGGCGATGGCCACCGTGATCGGCCGGTACGGCGTGTCGGTGAAGGTCAGGCCCACCAGCAGGTCGTTCCAGACCCACAGGAACTGGAAGATCCCGAAGGCCGCGATGGCCGGCACGAGCAGCGGGAAGAGCACCTGGAAGAAGATCTTCACGTGCCCCGCGCCGTCGACGCGGGCCGCCTCGACGAGCGAGCGCGGGATGTCCTTCATGAAGTTGTGCAGCAGGAAGATCGCCAGCGGCAGGGCGAAGATCGAGTGCGACAGCCACACGGTCCAGAACGTGCCGTTGACGCCCAGGTCGACGTAGTCCCGCAGCAGCGGGATCAGGGCCACCTGGAGCGGGACCACCTGGAGCGCGAACACCGCGACGAAGAGGATCTCGCGGCCGCGGAACTCGATCCACGCGAACCCGTACGCGGCGAGCAGCGCGATGGTGATCGGGATGACGACCGCTGGCAGCGTGATGACGATCGTGTTGACGAAGAACGTCGCCAGGTTGCCGGTGCCGTAGAGCGCCGTCTCGTAGTTCTCGGTCGTGAACTCGGCCTCGCCGTTGAACAGCCCGGGGATGACGGTCCACCAGCCGGAGCGGCGGATGTCGAGCTCGGGCCGGAACGACGTGACGAGCAGGCCGACCGAGGGGATCGTCCACAGGATCGCGATGATGATCGCCGTGAGCGACGCCCAGGGCGAGCTGAGCTTGCCCTTGGTGGCGATCGCGCGCTTCTCGAGCCGGCTGAGCTTGCGCGGCTGGGTCGCGGCGACCTCTTCGGCGGGCCTGGCGGTGACCGCCTGGCCGGGGGTCGGGGTGCTGGTCATCGGATCTCCTCCGCCAGGCGCATCTGCCGCACGTTGTACGCGATGATCGGGATCACGAGGACGAACAGGAGCACGGCGAGGGCCGAGGCCAGCCCCTGGTTGTTCTGCCGGAACGCCTGCGTGTAGAACTCGTTCGCGACGACCTGCGTGCCGAACTGGCCGCCCGTCATGGTCCTGACGATGTCGAAGGCCTTGAGCGTCGCCATCGCGATCGTGGTGAGCACGACGACGAGAGCGGGCCGGATGCTCGGCACGGTGATGTACCGGAACATGCCGACGCCCGTGAGGCCGTCGAGCCGCGCCGCCTCGGTGATGTCGTCGGGGATCGCCTTGATCGCGGCCGAGAGCACCGTCATCGCGAAACCGGTCTGGATCCAGATCATGACGACGATGAGGAAGGCGGTGTTCCACGGCTGCCCGATGAGGAACTGCTGCGGTGGCAGACCGAGCCACATGAGCACCTGGTTGAGCAGACCCGTCTGCTGGACGCCCGGCTGGTCGGGCCGGAACTCGTAGACGAACTTCCAGATGATCGACGCGCCGACCATGGAGATCGCCATGGGGACGAAGATGAGCGCCTTGGCGAGGCGCTCGAAGCGCGTGCGGTCGACCAGGACGGCGTACACGAGGCCGATGACCGTGCTCAGCAGCGGCGCGAGGATGACCCACGCGGCGGTGACGAGGAGCACGCGCTGGAACTGCGGCTGCGTGAACGAGGCCGTGTAGTTGTCGAAGCCGACGAACGCGGTGCCGTTGCGGTTGAAGAACGAGTTCCAGAGCGTGATGAGCGCCGGCCGCATGAGGCCGTACGCGAGCAGCAGCAGCGCGGGGCCGACGAAGCCGACCGCGACGACCCACGAGGGGATCCGCTTGGGCCGGTCCACGAGGAACAGGATCAGCCCCATGACGACGACGAACAGCAGGATCGCCACCACCATGACGGCGAACTTCTCACCGACGTTGCTCGGTTCGAGGAGCCAGGTCACCGATGTTCTCCTTCAAGACGACGAGGGCCGGGCCGCCGGTCCCGCGGCGCGCTGCCGCGGGACCGGCGGTCCGGCCGTGGTGGCTACTGGGGCCAGCTGTTCTCGATCTGGTCCACGACCTCCTGCGTGTCGGCACCCGTGAACCAGTTGACCATGCCGGTCCAGAACGTCCCGGCCCCGACCTCGCCGGGCATGAGGTCGGACGCGTCGAAGCGGATCACCGCGTTCGGGTCGGCGAGGATCTCGTAGGAGAGCTTGTCGAACTCGGTCGCCAGGTTCTCCGGGTCGAGGCCCGTGTTCGCGCTGACCCAGCCGCCGTTCGGCGTGGCGAGGGCCTTCTGGTTCGCCCAGTCCGGGCTCGCCAGGTAGGTCTGGAACGCCTGCACCTCAGGACGGTCGTTGAAGGCCGCGACGAACTCGCCGCCGCCGAGGACCGGGCGGACGTCCGTCTGGTCGGTCGGCAGGTAGAACGCGTAGACGTCGCCGTCCGGGGCGACCTCGGTGCCCTCGGGCCACTGCGTCTGGTAGTAGTTCGCGGCGCGGTGCATCCAGCACGAGCCCTCGAGGATCGGGTAGCCCGCGTCGGTCCACGGCGTCGTCGCGATCGAGTCGACGCCGCCGAGGCCGCCGTTGACGTAGGCCGGGTTCTTGAGGATCTCGCCCGCCGTCTCGAACGCATCGACGATCTGCGGGTCGTTGAACGGGATCTCGTGGGTGTACCACTGGTCGTAGACCTCGGGGCCCGCGGTGCGGAGCACGACGTCCTCGATCCAGTCGGTGGCGGGCCAGCCGGTCGCGTCGCCGGACTCCACGCCGGCGCACCACGGGATCGCGCCCGAGTCGGCGATCTGCTGGGTGAGGTCCATCATGTCGGACCACGTCTCGGGGACCTCGTAGCCGGCGTCCTCGAACATCGCGGGCGAGTACCACACGAAGGACTTGACGTTCGCGCCGAGCGGGGCGGCGTAGAACGTGCCGTCGACCGTGCCGTACTCCTTCCAGGACTCGTTGAAGAACTCGTCGACGTTCGCGACCGTCTGCTCGGGAGCCGGGACGATGGCGTCGGGGAAGTCGTTCACGATCGTGTTGAGCAGGCCGGGCTGCGGCAGGTAGGCGATGTCGGGCGCGTTGCCCGCCTGGAGCCGGACGAGCAGCTGCGCCTCGAACTCGCGCGAGCCCTCGTACTCGACCGTCACGCCGGTGCACTCCTCGAACGCGTCGTAGGAGGCCTCCTGCTGCTCGGCCTCCGGCTCGACGATCGAGGTGTAGACGCTGACCGTCGTGCCCTCGAGGTCGCCGAACTCCTCGTACGCCGCGCAGTCGATGTCCTCGGCGGTTCCGCCGCCGCCTTCACCGCCGCCACCGCCACCGCCGCCACCTTCGCCGTCGCCGCCGCCACCGCACGCGGCGAGGACGAGTGCGAGACCGGCGCCTCCTGCCACGAGCGCCATGCTCCTCCGGCGCGCCGTCGTCGTTCGTCTGGTCATCCCTAACCCCTCCACTGCGTCGTGGGCCCGTCGGCGGGGATCACCGCCGGCGGTCCGGTGCGGCCAGGCACGAGACACAGGGGCTGACCAGTGCACACGTGCCTGTCCTGAGTCGACCGCAGGTCACGTGGTGTGCGCAACCGGAACACGGGCGAAGTCGGGTCACGACTCGGTGACGATCCGTGACACCCTTGTGCCATCCCCTGCACGGAAAGGACCACCATGATCGAGCTGAGGACCCCGCGCGAGATCGAGGAGATGCGCCCCGCCGGACGTTTCGTCGCGGAGGTGCTGACCGCGGTCCGCGAGGCCGCGCGCGTGGGGACGAACCTGCTGGAGCTCGACGAGCTCGCGCACCGGATGATCAAGGAGCGCGGCGCGGAGTCCTGCTACATCGACTACCACCCGTCGTTCGGCGCGATGCCGTTCGGCAAGGTCATCTGCACGTCGGTCAACGACGCCGTCCTGCACGGCCTGCCGCACGACTACGCGCTGCGCGACGGCGACCTGCTGAGCATCGACTTCGCCGTGGCGGTCGACGGCTGGGTCGCCGACTCGGCCCTGTCGTTCGTCGTCGGGACGTCGCCCACGCCCGAGCGCGCGGCGGCCGACGAGAAGCTCATCCGGACGACCGAGGTCGCGCTCGAGGCCGGCATCGCGGCCGCCCGGCCGGGCAACAAGATCGGTGACGTCTCGGCCGCGATCGCCGCCGTCGCGCGCGAGGCGGGCTACTCGATCAACACGGACTTCGGCGGCCACGGCGTCGGCCGCACGATGCACGGCGACCCCCACGTGCCGAACGACGGCCGCCCCGGCCGCGGGTTCCCGCTGCGGCCCGGCCTCGTCGTCGCGATCGAGCCGTGGTTCCTCGAGACGACCGACGAGATCTACACCGACCCCGACGGCTGGACGCTCCGGTCGGTCGACGGGTCGCGCGGTGCGCACAGCGAGCACACCATCGCGATCACCGAGGACGGCCCGATCGTCCTCACCGCCCGCGACTGACGCCGAGGGACGCGCTACCTCGGCGCGCGGTGCGCTACCTCGGCGCGCGGTGCGCTACCTCGGCGCGCGGTGCGCTACCTCGGCGGGAAGTGCGCTACCTCGGCGAGGGACGCGCTACGTCGCGAGGAGGGTGCGCAGGAACTGCGCGGCGCCGTCGTCCTCGATGGTGCCGGTGACCTCGTCGGCGGCCTCCTTGACCACCGGGTCGGCGTGGCCCATGGCGACGCCGCGCGCGGCCCAGCGCAGCATCTCGACGTCGTTGCGCCCGTCGCCGAGCGCCACGGTGCGGTGCGGCTGCACGTGCACGCGGCGGCGCACCTGCTCGAGCGCGGTCGCCTTGCTCACGCCGAGCGGGGCGAGGTCCATCCAGGCGGTCCACCCGACGGCGTAGGTGACGTCGTCGAGCCCGAGGCGCTCGACGAGCTCGTGGAACTGCTCGCTCGTCGACTCCGGGCTGCGCACGACGACGCGCGTGACCTCCTCGGACCACAGGTCCTCGAAGTCGACGACGCGGTGCTGCCCGTCGAGCTCGCCCTCGGGGAACAGCGCGTTCATGCGGAAGCCGACGCCGAGGTCCTCGACGGCGTACCGCGCGTCCGGCAGCTCCTCGCGCAGAAGACGCAGCGCGGGCGCCGGGTCGAACGTGACGACGTCCTCGAGCGTCCACCCCTGGGGCTCGTCGGGGTCGAGGCGGACGGTCACCGACCCGTTGGAGGCGACCATGAGCCCGGTGCCGATGCCGAGCTCGGCCGCGACCGGCGTCATGGCGATGAGCGAGCGGCCCGAGGCCAGGACGACCTCGTGACCGGCGTCGCGCACCTCGGCGACCGCGCGGCGCACCTCGTCGGTCAGCGTGCCGTCGTAGTGCAGCAGCGTCCCGTCGATGTCGAGCGCGACGAGGAGACGGTCTTCCGAGGCGGTCATGGCTGCGCCGGCCTCAGCGCACCGGCTCGAGGACCTCGAGCCCGCCGAGGTAGGGACGCAGGCCCTCAGGGACCCGCACCGAGCCGTCGGGCTGCTGGTGGTTCTCGAGGATCGCGACGATCCAGCGGGTCGTGCCGAGCGTGCCGTTGAGCGTCGCGACGGTCCGCGTGCCGTCCTCGGTGCGCTCGCGCACGTTCATGCGGCGGGCCTGGAACGTGGTGCAGTTCGACGTCGAGGTCAGCTCGAGGTAGCGCTGCTGCGTCGGGAGCCACGCCTCGCAGTCGAACTTCCGGGCCGCGCTCGTGCCGAGGTCGCCTGCCGCGGTGTCGATGACCCGGTACGGCAGGTCGACCGCCGCGAGCATCGCCTCCTCCCAGGCGAGCAGGCGCTCGTGCTCGGCGGCGGCGTCCTCGACCGAGCAGTAGCTGAACATCTCGACCTTGTGGAACTGGTGCACGCGGATGATGCCGCGCACGTCCTTGCCGTGCGAGCCCGCCTCGCGGCGGTAGCACGCGCTCCAGCCGGCGTACCGCTTCGGCCCGGCCGACAGGTCGACGATCTCGTCGCCGTGGTAGCCCGCGAGCGCCACCTCGGACGTCCCCACGAGGTAGAGGTCGTCGCGCTCGATGCGGTACACCTCGTCGGCGTGCGCGCCGAGGAAGCCCGTGCCGCGCATGGTGTCCGGGGTGACGAGCGTCGGCGTGATCATCGGCGTGAAGCCCTCCGACACCGCGAGGTCCATCGCCGCGTTGAGGATCGCGAGCTCGAGGCGCGCGCCGACGCCCGTGAGGAAGTAGAAGCGCGAGCCCGAGACCTTGGCGCCGCGCGCGGTGTCGATCGCGCCGAGGCGCTCGCCGAGCTCGAGGTGGTCGAGCGGCGTGAAGCCCTCCGCCGCGAAGTCGCGCGGCGCGCCGACCTCCTTGAGCACGACGAAGTCGTCCTCGCCCCCGGGCGGGGCGCCCTCGACGACGTTGGGGATGCGGTAGAGCAGCTCGTCGAGCTCGGCCTCCGCGGCGTTGGCCTCGCCCTGGCGGGCCTTGACCTCCTCCGCCAGGTGCTTGGTGCGCGCGAGCAGCGCGGCCTTCTCGTCGCCGGACGCCTTCGCGACCTGCTTGCCGAGCGCCTTCTGCTCGGCACGCAGCCGCTCGAACTCCGCCAGCGAGGAGCGGCGCCGCGCGTCGGCGTCGAGCGCCGCGTCGACGAGGGCGGGATCCTCCCCGCGAGCCTGCTGGCTCGCGCGGACGACGTCGGGGTTGTCGCGCAGGAGACGGAGATCGATCACGCGCGCAAGCCTAACCTTCGGCCTGCAAGCCGTCCGTGGGCACCGTAGGTTGCGACCATGCCCATCGAGCTCGTGCTGGGGATCGTCGCGCTGGTCGTCGCGCTCGCCGCGCTCGGCGTCGTCCTGCTCGTCTGGCGCACCGAGCGCCGCCGGCCGCCGGAGCCCCCGGCCACGGCCCCCGGGGCCGTCGCACCCGCCGCGCGCGAGGCCGCGCGGCCCGCGACGGTGCACCGTCCACGGCTCGCCGTCGTCATCAACCCGTCCAAGGAGGGCGCCGACGAGCTGCGGGCCGCGGTCCGGCGCGTCTGCTCCGAGGCCGCGCTCCCGGAGCCGAAGTTCTTCGAGACGACGGTCGAGGACCCGGGCACGGGCCAGGCGCGCGAGGCGATCGACTGGGGCGCCGACGTCGTCGTGGCGGCGGGCGGCGACGGGACCGTGCGTGCGGTGGCCGAGGCCATGGTCGGCACGGGCCGGCCCATGGGCCTCATCCCGGCGGGCACGGGGAACCTGCTCGCGCGCAACCTCGACATCCCGCTGACGTCGGTGCGCGAGGCCCTGGCGGTCGTGCTCGGCGGCCAGAACCGTAAGATCGACGTCGGGTGGGCGCGCGTGCTCGAGTACGCCGACCGGCCCGAGGAGCGCCCCGACAGCCAGCCCGGCCTCCCGCCGCCCCCGCACGACGCCGCGGGCGAACCCGAGGTCGAGCTCGCGAAGCACATCTTCCTCGTCATCGCGGGCCTCGGCTTCGACGCCGCGATGGTCGCCGACACCGACGACCGCCTCAAGGCCAAGATCGGCTGGATCGCGTACTTCGTCTCCGGCGTGCGGCATCTGCACGCCCACCGCATGCGAGCCCGGATCACGCTCGACGACCGCCCGCCGGTCGAGGCCCGGCTGCGCACCCTCATGGCCGGCAACTGCGGCCTCCTGCCCGGCGGCATCACGCTGCTGCCCGACGCGATCATCGACGACGGCGAGCTCGACGTCGCCGCCGTCGACACGCGCGGCGGCCTCGCCGGCTGGGCGCAGCTCCTCGGCGAGGTCGTGATCCAGGGCGCCGGGCTGCGCAACGACCTGCCGGGCAAGTTCGGCCGCATCGACCACGCGCGGGCCAAGCGCGTGCACGTTCACGTCGCGGGCGGCGAGCAGGCGCAGGTCGACGGCGACCCGCTCGGCCGCGCGACCGAGCTCGAGATGTGGGTCGAGGAGCGCTCGCTCGTCGTGCGCGCACCGGGCGTGGACCTGAGCGCCTGACGTCGCCGCTTAGGCTGGCGGGGTGAACTCGCCGGTCCGCCTGCTCGTCCTCGCGCTGGCCACGTTCGCGACCCTGGTGGGCGGGACCGCGCCCGCGTGGGCGGCCGCGGCCCTCCCCGGCGCGGCGACGGCCGGCGACGCGGCAGGGGCGTCCGGCGGCGCGGCGGCGACGCACGTGGCCGCGCAGGCACCGACCCAGACGCCGCTCGTCCTGGTGGGCGCCGCGGGCCTGCAGTGGTCCGACGTCGACCCCGCGCGCACGCCGAACCTGTGGCGGCTCGTCGCGGGCGGCTCCGTCGCCTCCGTCTCGGTGCGCACCCTCACGCCGACGTGCCCCGTCGATGCCTGGCTCACGCTCTCGGCCGGCAGTCGCGTCCTGGCCGACGCGGACGACCGTGACGCCCCGGCCGAGCCCGACCCCGAGGACCCGACCACCGAGCCGACGCTCGGGTGCCCCGACCTGCCGGCGCCGGCGGCCACCGGCGAGCTGGAGGCCGCGACCGTGCCCGGCTGGGACGGGCTGGTCGCCCGCGACCCGCTGTCCCCGCCCACCGCGGTGCCCGGCGCCCTCGGCGAGCTGGCCCGCGAGGCCGGCGTGTGCGCGACGGCGGTCGGCCCCGGCGCCGCCGTCGCCCTCGCCGGCGCGGACGGCTCGGTCGACCGCTACCTGTCCGACCCCGCCGACCTGACCGCCGCCGACGTCACGGCCTGCCCCGTGACCGTCGTCGACCTGGGCGCCCTCCCCGACGCCGCGGCCGAGCGCACCGAGGCGCTCGAGGTCCTCGACACGCAGGTCGGGACGCTCGCAGGCCTCGTGCCGGGCGGGGGCCGCCTCGTCGCCGCGGGCGTCTCGGACACGCCGCTCGGCCCCTCCGACCTCCAGGTGGTCGTCGACTGGACCGCGCCCGGCGGCGACCCGACGTGGCTCACGTCGACGTCGTCGCGCTGGCCCGGCGTCGTCGTCCTCGCCGACGTCAGTGCGACCGTCGCCGACGCGCTCGCGACGTCGGGCGAGCTCGAGGACGGCTCGACGGCCACCGCACCCTTCACCGGCTCGGCGCTCGAGCGCGGCGACGCCCGGCGCCTCAGCGTCGCGCGCACGGTCGAGAACCGCCGGTACCTCGGCGTGCTCACCGAGACGGTGCCGCAGATGACGCCCGTGCTCGTGGGCACGCTCGCGCTCGCGGACGTGCTCGTCGTGGGCGGGCTGGTCCTGTCCCGGCGCCGCGCGTCGGCCCGCGAGCCCGGTGCGGTCGCGCGCTCGGCGCACCGCCACCGCCGCCGCCTCGCGCTCGCCGTGCTCACGGTCGCGTCCTCGCTCCCGGTCGCGGCGACGCTCGCGACCCTGAGCCGGTGGTGGGTGTGGGCTACGCCGGTGACGACGCTCGCGCTCGCCGTCACGTCCGCGACGGTCGCCGTCGCGCTCGTGGCGTGGTGGCTGTCGCGGCTGCTGGCCGCCTCGCCGTGGCGGCTGCCCACGACGCTCGCCGGCATCACCTGGGTCGTCCTCACGGTCGACGGCCTCACGGGGACGACGCTGCAGCAGGGGTCGCTGCTCGGGCCCGCCCCGTCGCTCGGGGCCCGGTTCTACGGCTTCAGCAACACGGTCTTCGCGGTCTACGCGGTCGCCGGGCTCGTGCTCGCCGCGGGGACCGCCGCGATGCTGCTCCGGCGCGGCCGGGCCCGGGCGGCGACCGTGGTCGCCGGGGCGCTCGGCGTCGTGACCGTGCTCGTCGACGGCCTGCCGCCGTTCGGCGCCGACCTGGGCGGCATCTTCGCGCTCGTGCCGGGCTTCGCGGTGCTCGTGCTCGGGGTCGCCGGCGTGCGCGTCACCTGGGGCCGGCTGGTCGCGATCGGCGCGGCGACCGTCGGCGTCGTGCTCGTCGTCGCCGTCACGGACTGGGCGACGGGCCCCAAGACGCACCTCGGCGGGTTCGTCCAGTCGGTGCTCGACGGCCACGCGCTCGGCGTCGTCGCCGGCAAGGCGGCCGGCGCGTGGGCGACCGTCGCCAACCCCGGGGGCGCCCTCCTGCTGGTCGGCGCGGTCGCGCTCACCTGGGCGCTGCTCGACCCCGAGCGGTGGCGGCTCGACGGCGTCGCCGCCGCGTACGCCGAGTACCCACTGCTGCGCCGGCTCGTCCTCGCGCTCGTCACGACGGCGGCCGTGGGCACGGTGCTCAACGACTCCGGCATCGCCGTCACGCTGTTCGTCACGCTCGTCGCCGCCCCGATGCTGCTCAGCGGGCCGCTCGAGCACGCCGAACGCTCGGCCGCGGCCACCGGTGCGCGCGCCGCGTCGCCGAGCACCACCCCGGCCGCCGCAGCGGCACCGGAGGACGACCGGTCCCCGCGCGTCGCCCCCACCGCGGGCATGCTCGTCGGCGTGAGCTCGGCGGTGCTCGTGGCCCTGCTCCTCGGCTCGACGGCGCTGCCCGCGCGCGGCCTGGCGAGCGCGGGCGACGTCACCGGGCCGGGCACGCCGGTCGTCGACGCAGGGTCGCCCGTCGTGCTCGTCGGCACCCAGGGCCTGCGCTGGGACGACGTGACACCCGCCCAGACGCCCGCCCTGTGGGAGCTGCTGCGCGACGGCGCGTCCGGCGCGGGCGTCACGCCCGCCGTCACCGGACCCTCGGCCGACTGCGCGGCCGCGGGCTGGCTCGGGCTCTCCTCGGGCCGCAGCCCCGTCACCGGCCAGACCGTCGACGGCACGTGGACCTGCCAGCCGTGGTCCGTCGAGGCCGGCGGTGCCGGCGCAGGCGCCGTCGTCGAGGGCTGGGACGGCCTGGTCGCGCTGCAGTCGCGCTCGGAGTTCCGCCCCCGGCTCGGCGTGCTCGGCGCCGCGCTGGCCGACGCCGGCGTGTGCGCGACCGCCGTCGGGCCCGGGGCCGGGCTCGCCCTCGCCGGGCGCGACGGGACGGTCGACCGGTACTTCGACCTCGACGCCGCGCTCGCCGACCCGCAGGACGCGTTCGGCTGCCCGCTCACCGTCGTCGACGCCGGGGCCGCCGCGTTCCACCCGACCGGCGTCGGGACGACGTCGCGGCCCGTGCCCGACGACGCCACGACCGGCAACCCGACCGTCGACGGCGACGCGCGCGCGGCCGCCGTCCGGGCCGTCGACGCGACCGTGCGCCGCGTGCTCGCGGCCGTGCCCGACGACGCGACCGTGCTCGTGCTCGACGTCGGCAACCCGTCGCCCGCACGTCCCTCGCTCGGCATCGGGCTCGCCGACGCCGACGCGGGCGACGCGCCCGCCTACCTCACGTCCGCCGCGACGCGCTGGCTCGGCGTCGTGCGCCTGCTCGACGTGCCCACGACGCTCGTCGAGGCGTTCGGCCTCCCCCGGCCCGTCGACGTCAGCGGCTCGCCCCTGACGCTCGCGCACGAGCGGCCGTCCGACACCACCGACACGGTCTCCGAGCTCGCGGGCATCACGCACCGCGACCACTCGCTGCGCGTGACGACGGGCACCGTGACGACCGTCCCCACGTACGTGTCGCTGCTCGCGCTCGTGCCCGTCGTCCTGCTCCTGCCCCGCTGGCGCCGCGCCGGCCGCGCGCGGGCCGTGCGCGCGACGTCGCGCGTGCTCGACGGCGTGCTGCTCGCCTGCGCGTCGGTGCCCGCGGCGGCGTTCCTCATGTCGGCGTGGGGCTGGTGGCGGCTCGAGTCGCCGTCCGCCGGGCTGTGGACGTCGCTGCTCGCGAGCACCGCGGTCGTCGCGCTCGTGGGTGCGCTCGCGCCACGGCGGCCGGCATGGGCGGGGCCGACCCTCGTCGCGACGCTCACGTTCGCCGTGCTCACGCTCGACGCGGTGCTCGGCACCCCGATGCACCGCGGCAGCCCGCTCGGCTCGTCGCCGACGCTCGGCGGCCGGTACTACGGCTTCGGCAACCCCACCTACTCCGTGTACGCGGTCGCGGCCGTGTTCTGCGCGGCGGGCGTCGCGACGTTCGTGGCACGGCGCTGGAACCGCGTCGCCGGTGCGGTGGTCGCCGGCGTCATCGGGCTCGTGACCCTCGTGGTCACGGTGTGGCCGACGTTCGGCGTCGACGTCGGCGGCGGCCTCGTCCTGCTGCCCGTGTTCGTCGTGCTCGTGCTCGGCGTGCTGGGCGCCCGCCTCACCTGGCGGCGGCTGTTCCTCGCGGGCGGTGCCGGCGTCCTGCTCGTGGCGCTCATCGGGGTGCTCGACTGGATGCGGCCGGCCGCCGAGCGCACGCACCTGGGCGCGTTCGTCCAGTCGGTGCTCGACGGCACGGCGGTCGAGACCGTCGTGCGCAAGGCCGGCTACGCGCTGCGCTCGCTCGGCGGCGGGTTCCCGGCGTGGCTCGCGCTGGCGGTGCTCGTGGGCGTCGTGCTCGCGCTGTGGGGCGGGCGTCGCCTGCGGGCGGCGTGGCTCGTGCGCGCCGAGGAGGCGTGGCCGATGCTGCGGCCCGTCCTGGTGGCCCTGCTCGTCGCGGGCGTGGGCGGCGCGCTCGTCAACGACTACGGCATCCGCGTGGTGACGATCATGCTGTTCGCCGCGGTACCGCTCGTCGGGCTGCTCGTGCTGCGCACGGACGACGCGCGGGCCGCCGTCGGGCAGCGGTAGCTGCCCGGGCGCGCCGCGTCAGCGGTGCACGAGCACGCGTCAGCGGTGCACGGGGCCGCGCGGCTTGCCGATGCCGCGCACGGCGTCGACGGTGCCGCGCAGGCGGCGGGCGTTGACCGCGAGGACGACGTCCCGGTACTGGGCCGCCCGGTGGAGCTGGCCCTTGAGGTCGTTCGACGAGGGGCGGTGCCGCAGGTCGCAGGGGACCTCGACGGCGACGTAGCCCTGGCGCAGCAGGTCGATCGTCATGCCCGTCTCGACGCCCCACCCGTGGGCGAGCGGCGTCGCCGCCTCGAACGCCTCGCGCGTCAGGCAGCGCATGCCGGACAGCGGCTGGCTCGGGCTCCAGCCCGTGAGGTGCTGGATCGCGCGACGGGCCGTCCCGACGACGATGCCCCGGCCGCCCGCGCCCTTCTGGGGCGGCAGCAGCGCGATCGACATGTCGGCCACGCCCTCCCGGACGGGCGCGACCAGGGGCGCGGTGTTGACCGCGGTGTCGCCGAGGTCGCCGTCGAGGAAGAGCAGCAGCCGCGGCGGCCGCCCGTCGGCGTCGCGCATCGCCACGACGGCGGCGCCGGTCTCCATCGCCGCCGCCTTGCCGCGGTTGTGGGAGTGCCGGACGACGACCGCGCCGGCGTCGCGCGCCACGTGCTGCGTGTCGTCCTCGGAGCCGTCGTCGACCACGAGCACGAGGTCGACGTGCGGGATCGCGCGCGCCGAGCGCACCGTCGCGGCGATGCGCTCCGACTCGTCCTTCGCGGGGATCACGACGGCGACGCGCTGGAGGTTCCGGCTCCCGCGGCCCGACGTCGGCCGCGGCGTCTTGGCGACCGGCATGGTGCCGGCGCGTCGGGTCAAGGGCGCCTCGGTGTCCGCGCTCGTGGCTCCGGCGGACGCGGTGTCCGCCCTCGCGCCGGCTGCCCCGTGGTCCGTGTTCACGACTCCCTGCCCGATAGGTCGACGGAGATCCACCGGTGGACATCACCGGGGATCGGTAGTGCAAAGATTTCCCCCAGAACTCTACTCCGTCCGAGGCCGGGACTTTGCGTAGAACCGGACTTCCGAGGGACCGAACGGGTGAAGATCTCGTGACCGGGGCCCGTCGCCGTCGGCGGGCGTCTCAGCGCAGCGTGACCTGACGAGAGACGATACCCGCTCGCGCACGCCGCTGGTTCGCGTCGAGCGGGGCGGTCTCGGCGAGCGCCGCGTCGAGACGGCGGCCCAGCTCCCGGACGGGCTCCTCGATGTCGGCCGCCTCCGTCCCGCGCGGGAGCTCCCACACCGGGACCACGAGGCCGCAGGCGCGGAACATGCCCAGGAACTTGCCCTCGGCGAGGCCGGACTCGCGGGCCGCGTGCAGGCGGGCGATCGCGTCGACCACCCGGTCCTCGTCCTCCGGCCGGGCCCAGCGCAGGAACTCGCGCGACATGCGGCACCAGTACGCCGACGGGACCGACTCGAGCTTGACCGTGGGGACGGTCGACTCGGCGGCCTGGTCGAGCGACGCACGGATCTCGTCCGTCATCTCGGCCGACGAGTCGAGCCAGTACTCGTACCCCTCGTGGACCGTGACCTCGAACGGCACCGACGTGTCGAGCACGTCCTGCAGGCGCGGGGCGTCCGCGGTGTCGAGGTGCTCGGGCAGGATGCCGGTGCCCGGCTCGGCCGCGATCGCGGCGAGCAGCGCGGCCGCGAGGGAGCGGCTCAGGTCGTTTGAGCTGAGCACGCCCTGGAGCGCCAGCAGGACGGTGCCGTCCTCGCGGTGCAGCGCGCACCAGCCGCCGGGCAGCACGGTGGTGACGACGACGTCGCGCGACCCGTGCTCCGCCGTCGTGCGGGCGGGCGCCGTCGCCGACGGCACGATCTCGCGCATCGCGACCCAGTCCGCCTCACCAGGCAGACCCTCGAACGGACGCAGGACGAGATCGGAGGCGGAGGACTTGGCCATGCCCGCGATCCTAGCGGTGCGCCCCCCGGACGCGATCCGTCCCGCCACGGCGGACCGTGGCGGGACGGATCGGTCGTGCGGCGCGTCAGCCCAGAGTGCCTCGACGTCGCGACGCCCACAGCAGACCGGCGCCGGCGAGCAGGGCCAGGCCCGCGAGCCCGACGTAGGTGCCGATGCCGTCCGCACCCGTCCTCGGCAGCTCAGGCTGCTTCGGCGGGGTCTTCACGGGAGCCTTCGGGCAGACCGCGTGCGCGGGGAAGGTCACCGTGAAAGTGGCGGGCGAGTTCAGCGTCCAGCCGGCCGGGAGCGGCATCTGCCAGGCGTAGCCCTCCTCGAGCACGGCCGTGACCGTGACCGTCTGACCGCCCGAGTACGGGCCGGCGGGGCTCACCGTGTAGGTGACGCCGGTCGTGGTGGCCAGGGTGAGGGTCGGCGCCGTCGGCGAAGCGCTGCCGGGCGGGCAGACCGACGGCGTGACCGTCGGCGCCACCGGGGCCACGATGCACGGAGCCTCGGCGAACGTCACCTCGAAGGCCGCCGTCATGTCGTCGACGATCTCCCAGCCCTCCGGGAGCTCCTCGGCCCAGACGTAGCCGGGCTCGAGCATCGCGACCACGACGACCGTCTCACCGAAGCCGAACGAGTCCTCGTCCTCCGAGATCACGAAGTAGAAGATCGCGTCCGTGTCCGCGGGGAGCTCTAGCATCGGCTCGGTCGGCACGCCCTCGGGGCACGTCGGCTGGATCACGACGGGCGCCACCGGGACGCAGGGAACCTCGTCGAACGTCACCGTGAACGCGATGGTGCCGTCCTCCTGCAGCTCCCAGCCCACCGGCAGCTCCTCGGGCCAGACCGTGCCCTGGACGAGCAGCTCGGCCGTCACGACGACGGTCTCGCCCGGGGCGTACGGGGCCTCGAGGTCGACGCTGTAGTCGATCGCCGCGGTGTCGTCCGGCACCGTGAGCGTCGGCAGCACCGGCTCGCCACCCTCGGGGCACTCGCCCTGGGTGACGGTCGGGACCGCCGGGACGCACGGAAGCTCGTCGAACGTCACCGTGAACGTGATGGTGCCGTCGTCCTCCAGCATCCAGCCCGCGGGCAGCGGGTCGGGCCAGACGGTGCCCTCGACGAGCAGCTCGGCCGTGACGACGACCGTCTGACCGCCGACGTACGGGCCCGGGACGTCGACGCTGTAGTCGATCGTCGCCGTGTCGTCCGGCACCATCAGCGTCGGCGCGACGACCGCACCGTCCTCCGGGCACTCACCCTGGGTGACGACGGGAACCGCCGGGACGCACGGGACCTCGTCGAACGTCACCGTGAACGAGATGGTGTCGTCGTCGACGGACACCCAGCCCGCCGGGAGCGGGTCGGGCCACGTGACGTTGCCGCTCGTGAGGTCTGCCGTCACGGTCACCGTGTCACCCGGCGCATAGGGACCGGGAGGGTCGACGCTGTAGTCGATCGAGGCCGTGTCGTCCGGAACCGTGAGGGTGGGGGCGACCAGGGGTCCGCCGTCCTCAGGGCACACGCCCTGGGTGACCGTCGGGTTGGTCGGCACGACCGTCACGCGGACGGCGTTGGCGAAGAGCGGGACGGTCTGCGTGCCGGCACCCGGGACGCTGGCCGCAGGGCCCTCGCCGGCGTTCTGGATGATGACCATGCCGCCGCTGCCCACGTGCAGGTTGCCCGTGATGGTGCCGGGCGGGTTGCCGCAGTTCAGCGTGGCGTGGTACTCGATGACGATCGTCTCGCCGGCCTCGACGTCGGTCACCGTGCTCGTGAGCTCGATCTGCCCGTCGGACCAGGTGCCCGAGACGGATGTGCCGGTGATCGTCTCCTCGCCGTCACTGACGTAGCCCGAGTCCTCGAAGGCGAGGAAGGCCGTCACCTCGGTGATGCCGACCTGGTCGTTGCCGCCGAAGCGCGTGTCGAAGTCGGTCGTGACCTCCAGGACCGACTCACCCGTCGCGTCACCGCCGACCTCGATGATCTGGTAGTAGACGATCGTGTCGCCACACTCGAAGAAACGGTTCTGCGTCTGCGCGGTGAGCTGCGTCTGGACGTTCGACGTGTCGGCCGTGCCCGGGTTCTCGGTCGTGTAGGTGTCCGGGTGAGCGGCGCGGAACATCACCGAGAGGTCGTTCCGGTCGGGACCAGGACCCTCGGTGTCGGCCATGATGACGATCGGCTCGTCCGCGGCGGCGGCCTCCTCCTCGACGGCCTTGGGCTTCTTCGCGCCCGCCTTGGCGGCCGGTGCGACGGCCTTCTCCGCGGCCGGCTCCTCGGCGGCCGGCTCCTCCGCAGGAGCCTCCTCCTCCGGCTCCTCCGCAGGTGCGTCCGCAGGAGCCTCCTCCGCGGGCGCCTCCTCCGTCGCCGGCTCCTCGACGGCCGCGTCCGCGGTCTCGTCGACGACCGCCGTCGTCTGCTCCTCCGTCACGCTCTGTGCGGCGACGGCGTCGTCGCCCGCGGCGGCCGCGTCGTCGGCGATCGCGGCCCCCGCGCCTCCGAGGCCGCCCGCGGTGGCCAGCACCGCCGCGACGGCACCGCCGAGCACCCTGCGCCCGGCATGTCTCTCCTGGCGAGATCTCCGGCGGTACACCGCCGGTGGTACAGAACTGCTCCGAGCGTGTCGCATCTTTGCCCTCCGTCACACGATCGGTCGCGGCCCCGCGCGTGGCTCTCCACGCAGGCGCGCGGCCCCCTGATGCCCCCGCAGTTGCAGAGGTGCACGAGGCACTTCCGCCTGCCCCCAGTGAGAGCGCCCTGAGAGCGGTTGCACACGCCGTCACGCGGGTGAAGTTCACTTACGAAACGGCCAAAGATGACTTTGTCCCCGCTGAACGCACGACACCCACATCAGCCCGGCTCCCACCAGCAGCGCGAGCCCCGCGAGACCCGCGTAGGTGACGATCGCCCCCGGTCCGGTCACCGCGAGCGGCGGCGACTTCGGGGGGATCTTCACGGGCGCCTTCGGGCACTCGGCGTCCGGGCCCAGCGTGACCACGAACGTCGCCGTCGGCGAGGCCGTCACCCAGCCTGCGGGGAGCTCGCCCCAGGCGTAGCCCTCCTGCAGCGCGGCCGTGACGGTCACCGTCTGACCGCCCGAGTACGGGCCAGCCGGGTCCACCGTGTAGGTGATGCCGGTGGTCGTCGGCAGCGTCAGCGTCGGACGCGTGACCGTGCTGCTTCCCGGCGGGCAGACCGACGGCGTGACCGCCGGCGCGACCGGGACCACGGGGATGCACGGGTCGTCGTCGAACACGATCTCGATGGCGACCGTCATCGGGTCGACGAGCTCCCAACCCGCGGGAAGCTCGTCCGCCCAGACGAAGCCGTCCGATCGCCTCGGTGTCGTCCGCCAGCACGAGCGTCGGCACGGTCGCACGGTTCCTGGGAGCACGCCGGTCGAGCGCCTGAAGCGACCCGGGCGGACACGGGCGGCACAGGGTGAATTTCGAGGACAGAGCGAAACATGTGGTGCACGTCGAACGCCGACGCAGCCTGCCCCGCCACGGCTGGACCGTGGCGGGGCAGGCTGCGTGCGGTGCTCGGGGTCGTCAGCTCATGACGTCCCGTCGCCGGGCCACGAAGAGCAGCAACCCGCCGAGCAGCATCGCCACGACGGCGAGGCCGACGAACGTGCCGACGTCCGACGCACCGGTCTTCGCGAGCGGCGGAGCCTTGTCCGGCGTCTTCGGGCACTCGGCGTCAGCCGCGAACGTGACCGTGTACGCCGCCGGCGAGTTGAGCGTCCAGCCGGCCGGCAGAGGCATCTCCCAGGCGTACCCGTCCTCCAGGACCGCCGTGACCGTCACCGTCTGACCGCCCGAGTACGGGTCCGCGGGGCTCACCGTGTAGGCGACTCCCGCCGTCGTCGGCAGGGTGAGGGTCGGGCGCGTCACCGTGCCGTCGGGGCACTGCGACTGCGTGACCGTCGGTGCGGCCGGGCCGACCGGGATGCACGGGTCGCCGGCCAGCTCGACCACGAAGACCGCCGTCATCGGGTCGACGACCTCCCATCCCGCCGTCATGTCGTCGGCCCAGGCGAAGCCGTCCTCGAGGACCGCCACGACCAGCACCTCGTCACCCGGGGCGTACGGCCCCTCGGGCAGCGCGAGGTACCAGATCGCCTCGGTGTCGTCGGCGAGGACGACGGTCGGGGCCGTCGGCTGCCCCTCAGGGCAGACGGACTGCGTGACGGTCGGCGAGACGGGCATGACCTGCTCGCACTCGACCTCGGCGAAGGTCACGGTGAACGTCGCCCGGGTCGAGCTCACGATCTCCCAGCCCTCGCCGACCTCGCCCCACTCGAAGCCCTGCTCGAGGTCCGCGGTCACCGTGACGGTCTGGCCCGGGGCGTAGGGCGCCTCGGCGTCGACCGTGTACACGATGCCCTCGGAGTCGGGGACGGTGAGCATCGGCGGGAACAGCTCCCCGCCCACGCAGACCGCCTCGTCGACGATCGGCTCGACCGGGCTCGCCGGCTCGCAGGGGTACTCGCCGAACACGACCTCGTACGTCGCCTGCGTGAGGCTGAGCTGATCCCAGCCGGCGGGCATCGCGCCCCACGCCTGCCCGTCGCTGAGCGTCGCCGTCACGAGGACGACGTCGCCCGGCTCGTACGGGGCCTCGATGTCGACCTCGTAGGTGACGCCCTCCGGTCCCGTGGCGAGCGTGAGCATGGGCTCGGTCGCCTTACCCGCGACGCACTCGGACTGCTCGACGGTCGGCGCGATCGGCATGACCTCCTCGCACTCGACCTCGGCGAAGACGACCGTGAAGGTCGCGACCGTCGCGGACACCCGCTCCCAGCCGGCCGACTCCAGGTCGCCCCACTCGACGCCGTCCGCGATCAGCGTTGCCGTGACGACGACGGTCTGCCCCGGCGCGTACACCGGGTCGGCGTCCGCCTCGTAGGTGATGACCTCGGTGTCCTCGGGGACGTCGAGCTGCGGCGGCGTCAGCTGCCCGCCGACGCAGACCGCCTCGGTCACCTGCGGCACCGCCGGCAGGACCGGCACGCAGTCCTCGCCGGTGAAGGTCACCGAGAACGTCGCCGTCGTCGGGGTCTGCTCGATCCAGCCGGCCGGCAGCTCGTCCGGCCACGCCACACCGGTCGGTGCCAGCGTCGCCGTCACCGTCACGGTCTGACCGATCGAGTACGGCTCGGGGGCGCTGACCTCGTACGAGACCTGCGCCGTGTCGTCCGGCAGCGTCAGCGTCGGCGCGGTGAACTCGCCGCCGACGCACACCGCGGGCGTCACCGTCGGGGCGACCGGCGTGACCTCCTCGCACTCGACCGTCAGGAACGTGATCGAGAACGTGGCGGTCGTCGTCGACGTCGGCGTCCAGCCCGTGCCGGTGAGGTCGCCCCACTCGACGCCCTCGGGTGCGAGCGTGGCGGTGATCGTCACGGTCTGTCCCGCCGCGTACGGCGCCGGCGGATCGGCCTCGTAGGAGATGGCCGCGGTGTCGTCCGGCAGGTCGAGCACCGGCGGGACCAGCACGCCGTCCACGCACACGGCCTGGGTGACGTCCGGCTGCCCCGGGACCACCGGCTGGCACGGGTTCGCGTCGAACGTGACCGTGAACGTCGCAGTCGTCGAGTCGACCTCGTCCCAGTCGCCAGGGATTACGCCCCACTCGTACCCGGCCTGGAGCTCGGCGGTCACGGTGACCGTCTGGCCCGGGACGTACGGCGCCTCAGGGTTCACCGAGTAGTCGATGCCCACCGTCTCGGCGAGCGTCAGCGTCGGTGCCGTCGGCGCACCCGCGACGCACACCGACTGCACCAGCTCGGGCGCGACCGGACTCGTAGGGATGCACGGGTTCGGGTCGAACGTGACCGTGAACGTCGCAGTCGTCGAGTCGACCTCGTCCCAGTCGCCAGGGATTACGCCCCACTCGTACCCGGCCTGGAGCTCGGCGGTCACGGTGACCGTCTGGCCCGGGACGTACGGCGCCTCAGGGTTCACCGAGTAGTCGATGCCCACCGTCTCGGCGAGCGTCAGCGTCGGTGCCGTCGGCGCACCCGCGACGCACACCGACTGCACCAGCTCGGGCGCGACCGGGCTCGTCGGGGTGCACGGGTTGCCGTCGAAGACGACCTGGAACTCGGCCGTGGTGGCGTCGATCTCGTCCCACCCGGTCGGCATGTCACCCCACTCGTAACCCGTCTGGAGCTCGGCGGTCACGGTGACCGTCTGGCCCGGGCTGTACGGGGCCTCGGCGTCCACGGAGTAGTCGATGCCCGCCGTCTCGGCGAGCGTCAGCGTCGGGACCGTCGGCTCACCCTCGACGCACTCGGACTGCGTGACCGCCGGAGCCTGCGGGACCGCCGGCTGGCAGGGGTTGGGGTCGAAGGTGAACGTGTACGTGGCCGTGTCCCCATCGACCTCGACCCACCCGGCGGGCAGGTCACCGTCCCAGCCGTACCCCGTGTCGAGCTGTGCCGTGACCGTGACCTGCTGCCCGGCGACGTAGGGGCCGCCCGGCACGACGGAGTACTCGATGCCCTCGGTCGTGGCCAGCTGGAGGGTCGGAGCGCTCGGCATGCCGCCGGCGCACACCGACTGCGTCAGCGCGGGCGCCACCGGGTCGACCAGGACGCACGGGTTCGGGTCGAACGTGAACGTGTACGTCGCCGTGTCCGCGTCCACCTCGACCCACCCGGTAGGCAGGTCACCGTCCCAGCCGTAGCCCGTGTCGAGCTGCGCCGTCACCGTGACCTGCTGGCCCACGACGTACGGACCCTCGGGGTTCGCCGTGTACGTGATGCCGGGAGTCTCCGCGAAGCTCAGCGTCGGCGCCGTCGGCTCACCGGCGACGCACACCGCCTGCGTGAGCGTCGGCGCGACCGGGTCGACCAGGACGCACGGGTTCGGGTCGAACGTGAACGTGTACGTCGCCGTGTCCGCGTCCACCTCGACCCACCCGGTAGGCAGGTCACCGTCCCAGCCGTAGCCCGTGTCGAGCTGCGCCGTCACCGTGACCTGCTGGCCCACGACGTACGGACCCTCGGGGTTCGCCGTGTACGTGATGCCGGGAGTCTCCGCGAAGCTCAGCGACGGCGCCGTCGGCTCACCGGCGACGCACACCGCCTGCGTGAGCGTCGGCGCCACCGGGTCGACCAGGACGCACGGGCTCGGGTCGAACGTGACGTCGAGCTCGGCCGTCGTCGACGTCAGCTCCTCCCAGCCGGCCGGCAGGTCGCCCCACACGAAGCCGTCCTCGAGCGTCGCGGTCACCGTGCCTGTCTGCCCGGGGCTGTACGGACCCTCGGGCTCCGCCGTGTACGTGATGCCCTCGGTCACCGCGAAGGTCAGCGTCGGGACCGTCGGCTCACCGGCGACGCACACCGCCTGCGTCAGCGTCGGCGCGGCCGGGACCACCGGCGTACAGGGGTTGGGGTCGAACGTCACCGAGAACGTGGCCGTCGTGGCCGACGTCGTGGTCCAGCCCGTCGGCATCACCGCGGGCCACACGAAGCCCGCGGAGAGGGTCGCCGTGACGGTCACCGACTGGCCCGGCTCGTACGGGGGCTCGGGGACCGCCGAGTAGGTGATGCCCGCCGGCCCGCTCGCGAAGGTCAGCGTCGGGGGCGTCAGCTCACCGTCCTCGCAGACCGCCTGGGTGACCGTCGGGTCCTGCGGCTCGAGCGCGACGAGCACCGCGTCTGCGAAGAGGGGCACCGTCTCGGCACCCACGCCGCCGAGCGAGCCGGTCGGGCCGGCCCCGGCGTTCTGCGACGCGGTGATGCTCATCGTCCGCGCGTGGAGGTTGCCGGTGACGTTGCCGGGAGGGTTCCCGCACGTGAGGGTCGCGTGGTACTCGACCACGATCGTCTCGCCGGCCTCGACGTCGTCGATCGTGCTCACGGCGTTGATCTGTCCGCTCGACCACGTCCCCGAGAACGACGTGCCGGTGATCGTCTCCTCGTCGTCGGCGACGTAACCCGAGTCGTCCTTCGCGAGGAAGACGGTCACGTCGGTGATGCCGACCTGCGTGTTCCCCCCGAAGCGTGTGTCGAACCGTGTCGTGACGGTGATGGTCGACTCCCCGGCGGGGGCGCCCGGGCTCACCGGGATGATCTGGTAGTAGACGATCGTGTCGCCGCACTCGAACTTGCGGGTCGCGCTCGTCAGCTGGGTGACGACGTTCGACGAGTCGGCGGCACCGACCGTCTCCGTCGTGTAGCTGTCGGGGTGTGCGGCGCGGAAGTGCGGCGTGAGGAAGTCGCCCGCGGCCGGCCCGGGGCCGACGGTGTCGCCCAGCGTCGCCACCTCGTCGGCCGCGTCGGCCTGCACGGCCTCGTCCTTCGCCTGCACGGCCTCGTCCTTCGCCTGCTTGGCACCGGCCTTGGCGAGGGCCGGCTCCTGCGTGGGCTCGGCGGGCGCGGGCTCCTCCTGCGCGGGCTCGGCCGGCTCCTCGACAGGTGCCGGCTCCTCGACAGGTGCCGGCTTCTCGACAGGTTCGGGGGCGGGAGCCTCCTCGGCCGGCGCGGACGGCTCCTCCGTCGTCGCGGCGTCGAGGGTGGCCGGCTCCTCGGTCACCTCCGTGGCGCCGACGACCGCCTCGTCGTCGGCGACCGCGGGCGCCGCCGCCGCGAGGCTGCCGGTGGCCAGGACCGCCGCGAGAGCGGCACCGAGAACCGTGTGAACCGTCCGCCTCGCCGAGCCCGGCCGGCGGCGGATCGACACCGCCGTCCTGCTGCTGCTCCGTGCGTGTCGCATGCTCGTCCTCCTGCGACGTGCCCGAGGCCCGCGCGCGGTCTGCGCGCAGCAGGGAAGACCCGGGCCGTCCTCAGTGCACAGTGGCAGCGGACAGCGGTTTCAGGACCGGGGAGAGCGGGTGAAGTCCCTGGTCAAGCGGGTGAAAAACCGTTCTACAGGCGGTCGAGGTGCTGAAGGATCGCGCCTTCGCGCAGCGCCCAGGGGCAGATCTCGACCTCCTCGACGTCGAGCGCACGCATGGCCTCCTCGGCGACGACGGCGCCCGCGACGATCTGGAGCGCCCGTCCCGGCCCGATGCCGGGCAGCACGGTGCGGTCGGTCGACGAGAGCCGCGCGAGCCGCGGCTCCCAGTCCTCCAGGTGCGCGCGCAGCATCCGCCACCGCGTCCCCGGACCGAGCACGTCGCGCGGCATGCCCGCCAGCCGGGCGAGGGAGCGGAAGGTCTTCGACGTCGCGACCGCGTGGTCGGGAGCCGGCGCCTTGCGCACCGGGCCGACGGCGTCCTCGAGGACCGCGCGGGTGTGCTTGCGCAGGCGGTCGACGTCGCGGGGCTCGGGCGGGTCGTCGTCGTAGAGGAACTCGCGGGTCATGCGGCCGGCGCCGAGCGGGAGCGAGAGCGCGACGTCGGGCTCCTCGTCCACGCCGGTGGCGATCTCGAGCGACCCGCCGCCGATGTCGAGCAGGAGGAGGCGCCCGGCGCCCCACCCGTACCAGCGGCGAGCGGCGAGAAAGGTCAGCCGCGCCTCGTCCTTGCCCGAGAGCACCTCGATCGGCACCCCGGCCAGCTCAGACAGCGCGGCGAGCACCTCGGGGCCGTTGGTCGCCTCGCGCAGCGCGGAGGTGGCGAGCGCCATCGTGGCCTCGGTCTT
Source organism: Isoptericola variabilis 225 (assembly GCF_000215105.1). GTDB lineage: Bacteria > Actinomycetota > Actinomycetes > Actinomycetales > Cellulomonadaceae > Isoptericola > Isoptericola variabilis_A. The sequence goes on from NC_015588.1 coordinate 3,136,830, forward strand.
GTGCTTGCGCCCTACCTCGGCGGCCCGCTCGACGGCCTCGGTCAGCGCGGCGACGCCCTCGTCCGAGATGCATCCGTCGGGCTCGAGGTAGCGCATGAGACGGACCGTCGTCTTGTCCGACGCCTGCGCGACGGGGCGTGCCCCGTGCCGCGCGTCCATGACGAGCAGGTGCACCGTGTTGGAGCCGATGTCGATCACGCCGAGCCGCACGGGCTCACGGTAGACCCGCCGTCGACCGGCCACCGCCGGAGCGCCGACCCGTGAGACGGGCGGTCAGCAGGGCGCGTCGGCGCTCTCGTCGACGCCGGCCGCGAGGAGGTCGCCGTCACCGAGGAGATGCTCGGCAACCGCGACGACCTCGGCCTCGGCCGCGCGGGCCCGCGCGAGCGCGTCGGCGCGCACCGCGGTGATCCTGTCGTGGAGGCGGGCGTGCACGCGCCGGCGCACGCTGCGCGCGATCGCCTCGACGTCGGACTCGTCGGGCGTCTCGCCACGCGGGGCGAGCTCGGCCGCGAGCCGCTCGACGGCGGCGTCGATCTCGGCGCGCACCTCGACCTCGGCCTCGTCGAGCAGCGCCACCACGGCCTCGTCCGCGGCGCGGCCGAGCCGCGTCTCCTCGAACCGGCGCGCGGCGTCGTCGACGATCGCCCGGGCGTGCCCGACGACGGCACGCGCCATCGCGGGTGCGTGCGCCTTGAGCGTGCCGAGGTCGAAGAGCAGGACGCCCTCGACGTCGGCCACGCTGGGGTCGACGTCGCGGTGCAGCGCGAGGTCGAGGATGACGAGCGGCGCGGGCTCGGGCTCGTCGCCGGCGCGGGCGGCCGCACGCTCGCGCGCCCGGACCACGGCCGCGGCGTCGAGCACGTACTCGAGCGACGCCTCCGGGCGCAGGCCGCCGGCGGACGTGGCGACGTCGGGCACGATCTCGCCCGACGCGGCGCGACGCCCGCGAGCGCCGGAGCACGAGACGACGAGGTCGGCGTCGGCGAGCGCGGCGACGAGGTCGTCGACGGGCTCGACGTCGTGCGACGCGGCGAACGTCTGCGCGCGGCCGGACTGGGAGTAGACGCGGACGTCGTCGCAGCCGCGCGCCCGCAGCGCCGCGACGGACGCCCCGGCGTACGAGCCGGTGCCGATGAGGACCGCGCGCACCGCACGGTACGGCGGCAGCTGCTCGCCCGCGAGGTCGAGCCCGAGCGCGACGACGGAGCGGCCCGCCGAGCCCAGCGCGGTCTCGTGCCCGACGCGCTTCGACGTGCGCGACGCCGTCTGGAACAGCAGCTCGAGCGTCTTGGACGTGGTCTCGTCCTTGCGCGCGACCTCGAGCGCGCGCTTGACCTGGCCGGCGATCTCGCGCTCCCCCACGACCATCGAGTCCAGGCCGGCGGCCACCTCGAACAGGTGCTCGGTGACCTCGGGCCCGGTGCGCACGGTGAACGACTCGGCGGCGACCTCAGGCGTCACGCCCGAGCTCTCGGCGACGAGGGCCGCGACGTGGCGGGTCGCATGGCGCACGGCGTCGCCGTCGAGCGGCGCGTCGACGTCGAGGTACAGCTCGAAGCGGTTGCACGTGGAGATCACCACGGCCCCCTGCACCGGGCGGCACGTGCCCACGACGGTGCGCCCCACGGAGGCCGACCCGGTCGACAGCCGCTCGAGGGCGTCGAGGTCGAGCTCGCGGTGGGAGGCGGTGAGGGAGAGGAGAACCACAGTGCTCCCACTTTAAGAGCCCTCACGGCTGGGGGCAGAATCGTGGACCGTGACTTCCCCCACGCCTGCCCCTGCCCAGCCGCTGCCGGCCGACCACCCGCTGGTCGACGGGCGGACGGCCCGATCGCCGCTCGTGCGGGCGCTGCGGGGTGACCGTCCCGAGCGCACGCCGGTGTGGTTCATGCGCCAGGCGGGCCGCTCGCTGCCCGAGTACCGGGAGGTGCGGCACGGGATCGCGATGCTCGAGTCGTGCCTGCGCCCGGAGCTCGCGGCCGAGATCACGCTTCAGCCCGTGCGCCGGCACGGGGTCGACGCCGCGATCTTCTTCAGCGACATCGTCGTGCCCCTGAGGCTGGCCGGCGTGGACGTGGACATCCAGCCCGGCGTCGGGCCGGTCATGGACCGGCCGTACCGGACGGCCGACGACGTCGCGCGGCTCGTCGAGCGCGACCTCGACGACGCGTCCCTGGAGCCGATCCGCGAGGCGGTGACGCTGACCGTCTCCGGTCTCGACGAGGAGGAGGGGACGAGCGTGCCGCTCATCGGGTTCGGCGGAGCGCCGTTCACGCTCGCCGCGTACCTCGTCGAGGGCCGCCCGTCGCGCGACCACCTCGCCGCCCGCACGCTCATGCACGCCGACCCCGGCACGTGGCGCCGCCTCACCGAGTGGACCGCCGACCTCACGGGCCGCTTCCTGCGCGCCCAGGTGCTCGCGGGCGCGTCGGCCGTGCAGCTCTTCGACTCGTGGGCGGGGTCGCTGTCGCTCGCGGACTACGCCGCGCACGTCGCGCCGTCGTCCACGCGGGCGCTCGCCCACGTCGCGGACCTGCGGGTGCCGGGGAGCGAGACCGGCGTCCCCGGGATCCACTTCGGCACGGGCACGGGCCACCTCCTGGCCGCGATGCGCGACGTGCTGCGCGACGCCGGGCTCACCCACCGGGCGGTCGGCGTCGACTACCGCACGCCGCTCGACGAGGCCGCAACCGTGCTCGGCCCCGACGTGCCCGTGCAGGGCAACGTCGACCCGGCCCTGCTCGCCGCGCCGTGGGAGGTGCTCGAGGCGCACGTACGCGACGTCGTCGCGCGCGGGACCGCCGCGCCGGGCCACGTGCTCAACCTCGGCCACGGCGTGCCGCCCGAGACCGACCCGACCGTCCTGACGCGCGTCACCGAGCTGGTGCACTCCCTGTGACCCTCCCCGAGCGACCGGCCGAGGAGGTCGACGCCGTCGTCGTCGGTGGCGGCGTCGGCGGGCTCGTGGCCGCGTACACGCTGGTCAACCGCGGGCTGCGGGTCGTCGTGCTCGAGGCGTCCGACCGCGTCGGCGGACCCGTGCGCGGCGGGGCGTTCGCGGCGCTCCCCCGCGTGCCGCTCGACCTGGGCGCCGAGTCGTTCGCCGCGCGCGGGACGGCCGTGGCGAGCCTCGCGGCCGAGCTCGGGCTGCGCGTCGTCGAGCCGGCGGCCAGGCCGGCGTGGGGCTACGCCGCCGGGCGCGCGTTCCCGCTGCCCGCGGCGGGCGTGCTCGGCATCCCGTCCGTGCCGTGGGCGCGCGACGTGCGCCGCGCGGTCGGCTGGCCCGGGGTCGCCCGGGCGTCGCTCGACCGCGTGCTGCCCCGGTTCGTCGCCGACACGACCGACCTCGGCACGCTCGCGCGGTCACGCCTCGGCCGCCGCGTGACCGAGCGGCTCGTCGCACCCGTGGCCGCGGGCGTGCACTCGGCCCCGCTCGACCGGCTCGACGTCGCGACCGTCGCGCCCGGCCTGCTCGAGGCGTTCCGGCTCGAGGCGTCGCTGTCCAAGGCCGTGGGCACCCTGCGCGCCGCCGCGCCCGCCGGCTCGGCCGTGCGCGGCGTCGACGGCGGCATGCACGCGCTCGTCGAGGCCCTCGCCGGGGAGATCGCCGCGAGCGCCGAGGAGTGGGTCGACTCGCCGCGCGTCGACCAGACCGGTCCCATCCACACCGCGGTGCGGCTGCGCCAGGAGGTCGTCGCGGTCGAGCGGGCCGACGACGGCGCGTGGGTCGTGCGCACGGCCGCCGGCGGGCGGGTCGAGGCGGCGCGGCTCGTCGTCGCGACCTCGGCGCTCGCGCCGCTCGTCGCGCCGTGGCTCGGCGCGTCGGGCGTCCCGGTGCCGCGGCAAGAGCGGGGCGCCGACGTCTGGCTCGCGACGCTGCTGCTCGAGGCGCCCGAGCTCGACGCCGCACCGCGCGGGTCGGGGATGCTCGTCGCGCCGGACGAGGGCCCGACGTCGCGCCGCGCCCCGGGCGGGGAGCGCCCCGGCGTGCGGGCCAAGGCGCTGACGCACTCGACCGCGAAGTGGCCGTGGCTCGCCGAGCGCGTCCAGGCTGCCGCGGGCGCCGGCGTGCACGTGGTCCGGCTGTCGTACGGGCGCATCGGCGAGGAGACCGTGCCCCCCACCCCGGACGAGGCCGCGCGGGACGCCTCCGTGCTGCTCGGCGTCGACCTCACCGACCGGGTCGGCGACCACCTGCTGCAGCGCTGGGACGGCGCCCTCCCCCCGCCGACCCCCGCCTACCGGGCCGACGTCGCGGCCTTCGGTGCCGCCGTCGGGCACACGCCGGGGCTCGCCGTGACGGGCGGGTGGGTCGCCGGGACCGGGCTCGCGGCGATCGTCGCGCACGCGCAGGCCGCGGTCGCCGGGCTCTGACGCCTCGCTCCCGTCCTGCGAGGTCGGACGGCGGGTGTGAGATCGGCCTCGACCCGCGCCCCGGGTTGTGGGTCCCCCGGGGCCCTGGGGGAGACTGGAGCGGTGAGCACCCCCGCAGAGCCCGGAACCGCACCGCTGCGCCTCGGCACCCGGGGCAGCGCGCTCGCCATGACGCAGTCGGGCATGGTCGCGCGCCGGCTCACCGAGCTCCTGGGCAGGCCCGTGGAGCTCGTGCGCATCCGCACCGAGGGCGACGTGAAGACCGGGTCGCTCGCGTCGCTCGGCGGCACCGGCGTGTTCGTCACGGCCCTGCGCGAGGCGCTGCTCGACGGCCGCTGCGACGTCGCCGTCCACTCGCTCAAGGACCTGCCCACGACCCAGCCGCCCGAGCTCACCGTCGTGACGCCCGAGCGCGAGGACCCGCGCGACGTGCTGTGCGCGCGGGACGGTCTCACGCTCGAGACGCTGCCGCGCGGGTCCCGCGTGGGCACCGGCTCGCCGCGGCGTGCGGCACAGCTCAAGGCCGCGCGCCCCGACGTCGAGATCGTCGACATCCGGGGCAACGTCGACACGCGCCTCGCCCGCGCGCTCGGACCTGAGGCCGACCTCGACGCGGTCGTGCTCGCGCACGCCGGGCTGACCCGGCTGGGCCGCACCGACGTGGTCACCGAGGTCCTGCCGCCCGGCGTGGTCGCGCCCGCCCCGGGCCAGGGGGCGCTCGCGGTCGAGGCGCGCACGGCCGACCTGCAGCCGGGCGCCCCCGACGGCGGTGCGCTCGCCCGCGCGTTCGCCGCGCTCGACCACCGCGCGACGCGCGTCGCCGTGATCGCCGAGCGGACCGTCCTGGCCCGGCTCGAGGCCGGGTGCGCCGCGCCCGTCGGGGCGTACGCGCGCGTCGAGGACGGCGCGCTGCACCTCGGGGCGGTCGTCGCGCGCGTCGACGGCACCGAGCAGCTCAAGCACCGCGCGAGCGTCGAGCTCGCGGCCGAGATGTCGACCGCCGCGCTCGACGCCGTCGCCACCGAGCTCGGCGAGCGCGTGGCCGAGGCGCTGCTGGCCGACGGCGCCGACCGGCTCGCACCGCTGCGTCCCGGCACGTCCGCCGCGAGCCCGGAGCTGCCCACGGGCGCCTCGCGCCGGGTCGACAGCGCTCCGCTGCACTCCCCGACCGGCACCGACGACCCGGAGGGTGCGTGAGCGTGCCCGTCGTGCTCGTGCCGCGCGCACCCGCGCGGGCCGCGGGCCTCGCCCGGCGCCTGCACGACGCGGGCGCCGAGGTCGTCGTGGCGCCCGTGGTCGAGCGCGCCCCGGTCGAGGACACCGCCCCGCTCGACGAGGCCGTGCGGGCGCTCGCGGCCGGCGCGTACGCGTGGGTCGCCGTGACGAGCGTCAACGCGGTCGACGCGCTCGTGGCGGCCGGGGCCCGGACCGGTGCTCCGCTCGACGCGAGCTCGCGGGCGGCTCGGTGGGCCGCCGTCGGGCAGGCGACGCGACGCGCGCTCGAGACGGTCGGGGTCACCGTGGACCTCGTGCCCGACGGCGAGTCGTCCGCGGCGGGCCTCGTCGCCGCCTTCACCGAGTTGTCAGGGCCAGGCCGCGGTATACCCGGGCGTGAGCCTGACAGCTCGCGAGAAGGGCGGGTGCTGCTGCCGCTCGGCGACCTCGCCGGCCCCACGCTCGCCGACGGGCTCGCCTCGCTCGGCTGGACGCCCGACGTCGTCACCGCCTACCGCACCGTGCGCACCGACCTCCCGGCCGACGTCGCGCGGCGCGCGTACGACGTCGTGGTCGTCAGCTCCGGGTCCGTGGCCCGGGAGGTCGCGCGCCAGGTCGGCACGCGCGCGCCCGTCGTCGCGATCGGGCGGCCCTCGGCCGAGGCCGCGCGCGAGGCGGGGCTGACCGTCGCCGCCGTCGCCGAGCACCCGACCGACGAGGCGCTCGCCGCCGCCGTCACCACCGTCCTGTCAGAAACCCGGTGGGCTCTGGCCCACCAGGTTTCTGACACCAGAAGGGAGCACCCGTGAGCACCTCCGGGATCGTCTACCGGCCGCGCCGTCTGCGCGCCACGCCGCGCATGCGCCGCCTCGTCGCCGAGCACCGGCTCCACGCAGCCGACCTGGTGCTGCCGCTGTTCGTCAAGGAAGGACTCACCGAGCCGGCGCCCATCAGCTCGATGCCCGGCCAGGTGCAGCACACCGAGGAGACGCTGCGCGACGCGGTCGCCGCGGCAGCGCGCGCGGGCCTCGGCGGGATCATGCTCTTCGGCATCCCGGCGGTGCGCGACGCGACCGGCTCGCAGGCCGAGGCGCCCGACGGGATCCTCCAGCGCGGCATCCGCGCCGCGCGCGAGGCGATCGCCGCCGTCGAGCAGGAGACCGGCCGGCCGGGACCGGTCGTCATGGCCGACACGTGCCTCGACGAGTTCACCGACCACGGGCACTGCGGGGTCCTCACGCCGGACGGCGTGGTCGACAACGACGCGACGCTCGACCGGTACGCGGCCATGGCGGTCGCGCAGGCGAAGGCCGGCGCGGAGGTCGTCTCGCCGTCGGGGATGATGGACGGCCAGGTCGCGGTGATCCGCGACGCGCTCGACGACGCGGGCTTCGAGTCGGTGAGCATCCTCGCCTACAGCGCCAAGTACGCGAGCCCGTTCTACGGGCCCTTCCGCGAGGCGGTCGACTCGGCGCTGCAGGGCGACCGGCGCACGTACCAGATGGACGCGGCCAACGGCCGCGAGGGCCTGCGCGAGGCCGACCTCGACCTCGCCGAGGGCGCGGACATGGTCATGGTCAAGCCCGCCGGCTCGTACCTCGACGTGCTGCGCGGCGTCGCGGACCGCTCGGACGTGCCCGTCGCGGCGTACCAGGTCTCCGGCGAGTACGCGATGATCGAGGCCGCCGCCGCCAACGGCTGGATCGACCGCCGGGCCTCGGTGCTCGAGTCCGTGCTGAGCATCAAGCGCGCGGGCGCCGACGTGATCCTCACCTACTGGGCGCTCGAGATCGCCGGCTGGTTCAGCGAAGGACAGGAAGGACGGGCATGACGGACACCGCAGGCTTCGGACTCGTGGAGAACGCGATGGTGGACAGCACCGCACCGGCCGACAACCACGCGGCGTTCGTCCGCGCGCAGGCCGCGATCCCGGGCGGCGTCAACTCGCCCGTGCGCGCGTACGGGTCGGTGGGCGGCGACCCGCGGTTCCTCGCGAGCGCACGCGGGGCCTACGTGACCGACGTCGCGGGCCGCGAGTACGTCGACCTCGTCGGCTCGTGGGGCCCGGCGCTGCTGGGGCACGCCCACCCCGACGTGGTGGCGGCCGTGCAGGAGGCCGCGGCGCGCGGCCTGTCGTTCGGCGCGCCGACGGTCGCGGAGGTCGAGCTCGCGGAGGAGGTCCGACGGCGCGTGCCGCCCGCCGAGCGCGTGCGGCTCGTGTCCACGGGCACCGAGGCCACCATGACCGCGATCCGGCTCGCGCGCGGCGTGACCGGGCGGCCGCTCGTCGTGAAGTTCGCCGGCTGCTACCACGGGCACGTCGACGCGCTGCTCGCCGAGGCCGGCTCCGGCGTCGCGACCCTGGGCATGCCGGGGACGTCGGGCGTGACCGAGGCGTCCGCGGCCGAGACGCTCGTGCTGCCGTACAACGACCTCGCGGCCGTCGAGGCCGCGTTCGCGCAGCACGGCTCGCAGATCGCCGCGGTCATCACCGAGGCGTCGCCCGCCAACATGGGCGTCGTGCCGCCCGCCGAGGGCTTCAACGAGGGCCTGCGCCGCATCACGTCCGCGCACGGCGCGCTGCTGATCCTCGACGAGGTGCTCACCGGGTTCCGCGTGGGGCCCTCGGGCTGGTGGGGTGTGGAAAACTCCGCGAGCGCGACCACCGGCTCCGAGGGGTACACGCCCGACCTGTTCACGTTCGGCAAGGTCGTGGGCGGCGGGATGCCCGTCGCGGCGCTCGGCGGGCCGGCGTCGATCATGGACCAGCTCGCGCCGAGCGGGCCGGTGTACCAGGCGGGGACGCTGTCCGGGAACCCGGTCGCCGTGGCCGCGGGCCTGACGACGCTGCGCCTGGCCGACGAGTCGGTGTACGCGCGGGTGGACGCCGTCGCGGACACGCTCGCGACCGCGCTCGGCGACGCCCTCGCCGCCGAGGGCGTGGAGCACCGCGTGCAGCGGGCCGGGTCGCTGTTCTCCGTGTTCTTCGGACCGTTCGCCGCCGAGCACGGCGTGCGCGACTACGCGCAGGCCCAGGCGCAGGAGGTCTTCCGCTACCGCGCGCTGTTCCACGCGATGCTCGACGCCGGGGTCAACCTGCCGCCGTCGGTCTTCGAGGCGTGGTTCGTCTCGGCGGCGCACGACGACGACGCGGTCAGCCGCATCGTCGACGCCCTGCCCGCCGGGGCGCGGGCCGCGGCGGCCGCGACGGCCTGACCTCGGGCGCCGCCCGGCCGGTCGGCGCCCATGGGGACCTCTCCCCATCGACCGTGCACGGCGGACCTGGCATCCTAGGTCCGCGCGTACGGAAGACAGGGGGTGTTCGCGTGGGAGATCGACTGCGCATCGACCTCGGCGTCGTGCGGGACACCGCGACGCGGCTGGGCTCGATCGGCACGAGTCTCGAGGGTGCCGAGTCGGCGGCCGACGAGCTCGCCGGGATGATCCCGCACCGCGGGCTCGCCGGCTGCGTCGAGAAGTTCGGCAAGAACTGGGACCGGGCCCGGACCGAGCTCATCGGCAAGCTCGAGGACCTCCAGGGGGCGGCGACGACCGTCGCGGACACGTTCGAGGAGGCCGACTCCGAGATGGCCGCGACCGTGAGGGGTGAGTGATGGTCAGCCGCAGCGACGCGCTGACGCGCTCGTACGAGATGGAGCCGCTCGACGGCGACCCGGCGGGCATCCGCCGTCACGCGAACCGGTACACCCGGGTCGCCGAGAAGGTCGCGCAGGCCGTCGCGGACCTGCGGTCGACGATCGCCGACGCCGAGAGCCACGAGTCGGACGCGATGGACGAGCTCGCGCGGCAGGCGGACGACGTCATCCCGAAGCTCTCCAAGATCCAGAACCGGTACGAGGTCGCGGGCTCGGAGCTCGCGACGTTCGCCGACGTGCTCGAGCAGGCGCAGGCGACCGTCGACGCCTCGCTGCGGACGCGCGAGTCGCTCGCGGCGGACCTGGCTCGGTACGACGCGCAGATCACCGAGGCGCAGTCGAGCCTCGCGTGGGCGCCGACCGAGGAGATCGAGCAGCGGCGCGACGAGCTGGTGCGGCTCGAGAACACGGCGGCGCCGATGGCGCAGTCGCTCGCCGACGCGCGCACCGCCTACGACGGCGCGCTCGAGGACGTCCGCACGGCGGGTGACAAGGCCGAGGACGCGATCAACGAGGCCGTGGACGCCGACGGGCTCACCGACTCCCGCTGGGACCGGTTCAAGAGCTGGGTCACAGAGAACGTGGGCTGGATCAAGGTCCTCAAGGACGCGCTGTCGATCATCGCGACCGTCCTGGGCGTGCTCTCGATCTTCTTCCCCGTCCTGCTGCCGTTCGCCGTGGCCTTCGCTGCCGCGACCCTGCTGCTGAGCACGACGCTCGCGGCGACGGGCAACGGCTCGTGGCTCGACGTCGGCCTCGACACGGTGGCCCTGCTGACGCTGGGCGTCGGTGCGGCGATCGGCTCCGGTGTCAAGCTCGCCCAGGGCGCACTGCGCGTCACCCGTTCGGCACGCCTCGCGTGGGCGGGCGCCAGCCGGCCCGGTGTCTTCGGCAGCCTGCTTCGCCCGGTCCGAGCCGGGCTGCGGTACGGCGACGACGCCGTCCGGGTCGCTGACGACCTCGCCCAAGCCATGCCTACCGGTGTCCGGCTGCTCGGCCGCCCCACCTACGGCAGCCTCGACGACGCGTGGCGGGTGTTCCGCGGCGGCGGTGTCGACGGCGCCGTCTTCAGGTCGATCGCGGAGAACGCCACGCTCGGCGCGGGCGGGCTCGTGGACGACGTCCTCCTGGGCGCGGGACGGAGCATGGCGAACGCGTCTTTCGCCAACAACCTCGTCGGTCTCGCAGGGACGGCCGTGAGCTGGCACGACGATCTCATCAACGGGAACATCCTGAACGTCTCACCAGGTCTGCGCGACCTTCCCGACGCGTTCGGCGGGGATCTCCTCGGGCGTTACGGCGACTGGTGGTCCGAGGTCGACGGGGCGACGTTCGACGTCGTCGGCGAGTGGGACCCGGCAGGCAAGTCGTGACGCGGGAACAGATCTCTCGTCGGTGGGACCTGGTCGGCAGACTCGTGTTCGTCGCCGCGATGTGCTTCTGCGTCGAGATGCTCGTCTACGTCGTGCAGATGTTCGTCGCCCTGGCGATGCAGGAGAACTTCGGGTCGACCGGCGTCGTCGCGACCGTCTGGCGCTGGCTCGCCTGGGGCCCCGCCCTGGTCTACGCCTCCGCGGTCCTCATCAGCCTTCCCTTGCCGCGGTGGCGCGGGCGCGAGACCCGCTGGTCGGCGGGCGGACGCAGGCGCGTGCCTCCGATGGGCCGAGGCATGGTCCTGTTCTTCGGTCCCCTCCTGTTCCTCAGCACCGCCGCGCACTCCATCTCGTTCCTGTCGACCAGCGACGTCGAGGAGCATGCGACGTCCGGATCCGTGGTCTACCTCATGGTGGGCGCGATCGGCCTGCTGCTGCTGCGGATCGTCCTGGGTGCGCTGCGCCTCGTCCCTCGCTCCTGGCGGGTGCTGCCCGACGCCGAGCCTCCCGCGACGCCCGACGTCGTCGTCCCGGAGCAGCGCTTCGCACCGGACCGGGAGCCGCGCGCATGACCGCGACCGCAGATCGTGCCGGGACGCCCTCCAGGTACGCGCTGATCCTGCCTCCAGGCTTCGTCCTCATCCCCGCGCAGGGCGACGTCGAGGCCGACGTGCGCGCCGTCGTCAAGCGGCACTACGGCGCCCACCTGAACGACCGAACGCGCGGACGGGTACGCCGCCTCGAGCAGTCGCTCGTGGCCACCGTCTCCTCCGCGAAGGAGCGTGGGGTGGTCGACGTGGTCCTCCCCCTCGGCGTCCCGTGGCGTGTGCCCGTGTCGCTCGCCGCCGCGTTCGCGCCCGCACGGCACGGCGGCGAGCCCGTGGCCGGTCCCGGCTCGACGACGGTGCGTACGCGCGCAGGCGACGCGCGGCGGGAGGTGGTGGAGCACGACCGGGACGATCGCGTCGAGCTCGACGTCGACCTGCCCGAGCCGGCGCCCGGCGGGCCGCTGCGAACGGTCCACCACGTGTGGGAGTCCCCGGCCCGCGGCGTCGACCGGCTCGTCGGGACGTTCACGATCTCCGGGTCAGCCGACCCCGAGCTCGCGCCGATGGTCGATGCGCTCACGGAGCTCGGCGACACGATCATGGCGTCGCTGCGATGGCGCGGCATCGACACCGACACCACGGAGGAGTCCGCGTGACCGTCAAGGTCGACATCGACACCGACCGCTGGGTCTACGTGCCCGAGGCGTTCCCCTGGAACGGGTACGAGTCCCCCGAGCACTGGTCGCGGACGGTCGCGCGGCTCGCCGCGGAGGCGTTCGAGTACGACGCCGAGGAGCGCGGCGTGCTCGAGCGGTACCTGATGCAGCTGCTCGCGTACCCGCGCCTGACCGAGGGCGTGCACCGGTTCGCGCTCCTCGGCACGCCTGACAAGACCTTGGAGCTCGTCCAGGTCGTCGAGGCGCCGACGCGCGACGACGTCCCCGCCGACAGCCTCCTCGGCCTGCCCGAGCCCGACGCGACGCGCGAGCCGGAGATCACGGAGATCTCCGGCGGCCTCGGTGCCGGCCGCCGCGCGATCCGCCACACGCGCGCCGAGGGTCTCGGCGGCGACATCGTGGCCTCCGTGAACTGGGCATGGCGCACCGACGGCAGCGACGTCGTCGTCATGTACGGCACGCAGAACCTCGTCCAGCTCGACCGGCTCCTGCCCGTCCTCGACGCGTTCGCCGCGTCGATCAGCCTCGCCGAGCACTGACGAGGCCGACCGACGCGGCGGCGGGGGTCAGCCCTGCTCGGGCAGGGTGTCCCAGAACGAGGTGTCGGCGGTCTCGATCGAGCCGTCGGCGACCGCCTGCGCCGTCGACATCAACGTCACGACGGTCTGACGGATGAGGTACCCGTTGCTCTTCTGGCCGAGGATCGCGCCGGCCCACTCGTGGTCGGACATGCCGCGCATCTCGAAGAGGAGCGTGGAGATGCCGTACTCGGCCGCGACGCCGTTGCGCGCGATGGTGTTGGCCGTGCCGCCGACGTACTTGCCGAGGTGGCCCCAGCCCGTCGAGTCGACGTTCTCGTAGACGACCGCCCCGAGCCGCTTGGAGCCCTCGAGGACCGCGGGATCGACGTCGGGCGTCGTCGGGTACAGGATCGAGCCCGACACGAGCTTGCCGTCGACGCGCGACTGCGTGCCCTGGTGGTGCAGGTCGATCATGTAGTCGATGTCGTAGGCACCGAGGACGTTCTCGTGCAGCGCCTGCGTCTCGGGCTCGAGCTTGGCGACGTGGTCGCGGTTGAGGTCGACCTCGTTGGCGTTGTAGCGCGTGAGGTGCCGCTCGCCCTTGGCCAGGTAGTGGTCGATCGAGAAGTTCACGTCGCCCATCGCGCCGTCGGCGTTGAACATCGGCACGAACAGGATGTTGACGTCGTCGAGCATCCGGGCGTGCTGCCCCGACCCCAGCGTCTTGATGACGTGCAGCATCGCCTCGGTCGTGAGCTGCTCGTTGCCGTGCTGCTGCGCGAGGTAGAGGATCGTCGGGTTCTCGGGGTCGCTGACGTACTTCACGAGGTGGATGTCTCGGCCCTTGACGGTCTGGCCGATGACCTCGAGCTCCATCGCGTCCTGCTTGGCGTCCTGCGCGTGCAGGAAGTCCACGACCTCGTCGTACGTGGACAGGATCGACGTGGTGATGACCTCGTTGCCCTGGTAGTCGGGCCCCTCCCCCACGGCGCCCGCGGTCGCGGTGCCGCCGACGACGAGCGCCCCGGTGAGGGTGAGAGCGGCGGAGGTGGTCCTGGCGGTTCTGCGCACGGTGACTTGACGTGGTACCCCCAGGGGGTATGGTGGACGGTATGAGCGAGACCACCGCACCCACCGCCGTCGGGCACGAGCACGCGCCGCACGACGGGCCGCACGGCTACGCCTCCGACAAGGAGGGGTACCTCAAGCGCATGCGCCGCATCGAGGGCCAGGTGCGGGGCATCGCGCGCATGATCGACGAGGACGTGTACTGCATCGACATCCTCACGCAGGTCTCCGCCGTCACGAAGGCGCTGCAGGCCGTGAGCGTCGCGCTCGTCGAGGACCACCTCGGGCACTGCGTCGTCGACGCCGCCCGCACGTCGCCCGAGGAGGGCGCCGCGAAGGTCCGTGAGGCCGCCGACGCCATCGCGCGCCTCGTCCGCAGCTGAACCGCCGCCGAATCCGACCCTGGGGGAATCCACCATGGCCACCGTCACCGCTCTGTCCGTCTCCGGCATGCACTGCAACCACTGCGCGTCGTCCGTCACGCGCGAGCTCAAGGCCGTCGACGGCGTCGAGGAGGTCATCGTCGAGCTGCACGCCAACGAGACCTCGTCGGTCCGCGTGATCTCCGACGACCCGCTGCCCGAGGACGCCCTGCGCGCGGCGATCGACGAGGCCGGCTACGACGTCACCGGCGTCGAGGTCCTCGAGGACGCCGTCGCCGCCGAGTACGCGCAGCAGGCGCCCGCCCGCCAGGCGCCGCACACGCTGCCGATCGTCCGGTCCTGACCCAGCCCTGACCCGGGAGCCGCACCGCTGATGACGACGCACACCGACCACTCCCCCGGCACCGGGGCCCCGGCCACGCCCGACGCCCCGCTGCGCGAGGTCGACCTCGCCGTGTCCGGGATGACGTGCGCGTCGTGCGTCGCCCGGGTCGAGCGCAAGCTCACCAAGCTCCCGGGCGTCGAGGCGACGGTCAACCTCCCGCTCGAGAGCGCGCACGTCGTGCTGAGCCGGGACGTGCCCGACGACGAGCTCGTCCGCGCCGTCGAGGCTGCGGGCTACGAGGCGCGCGTCACGGGCTCGCGCTCCCTCACCACCGACGTGTCAGAAGAGGAGTGGGCTGGAGCCCACCAGGTTTCTGACACGGTGGAGTACCGCGGCGCGGACCTGCTGCGGCGGCTGCGGGTGTCGGCCGTGCTCACGGTGCCGGTGCTCGCCCTGTCGATGATCCCGGCTCTCCAGTTCACGGGCTGGCAGTGGGTCGTCGCGGCCCTCGCGCTGCCCGTGGTCACCTGGGGCGCGTGGCCGTTCCACGTCGCGGCCGTCCGCGCGGCCCGGCACGGCGCGTCGACCATGGACACGCTCGTGTCGGTCGGCGTCGTCGCGGCGAGCGTGTGGTCGCTGTGGGCGCTGCTGCTCGGCGGTGCCGGGGAGCTCGGCATGCGCATGGAGGCGACGCTGCTGCCGAGCCGCGACCACATGGGCCCGCCAGAGCTCTACTTCGAGGTCGCGGCCGTCGTCACGACGTTTCTCCTCACCGGCCGCTACGCCGAGCACCGCTCGAAGCGGCGCGCGGGCGACGCGCTGCGCTCGCTGCTCGAGCTCGGCGCCAAGGAGGCCGAGCGGGTCGCCGTCGGTCCCGACGGCACGCCGCTGACCGGGCCCGACGGCGGACGGGTCACCTCCCGGGTGCCGGTCGCCGAGCTGCGCCGCGGCGACGTGTTCACCGTCCGCCCGGGCGAGAAGGTCGCGACCGACGGCGTCGTGCTCTCCGGGACCTCCGCCGTCGACACGTCGCTCCTCACCGGCGAGCCGGTGCCGGTCGACGTCGGGCCCGGCGACGCCGTCACGGGTGCGACCGTCAACACGTCCGGGCACCTGCTCGTGCGCGCGACGCGCGTGGGCTCCGAGACGACGCTCGCCCAGATCGGGCGGCTCGTCGCCCAGGCGCAGACCGGCAAGGCGCCCGTGCAGCGGCTGGCCGACCGGATCTCGGCGGTGTTCGTGCCGGTCGCCTTCGGCATCGCCGCGCTGACCCTGGTCGGCTGGCTCCTCGCCGGCGCGAGCACGCAGTTCGCGTTCACCGCGGCCGTCGCGGTGCTCATCATCGCCTGCCCGTGCGCGCTGGGCCTCGCGACGCCGACGGCCCTGCTCGTCGGCACCGGCCGGGGTGCCCAGCTCGGCGTGCTCATCAAGGGCCCGGAGATCCTCGAGTCGACGCGCCGCATCGACACGGTCGTGCTCGACAAGACCGGCACGGTGACCGAGGGCCGCATGCGGCTCGAGCGCGTGACACCCGCCGAGGGCGTCGACGCCGACGAGGCGCTCCGGTACGCCGGCGCCGTGGAAGCCTTGAGCGAGCACCCGATCGCGCAGGCGGTCGCCGCCGCGGCCGCCGCGTCCCGCGAGTTGTCAGGCTCACGCGTGGGTATGCCCGGGCCTGGGCCTGACAGCTCGGACGACAAGGGGGCGCTCGAGGTCTCGGAGTTCGTCGCGACGGCGGGCGGCGGCGTGGAGGGCCTCGTGCGTGCCGCGCACTCGGGCCTGGGCACGGGCACGACGGCGGCTCTCGCGCTCAACGCGCGACGCGTCGTCGTCGGGCGGCTCACGTGGCTCGACGAGCGCGGCGTGCGCGTCCCCGACGAGGTGCGTGCCGCCGTCGGGCAGGCCGAGGACACGGGCGCGACGACGGTCGTGGCCGCGTGGGACGGCACGGCACGCGCGGTGCTCGAGCTCCGCGACCCGGTCAAGCCCACGTCCGCCCGGGCGGTCGCGGAGCTCCAGGCGCTTGGCCTGCGGCCCGTGCTGCTCACGGGCGACTCCGAGGGCGCGGCGCGCGAGGCGGCCCGCCAGGTCGGCATCGCGGAGTCCGACGTCGTCGCGCGCGTCCTGCCGCAGGACAAGGCGGCCGCCGTGCGGCGGCTCCAGGCCGAGGGTCGCGTCGTCGCGATGGTCGGCGACGGCGTCAACGACGCGGCGGCGCTCGCGACGGCGGACCTCGGGCTGGCCCTGGGCACCGGCACCGACGTCGCGATCGAGGCGAGCGACATCACGCTCGTGCGCGGCGACCTGCGCGCCGCGCCGACGGCGGTGCGCCTGTCGCGCGCGACGCTGCGGATCATCAAGCAGAACCTGTTCTGGGCGTTCGCGTACAACACCGCGGCGATCCCGCTCGCGGCGGCCGGGCTGCTCAACCCGATGATCGCGGGCGCGGCCATGGCGGCGTCGTCGGTGCTCGTGGTGAGCAACTCGCTGCGGCTCCGCCGGGCCGGCTGACGCCACCCCTTCGCGAGGTCGTACCTCCGGTCGCGAGGTCGTACTCCCGGGGTACGACCTCGCGACCGGAGGTACGACCTCGCGAGGCGGCGAGACCCGGCGGGTCAGCGGAAGCGACGGCCCTCGTCCCGCCGGTACGCCGCGACGGCGAGCGCCGCGAACAGCGCCGTCCACCCCAGCAGCACGGGCCAGGCCGTGCCCGGCGCGCCGACGCCGGTCAGCGCGTCGACGAGCACGTCCCGCGCAGCGCGCGTCGGCGTCGCGAGCGAGACGGCGTCGAGCCAGGCCGGGAACATGGTCGGTGGCAGGAACAGCCCGCCGCCGAACGCGAGCGGGAACAGCACCACCTGCACCACGGGCAGGGCGGCCTTGGCCGACAGCGAGTACCCGACCGCCATCCCGAGGAGCACGAACGGCACGGACGCGACGAGGATCGTGCCGACGCCGGCGACGAGCTGCACCGCCGTGACGCGCGCGTCGGTGAACAGCCACCCGATGAGGACGAGCGGCACCAGCCCGAACAGCGAGAAGATCGCCCCGTTGCCGATGCGCGCGACCATCCGCGGCCCCGGTCCGGCGGGCAGCGAGCGCACGAACGGGTCGAACGGCAGCTGCCGGTCCTCGGCGACGCCGAGCCCGTAGGTGAACAGGCTCGCCGACATCACGGCGAAGAGGCCGAGGCCTGCCACCGCCATGGTCGCCACGACCGGGTTCCGGGCGACCTGCTCCTGCGGGACCACGAAGAAGAACATCGACAGCGCCGGGAACAGCAGGTTGCCGAGCACCGCGATGGGGATGCGGACGGTCTCGAGGAACTGGTAGCGCAGGTGCAGCCAGGTCAGGCGCACGGGGCTCACGGTCGCGGCGCTCATCGGACGGCCACCATCTCGGCGAACGCCTCGTCGAGGCTCGCGCCGCGGATCTCGAGGTCGCGGAAGTCGATGCCGCCGAGCACGAGGTCGCGCACCAGCGCGTCGGCGTCCGACGTGAGCAGCGTCTGGCGGGCCGGGTCCGCGGCGTCGTTCGCCGGGCGCTCGGCGCGCACGACGCCGGTCCACGCGGAGAGGTCGTCGGGTGCGGTGAGCACCACGCGGCGCAGGGAGACCCGGCGCAGGACGGCGTCGAGCGCGTCGTCGGCGCGCACCACGCCGCGGTCGATGACGACGACGCGCTGCGCGAGGGCCTGCACCTCCTCGAGGTAGTGGCTCGTGAGCAGCACCGTGCCGCCGTCGGCGTGGTACGCCCGGACCGCCTCCCACAGCGCGTGGCGCGCTCCGACGTCGAGCCCGGTGGTGGGCTCGTCGAGGAGCAGGACGCGCGGGCGTCCGACGAGCGCGAGGGCGACGGCGAGGCGCCGCCTCTGCCCGCCCGAGAGCGCACCGGTCTGCCGCCGGGCCTGCTCCGTGAGGCCGAACTGCTCGAGCAGGTCGCCCGTCGGCACGGGGTCCGGGAAGTGCCCGGCGACGAAGTCGACGACCTCGCGCACGCGCAGCGTCGCGGGCAGCCCCGTCTCCTGGGGCGTGATGCCGAGGCCGGTGCGGCTGCGCGCGTCGCGGGGGTCCCCGCCGAGCAGGCGCACGGTGCCGGAGTCCGGCCGTCGCAGCCCGCTCACGAGCGACAGCAGGGTGGACTTGCCGGCGCCGTTCGGCCCGAGCAGGCCCACGAGCTCGCCCGGGCGGACGGTGAGCGAGACGTCGTCGAGCGCGACGACGGCGCCGAAGCGACGCGTGACGCAGTCGACGTCGACCGCGAGGTCCGGGGTCATGATGCGGCTCCTCTCAGGAGCGACGTGAGAGCGGCCGTGTACTCCTCGAACGCCTGCCGGCCGCGGGGGGTCAGGGCGAGGTACGTGGCCGGCGTGCGGCCCACGTGCGTCTTGGTCACGCGGACGTACCCGGCGTCCTCGAGCTTGCGCAGGTGGGTCGACAGGTTGCCGGCGGTCATGTCCAGCACCTTCTGGAGCTTGGGGAAGGACAGCTCGTCGCCCTCGGCGAGCGCGGCGAGGGTCGCGACGACGCGCAGCCGTGCCGTCGCGTGGATGACGGGGTCGAGGACGTCCTCAGGCACGGCTCGTCCCTGCCTCCGTCCCCGCGACGCCGCGGCGTCGGCGGAGCACCCGGCCGTGCTCGACGGCGGTCATGATCAGGAACCCGCCACCGCCCGCGAGCGCCATGATCAGGAACGTGCCGGGCAGACCCGCCACGGTCGCGCCCGCCGCGACGACGAGGATCTACGCACCGAGCACGAGCAGCCCGCGGTCGTCGAACGCGATCGCGCCGCCCAGGTACAGCAGGCCGACGACGATGCACGCGATGCCGTTCGCCGCGAGGGCCATGGTCTCGGGCGACGCGCCGGCCCCCGCGAGCCCGGCGACGACGGCGCCCTGCGCCGCGAAGCCGAGGAACCACGACCAGCCGTAGATCGCGCCGGCGCGGGCGCTGACGCCTCGGGTGCCGGCGGTGCGGCGGATGCTGTGGACGGCGGTGACGACGACCGCAGCGAGCAGCAGCACGCCGAAGACCGCGAACGCCGGGCCCTCCGGCTGCGTCCCCGTGGCGCGGGCACTGGTCCACAGCGTGAGGTAGCCGCCGAGCCACGCGACGCCCCACACCCCGTACAGCAGGCGGCAGTCGGGCTCGTTGGCGGCGCGGGCGCGCTCCTGCGCCTCGCGGATGACGCGCAGCGAGGCGGCCGCGTCGAGCGGCCGCTCGTCGGCGGGGCGCCCGCTGCGGTGCGGCGCAAGTCCCTTCTGGTCGCTCGGCAGCTTCGGACTCGATCGGCACCTCGAGGGACCGACCGAGTCTCAAGCTGCCGAGCGAAGCCCCAGCCGGCGTCCAGGCGGCGGTCCTACGCTGGCCGCGTGCCCGACGTCGACGCCTCGCCCACCGCCACACCCCCGCTCACGCGCGCGCAGCGCCGCCGCATCGGCGCGGAGGTCTGGATCGTCCTCGGCCTGAGCCTGGGCCAGTCGGCGGTGTACTCGCTCGTGAACATCGCGGCGCGGCTGACCGCCGGCACGCCGCTGGCGGAGCAGACCGCGACCCTCAACGCGAGCCGCTCCGAGCGCCCGCTGCTCGACCTCACGTACCAGCTGCTCGGCATCGGCTTCGCTCTCGTGCCCGTCGCGCTCGCGCTCTTCCTGCTCAGCGGCCGGGGTCGCGGCGCGCTCGCCGCGCTCGGCGTCGACCGCGCCCGCCCCGGCCGCGACGTCGCGTGGGGCGTGGCGCTCGCCGCGGCGATCGGCATCCCCGGGCTGGCGTTCTACGCGCTCGGGCGGGTGCTCGGCATCACGGTGTCGGTCCAGGCCAGCGCGCTGAACGAGCACTGGTGGACCGTGCCCGTGCTGATCCTCGCCGCGCTGAAGAACGGCGTGCTCGAGGAGGTGATCGCCGTCGGGTACCTGTACGAGCGCACGCGCGAGCTCGGCTGGGACCGCCTGCGGTTCGTCGTCGCGAGCTCGCTCCTGCGCGGGACGTACCACCTCTACCAGGGCATCGGACCGTTCCTCGGCAACGTCGTCATGGGCCTGCTCTTCTCGTGGTTCTACACGTCCCGCTGGGGACGACGGCGGGTCGTGCCGCTCGTCGTCGCGCACACGCTGCTCGACGTCGTCGCGTTCGTCGGGTACGCGCTCGTGCCCGCCGAGTGGCGCGCGTCGCTCGGCATCACCTGACGCCGGCGCTACCTCGGCGGGAGACGCGCTACGTCGGCGAGGAACGCGCTACGTCGGCGGGAGACGCGCTACGTCGGCGAGGAACGCGCTACGTCGTCAGGGCGCGGAGCGCCTCGCGCCGCTCGGCCTGGGCCACCGGGTCGGGCACGGGCAGGGACGCGAGCAGCCGACGGGTGTACTCCTCGCGCGGCGCGCCGAGCACCTCGACGCCGGTCCCCTCCTCGACGAGCCGGCCGCGGTAGAGCACCGCGATCCTGTCGGCGAGCAGGTCGACCACGGCCAGGTCGTGCGACACGAAGAGGCACGCGAACCCGAGCTCGCGCTGCAGCTCGGCGAAGAGCTCGAGCACGCGGGCCTGCACCGACACGTCGAGCGCCGACGTCGGCTCGTCGGCCACGAGCAGCTCGGGGTCGAGCGCGAGCGCCCGCGCGAGGGACGCGCGCTGGCGCTGGCCGCCCGAGAGCTCGTGGGGGAAGCGGTCGCCGTAGGAGCGCGGCAGCTGGACGGCCTCGAGCAGCTCGTCGACCCGGCCGCGCGCCGCCTCGGGCGACGCCGCACGCCCGTGCACGACGAGCGGCTCGGCGACGCACTCCGCGATCGTCAGCAGCGGGTTGAACGACGTCGCGGGGTCCTGGAAGACGAAGCCGAGCCGCGGGCGCATGCCGGCGAGGTCGCGTCCGCGGGCCCCGCGCATCTCGGTGCCGAGGACGCGCAGCGACCCGCCCGTCACCGGCGTCAGCCCGGCGATCGCGCGGGCGATCGTCGTCTTGCCCGAGCCCGACTCGCCCACGAGGCCGAGCACCTCGCCGGGCCTGATGGTCAGCGACACGTCGTCGACCGCGGTGAACGCCGGCCGCCGGAAGCGCCCCGGGTAGGTGATCGTCAGGTGCTCGGCCCGCACGACGGGCTCGGACTCCGCCCAGCCGTCCGGACGTGCGGCCGCGCGGGCCGCGGCGCGCGCCGTGCCCTCCCCCACGCGCGGCACGGACTTGAGGAGCGCGCGCGTGTAGTCGGCCTGCGGGTTCGCGAAGAGCTCGGCGACGGGCGCCTGCTCGACGAGCCGGCCCTGGTACATGACCGCGACGCGGTCGGCGAGGTCGGCGACGACGCCCATGTTGTGCGTGATGAGCACGATCGCCGTGCCGGTCTCGTCGCGCAGCCGGCGCAGGAGGTCGAGGATCTCGGCCTGCACGGTGACGTCGAGCGCGGTCGTCGGCTCGTCCGCGACGATGAGTCCCGGGTTGAGCACCAGCGCCATGGCGATGACGATGCGCTGCTTCTGACCGCCCGAGAACTGGTGCGGGTAGTGGTCGACCCGGTGCTCCGGGTCCGGGATGCCGACGGTCCGCAGCACCTCGATCGCGCGCTCGCGCGCCTGCCTCTTGGAGACGGTCCCGTGCGCCCGGAGGCCCTCGGCGATCTGCCAGCCGACCGTGAAGACCGGGTTGAGGGCGGTCGACGGCTCCTGGAACACCATCGCCACGTCGCGGCCCCGCACCTCGCGCAGGCGCGCACCGGAGACGGACACGACGTCGGTCTCGCCGTCACGGCCGGAGAGCAGGACGGCCCCGCTCGTCGTCGCGGTCTCCGGCAGCAGGCCGAGGATCGTCTTGGCCGTGACCGTCTTGCCCGAGCCGGACTCGCCGACGATGGCGAGCACCTCCCCGGGTGCCACCTCGAGGCTCACGCCGTCGACGGCGCGCACCGGGCCGGCGTCGGTCGCGAACGAGACCGCGAGGTCGTCGATGCGGGCCACCGGGCCCGCGGGGCTGACGGTCACAGGTCCTCCTTCTCGGCCGCGGCCGCCCGGCCCGGCAGGGTCGCCTCGACCGACGTCGCGGCGACGGCTCCCGACACCTCGGCGGACCGGGTCCGCGAGCGCAGGCGGGGGTCGGCGAGGTCGTTGAGCGACTCGCCCATGAGCGTCATGCCCAGGGCCGCGACGACGATCGCCATGCCCGGGAACAGGGCCGTCCACCAGATCCCCGACGTCACGTCCGCGACCGCGCGCTGCAGGTCGTAGCCCCACTCGGCGGCCTGGGTCGGCTCGATCCCGAAGCCCAGGAACCCGAGCCCGGCGAGCGTGAGGATCGCCTCCGAGGCGTTGAGCGTGACGATGAGGGGCAGGGTGCGCACCGAGTTGCGCAGCACGTGGCGCGTCATGATGCGCCGGTGCGGCGTGCCGAGCACGCGCGCGGCGTCGACGAACGCCTCCGCCTTGACCCGCACGACCTCAGCGCGCACCACGCGGAAGTACTGCGGCACGAACACGACGGTGATCGACAGCGCCGCGGCGAGCACGCCGCCCCACAGGCTCGACTGCCCGCCCGAGATGACGATGGCGAGCAGGATCGCGAGCAGCAGCGACGGGAACGCGTACACGGCGTCGGCGACGAGCACGAGCACGCGGTCGGCCCAGCCGCCGAAGTACCCGGACACGAGCCCGAGCAGCACCCCGACGACGATCGACGCCGCGACCGCGACGACGACGACGAGCACCGCCGTCTGCGCACCCCACACGACGCGCGAGAGCACGTCGTAGCCGCCGACCGTCGTGCCGAACCAGTGCTCGGCCGACGGCGGCTGCTGCGTCCCGAAGCCGCCCGCGGCGTCCCGGCGCTGCGACGGGCCGTACGGCGCGACGAGCGGCGCGAACGCCGCGACGAGCACGAAGAACGTCGTCAGGCCCAGGCCGGTGAGCAGCATGCCACGCTGCAGCCCGACGCTGTGCCGGACCTGCCGCACGACGGGCAGCCGCTTGAACCACGCGCCCCGGCCGCCGAGGTGCTCGGGCGCGGCGCCGGCGGTGCCGACGCTCGTGATCTCCGGCGCGGCCATCAGTACCTCACCCTCGGGTCGATGAGCGCGGCGACGATGTCGACGACGAAGTTCGTCACCGCGACGATCACGGCCATGAGCACGACGATCCCCTGCACGGCGACGAAGTCGCGCACCGTGAGGTACTGCGCGAGCTGGAAGCCGAGGCCGCGCCACTCGAACGTCGTCTCGGTGAGCACCGCGCCGACGAGCAGCATGGCGACCTGCATGCCCGCGACCGTGATGACCGGGATGAGCGCCGGGCGCGCCGCGTGCGCGCCGACGAGCCGCCACTCGGAGACGCCGCGCGAGCGCGCGGCGTCGACGTACTCGGTGCCGAGCGTGCCGATCATGTTGGTGCGCACGAGCCGCAGGAACACGCCCGCGGTGAGCAGGCCGAGCGCGGTCGCGGGCAGCACGGCGTGCGTGAGCACGTCCTGCACGACCCACCACTGCCCGGTCAGGGCGGCGTCGATGAGGTAGATGCCCGTCGTCCCGCCCGAGAACCGCATCTCGATCTGCGCGTCGGTCGACGCGCGGCCCGCGACGGGGAACCACCCGAGCCCGACCGCGAACACCAGCTTCAGGAGCAGGCCCGCGAAGAACACCGGGGTCGCGTAGGCGAGGATCGCCAGGACCCGCAGCACGGCGTCGGGCGCCCGGTCGCGGAAGTACGCGCTCACCGCGCCGAGCGGCATGCCGAGCACGACGGCGATCAGCACCGCGTACAGCGTGAGCTCGAGCGTCGCGCCGCCGTGCTGCGCGAGCACCTCGGTCACGGGCCGGTTGTCGCTGATCGTGGTGCCGAAGTCGCCGCTGAAGACGTCGGTGAGGTAGTCCCAGTACTGCACGAGGATCGGCCGGTCGTAGCCGGCCGCGGCGATGCGCTCCGCCAGCTGGGCGGGCGTGAGCCGCCCGCCCAGCGAGGCGGTGATCGGGTCGCCGGTCGCGCGCATGAGGACGAACACCGTGGTCACGAGGATGAACACGGTCGGGATGATCAGCAGGAAGCGCACCAGGACGTAGCGTCCCAGTGCGCTTCCCGCGGAGGTCGTCGCTGCCACGGGTCGTCGAGCGCTCCCCGTCAGCCCTTGCTGAGCGCGCCGTAGCGGAACTTGAAGGAGCCGTCGAGCGTGTTCTCGGCGCCCTCCACGTCCGTGCCGACGACGGCGACCTGCGCACCCTGCATGTACGGGATGGTCGAGAGGTCGTCCGCGAGCACGTCCTGGATCTCCTCGATGAGCGCGGTGCGCTCGTCGGGGTCCGTCGTGACGGCCTGGCGGAGCAGCATCTCGTCCACCTGCGGGTTCGAGTAGTGGTTGACGAGGAAGTTCTCCGTGAGGAAGAACGGCGTCAGGTAGTTGTCGGCGTCGGAGTAGTCCGGGAACCAGCCGAGCTGGTAGATCGGGTACACGTCGGCCGTGCGGTCCGCCGAGTACTGGACCCACTCGGTGCTCTGCAGGTTGACCGTGAACAGGCCGCCCTCCTCGAGCGCCTCCTTGATCACCGCGTACTCGTCGCCCGACGACGGGCCGTAGCGCTCGGCCACGTACTGGATGTTGAGCTCGACCGGCGTCTCGACGCCCGCGGCCTCGAGCACCTCGGTCGCCTTGCCCGGGTCCGGCGCGCCGTTGCCGTCGCCGTACTTCTCCTTGAGCGACTCGGTCGCGCCGGTCAGGCCCTCGGGGACGTACGAGTACAGCGGCGTGAACGTGCCCTTGTAGACGTCCTCGGAGATCGCCTCGCGGTCGACGAGGTGCGCGACCGCCTGCCGCACGGCGAGCGCCTTGGCCTCGTCGGCCTCCGGGGTCTCGGCCCCGAACGGCATGGTGTTGAAGTTGAAGACGAGGTAGCGGATCTCGCCGCCCGGCCCGTCGACGACCTTGACCGTGTCCTTGGTGCGCAGGTCCTCGACGTCGGTCGCCGACAGCGTCCGGAACGCGACGTCGATGTTGCCCTGCTCGACGTCGAGCTTGAGGTTCGACGAGTCCGTGTAGTACTTGACGTTGACGGTCTCCGTCGCCGGGGCGCCCAGGATGCCCTGGTACTCCGGGTTGGCCTTGTACTGGACGAGGTCGTTAACCGCGTACTGCGTGATCGCGTACTGGCCGGCGAACGCGTTGCCGTCCACGATCTCCTGGTCCGGCGTGACGGCGTCGGCCGAGAAGACCTCCTCGTCGACGATCGGGCCGACCGGCGAGGAGAGGATCTGCGGGAAGATCTGGTCGTTCTCGCTCTTGAGGTGGAACACGACGGTGAGGTCGTCCACGACCTCGACGCTGTCGAGGTTGTACAGCAGCGAGGAGGGGCCGTTCTCGTCGGCGATCGCGACCTGGCGGTCGAACGTGAACTTCACGTCCGAGGCAGTGAGCTCGTTGCCGTTGGCGAAGGTCAGACCCTCCTTGAGGGTCACCGTGTACTCGGTCGGCGCGGTGAACTCGGCCGACTCCGCGATGTCCGGCTCGACCTCCGACGTGCCGTACGGCGAGTTCATGAGGAACGGGTAGACCTGGTTCATCACGGCGAACGACCCGTTGTCGTACGAGCCGGCCGGGTCCAGGGACGTGATCTGCTCGGTCGTGCCGACGGTCAGCGTGCCCGAGGCGCCGCCGCCTCCGCCGCCGCCCTCGCCCGTGCCCCCGTTGCCCGAGCCGCCACCGCACGCGGCCAGCGCCAGCGCGACCACGGCTGCCCCGGCGGCGGCCACCGGCCGTCGAGCGGATCGGATTGTCCTCATTGCACTCTCCTCCTCGATGCGGTCCGCGGGATCGCCGTGGACCTGTCCACAATGCGGGCGTTTCTAGCACACCCCGGTGTCGCCCAGGTCACGCTCGTGGGTCCCGGCGTCCTACTGTGACCGCATCGTGATACCCGCCACAGGGGCCCGGACGGGTGAACGACGCCCGCCACGAGCGAAACGTCGGGCCTGACCAGCCGGTGCGACCTAGACTCGCGGACATGTCCGGAGCGAGCGCCGCTGGCCCAGTGCGCGACCCCGCGCACGACCCGGCGCCCCCCACGGGCCCGCTGCAGGCCCTGCTGGCCGGCGACGCCGCGGCGCAGGAGGAGTCGGCCGCGCTGGTCCGCGTCGTGGACACGCCGGAGTCCCGCGTGCGCCACCCGTCCGACCTGCTCGGGATGGTCGTCAGCGCGGTGGGCGTGACGCTCGTGCTGGTGCTCTCGGTCGTCGCGCACGCGACGACGGAGGGCGTCACGCAGGACGTCCAGGGCTTCAACACGCTGCTCGGGCGGATCCTGTTCGTGCCCGTCCAGCTGCTCGAGGGCCTGGTCGTGCTCTTCGTGCCCGCGGCCGTGCTCATCGAGCTCGGGGTGCGGCGGCTGGGGCGCCAGGTCGTCGAGTCGATCTGCGCCGCGGCGCTCGGGCTGCTGCTCGGCATCGTCGCGGGCGTGCTGGTGGTGCGGCTCGGCAGCGACGAGCTCGTGCGCGGCCTGTCGGTGTGGCGCGACGGCGGGTGGCGGCTCACGATCCCGGGCTACGTCGCCGCGATCGCCGGCCTGCTCACGACGGCCGGGCCGCGCACCCGACGGCGCACCGTGCGCTGGTCGTGGAACGTGCTGTACCTGGCGCTGTTCATCGTGCTCATCACGGGCCAGGTCGCGCTGCCCGGCATCCTGGTGGCGCTGCTGCTCGGCCGGCTCGCGGGCCAGGCCGTCCAGTACGTCTCGGGCGTGCGCAGCGAGCGCGCCTACGGCGCCGACCTCGTCGCGGCCGTCCGCCGGGCGGGCTTCCGCCCGACGGCGCTCGTGCGGGTGCGCGACGTGTCGGCCGCCGCGCAGCCCGAGCCGCTCGACGACGCCGTCACCTCCTACGACGCCGACGGCGAGGTGGCCGGCCGCACGACGCTCGGCAGCCTGCGCGCCCCCACGGCGCCGCCCCTGGGTCCCGCGCCGGACGCCGCGCCCGCGGACCCCGCGGCCGTCGCGCTCACGCGCGCGGGCGACAACCGCGTCTACGCGATGTTCGACGACGACGGGGTGCGCCGCGACGTCGTCGTGCTCGACGGCGACCGCCAGGTCATGGGCGCCGTGCAGCGCGTCTGGCGTGCGCTGCGGCTGCGCGGCTTCGAGGGCCGCGCCGCGATCTCGCTCAAGGCCGCGGCCGAGCGCACGGCCCTCCTGTCCTACGCCGCGGCCGCCGCCGGGGTGCGCACGCCGCGCCTGCTCGGCATCGGCGTCGCGGACGACTCCGTGGTCCTCGTGCAGGAGCACGCGCGCGGGGCCGTGTCCCTGCGCGACCTGCCCGACGACGAGCTCCAGGGCCCCCGCGGGGACGCGGTGCTCGCCCAGGCGTGGGAGCAGCTGCGCCGCGCGCACGCCGCCGGGGTCACGCACCACGCCCTGACGCCAGACGTCGTGCTCGTGAGCCGCGACGGCCGCGGCGACCCGCACGTGTGGCTCACCGGCTGGGAGCAGGGCGAGATCGCCTCGGGCGCGCTCTCGCGCCGCATGGACCTGACGCAGATGCTCGCGCTCCTCGCGCTGCGCGTGGGGCCGCGGCGCGCGATCGCGTCGGCCGTGCGCGCGCTGCCCGACGAGGACATCGCCGCGATCGGCCCGCTGCTGCAGTCGATCGCGCTGCCGACCGCCACGCGCGTCGAGGTCAGGCGCGATCGCGGCCTGCTCGACGAGCTGCGCGCCGCGCTCGTCGAGCGGCTGCCGCAGGCCGACGTGCAGCCCCAGAACATCACGCGCTTCGGCGCCCGCACCGTCGTCATGGTCACGCTGACGATCGTCGCGATCGCCGTCGTCGTCACGACCATGAACTTCGAGGAGATCGCGGAGGCGGTCAGCACGGCGAACCCGTGGTGGGTCGGCATCGCGTTCGCGCTCGGCGCGATCACGTGGCTCGGGGCGGCGCTGACCTTCGTGGCGTTCTCGCCCGAGCGTCTGCCGCTGTGGCGCGCGACCCTCACCCAGATGGCGGGCTCGTTCGTCGCGCTCGCCGCACCCGCGGGCATCGGCCCGGCCGCCCTCAACCTGCGCATGCTCACGCGCCGCGGCGTGACCACGCCCATGGCCGTCGCGACCGTCGGGCTGGTGCAGGTGTCGCAGTTCGTCGTGACGGTGCTGCTGCTCGTCGTGCTGTCGATCTTCACGGGGTCGGGCGGCATCGTCGAGCTCCCGTCCACGACGGTGCTCCTGGCGATCACCGGCGTCGCGCTCGTGATCGTCGCGGTCCTGCTCGTGCCGCCCGCACGGCGGTGGGCGTGGAACCGGGCCAGCCCGATCCTCGAGCAGGTGTGGCCGCGCCTGTCGCAGATGCTCGGCCAGCCGACGCGCCTCGCGCTCGGCCTCGGCGGCAACGTCGTCATGACCCTCGGCTACGTGCTGGCGTTCGACGCCGCGCTCGCCGCGTTCGGGCGGTCGCTGTCGCTCGTCGACGTCGCGGTCATCTACCTCGTGGGCAACGCGCTCGGCGCGATGATGCCGACCCCGGGCGGCCTGGGCGGTGTCGAGGGGGCGCTCACGGCCGGCCTCACCGCGGCCGGCATCCCGGCGTCGATCGCGTTCTCCGTGACGATCCTGTACCGCCTGGTGACGTACTGGGGCCGGGTCCCGATCGGCTGGGTCGCGATGCGCCACCTCGAGCGCAAGGGCGACCTGTAGCGCAGCCGGCTCCGACGACGAGGGCCCGCCGCTCGCGCACGGCGAGCGGCGGGCCCTCGGGACGCCGACCTGCGCAGGTCAGCGGCAGATCACTTGGCGGCGACGGCCTTCTTGAGGAGCGAGCCCGCGCTGATCTTGACGCCGTGACCGGCCGGGATCGAGATCTCCTCGCCCGTGCGCGGGTTGCGACCCGTGCGGGCGGCACGCTCGACACGCTCGACGGACAGCAGGCCCGTGACCTTGACCGCCTCGCCCTTGCCGAGGGACTCGATCAGGACCTCCTGGAACGCGTTGAGGGCGCTCTCCGCGTCCGCCTTGCTGAGGCCGGACTTGGCAGCGATGGCCGAGACGAGCTCGGACTTGTTCAGCGACATGCGAATCCCTTCTGACGGTTCACGACGCACGGGACCCGCGCGTCGTCACGTTCTCAGTCTGACCGGCGGCAGGCCGGAAGACCGGGAACACACTAAGGAACATCCGCGGTTTCATGCGACTTTTCGCCCCGCGCGGCGCCCAGAACCACCCGCTCGGCGCCCGCCGGCCCCGGCCGGGCACGCCGCGGCTAGGCTGGCGCGGACCCGACGCGAGGAGGACCGTCATGACGCAGCCCCCGGACGAGGTCGTGCTGCTCGCCGACGACGGCACGCCCGTCGGCACGGCGCCGCGCGCGACCGTGCACCACGAGGACACGCCGCTGCACCTCGCGTTCTCGTGCTACCTCCTCGACGACGACGGCCGCGTGCTCCTGACCCGCCGCGCGCTCGTCAAGCGCGCCTGGCCTGGCGTGTGGACGAACGCGTTCTGCGGCCACCCGCGCCCCGGCGAGACGTTCGAGGACGCGATCCACCGCTACGCGCGGCACGAGCTGGGCACGACCGTGACGGGCCTGCGGCCCCTGCTGCCGGACTTCCGCTACCGCGCGGTCGACGCGAGCGGCGTCGTCGAGAACGAGGTGTGCCCCGTCTACGTCGCGCGCGTCGGGGGCCCGCTCGAGCCGAACCCCGACGAGGTCATGGACCACCGGTGGGTCGGCGCCGACGAGATGGTCGACGCCGTCGCGCGCGTGCCGTGGGCGCTCAGCCCGTGGATGGTGCTGCAGGTGGGCCGGTTCGACGCCGCGACGCTGCGCGCGGCGCTCGAGGCCTGAGCGCGCGGCTCCGGTCCCGGCACCGGTGAGTTCGACGCCCCGCGGGCGTCTGGAGTGGAGGACGGCGACGGCCGTCAGGACGGGAGGGCGCGGGGTGGGACGGCAGCAGCAGGAGACGCTCGGCGTGCGTCCGCGCGCGGCCCGGGAGCCCTCGCGGCGACGGCGCAACGTGGCGGCGCTCGTGGCGAGCAACGCGCTCGCGGGCGTCGGCGTCGCCGTCGGCGCCGCGGTGAGCGCGCTGCTCACCGAGCGGCTGGGCGGCACGTCGGTCGCGGGCGTGGCGCAGGCCGTCGGCGTCCTCGCGGCGGCGGTCGCGGCCATCCCGCTCGCCCGGCTCGCCGCGCGCCGCGGTCGGCGCACGGCCCTGGGCCTCGGCTACGGGGCCGCCGCGGTGGGCGCGCTCGTCATCGTGCTCTCCGCGGTGCTCGGGTCGCTCCTGGTCCAGCTCGCCGGCATCGCGCTGTTCGGCCTGGCGAACGCCGCGACGCTGCAGTCGCGGTTCGCGGCGGCCGACGACGCGCCCGCCGAGACGCGCGGGCGCACCATGTCCGTGGTCGTCTGGGCCACGACCGTCGGGTCGGTGCTCGGGCCGAACCTCAGCGCACCCGGCGACGCGCTGGGGCGCCGCCTGGGCGTCCCCGAGCTGGCGGGACCATTCCTGCTCGCGCTCGTCGCGCTGCTCGCGGCCGCCGCGGTCGTCGCCGCGCTCTACCGGGGCCCGGCGCGCGCCGACGCGCCGGACCCCGCGGTCGCCGTCGTGCCCGCGACGTCACGGCAGGCGATCGGCTGGGCCCGGCGGCACCCGGTCACGCGGTTCGCCCTCGTCATGCCCGCGTGCGCGCACGCCGTGATGATCGTCGTCATGGTCATGACCCCGCTGCACATGCAGCACGAGGGCATGACGCTCGAGCTCGTCGGGCTGGTCATCAGCCTGCACATCCTCGGGATGTTCGCGCTGAGCCCGGTGTTCGGGTGGCTCGCGGACCGGGTCGGCGGCGTGCGGACGGCGGCGGTCGGCACCGGGCTGCTCGCCGTCGCGCTCGCCCTGGGCGCAACGGCGGCGCTCGCCGACGGCGGTGCGGCCGGCGCCCACGCCGGGCACGCGGCGGACGGCGGCGCGCCGACCGAGGTCCTCACCGCGGTGGCGCTGCTCGTCCTCGGGCTCGGGTGGTCGGCGAGCGTCATCGGGGCCTCGGCGCTGCTCGCGTCGGTCGTCGAGCCGCACGTGCGCGTGCCCCTGCAGGGCGTCTCCGACGCGGCGATGAACTACGCGGGTGCGGCCGCCGCGGCGGCCGCGGGGACGGTGCTCGCGTGGGGCGGCTTCGGGGCGGTCAACGGCGTCGCCGCCCTCGTGCTCCTGCCCGCGCTCGCGATGCTCCTGCTCGCCCGCCGGAGCGCCGCCGCCGGGTGAGCCGGGTCAGTCCTGGCCGGCGGGGCCGTCGCCGCGGTGCAGCCGGCTGCGCGTGCGCCAGATCGCGGCCGCCGCGACGGCGACGATCGCGAGCAGGGCTAGCGCGAAGAGCCACGGCATCCCCGCGCCCTCGTCGGCCGCGTCCTCCGCCGCGGCCTCCGTCGGCTCGGCGGCCGGCTCGCTCGTCGCGGCCGTGTCGGCCGGCTCCTGCGTCGGCTCGGCCTCCTCGGTGGGCGACGCCGCGGGCTCCGGCTGCTCGGCGACGGTGAAGCCGTACGTGCCCTCGATGGGGTGCCCGTCGGACGACGCGACGCGCCAGGCCACCTCGTACGCGCCGCCCGGCAGGTCGGCGGGAAGCGTCGCGCGCACCTCCGGCCCGTCGACGGTCACCTCGGTGTCGACCTGCCCCTTGGGCGTGGTCACGACGACCTGGGTGCCCGTGTCGAGCACGGTGCCGCTGTACGTGAGGACGATCTGGACCGGCGGCGCGGTGAGCTGCGCGTCGGCCGGCGGGTCGGAGGCCTCGAGCCGGTCGTGCGCCGCGGCGGCCCCCGCCGTCACGACCCCGAGCGCGAGGCCCAGCAGCGTCACCGCGAGCGCCAGCAGCACGGCGACCGCGGCGCGCGCGCGGCCCCCGAGGACGGCGCGCGGCGCGACGGCGGCGCGGACGGACGGGGACGGGGTGCGGTTGCTCAGGGCGGTCGTCGGCACGAGGCGACCATAGACCCCGCGCGGTGCCGCGCCAAGACCGGCCGGGCGACGTCGGGCACGGCCGCACGGCCCGGCGGGCGGGCCGGGCGGTCGTTCCTAGACTCGGGGCGTGGACTTCTACTCCGCGTACGCCCACGGCTTCGCCCGGGTGGCCGCCTGCACCGTGCCCGTGTCCGTCGCCGACCCGCGGGCCAACGCCGCCACGATCCTCGCCGAGGCGCGGGCGTGCCACGACGACGGCGTCGCCGTCGCGGTGTTCCCCGAGCTGAGCGTGTCGGGCTACGCGCTCGACGACCTGCACCTGCAGGACACCCTGCTCGAGGCGACCTACGACGCGCTCGACGAGATCGTCGCCGCGAGCGCCACGCTGCGCCCGCTGCTCGTGGTCGGGGCACCGGTCGAGGTCGGCAACCGGGTGCTCAACTGCGCGGTCGTCGTGCAGGGTGGCCGCGTGCTCGGCGTGGCGCCGAAGTCCTACCTGCCGAACTACCGCGAGTTCTACGAGAAGCGGTGGTTCGCGCCCGGCGACGACCGGCGCGGCAGCACCGTCACGCTGCCGTTCGGGGACGCCGAGGACGTGCCGTTCGGGCCCGACCTCCTCTTCGCGGCCGACGACGTCGCGGGCCTCACCGTGCACGTCGAGGTGTGCGAGGACATGTGGGTCCCCGTCCCGCCGTCGGCCGAGGCGGCGCTCGCGGGGGCGACCGTGCTGCTCAACCTCTCGGCGAGCCCCATCACCGTGGCGCGGGCCGAGGACCGGCGGCTCATGGTCCGCTCGGCGTCCGCGCGCTGCCTCGCCGCGTACCTGTACGCCGCCGCGGCGCAGGGCGAGTCGACGACGGACCTGTCGTGGGACGGGCAGACGCTCGTCTACGAGGCCGGCGACCTGCTCGCCGAGACCGAGCGCTTCCCCGACGGCCCGCGGCGCGCGGTGGCCGACATCGACCTCGACCGGCTGCGCCAGGAGCGGCTGCGGATGGGGTCGTTCGACGACAACCGGCGCACCCTCGCGGACCGGGTCGGCGCCTTCCGCACGATCCGCTGGACGGTGCGCCCGCCGTCGGGCGACATCGGGCTGCGACGCAAGGTCGACCGCTTCCCGTTCGTGCCGGACGACCCCGAGCGGCTCGCGCTCGACTGCTACGAGGCGTACAACATCCAGGTCACCGGCCTGGAGAAGCGCCTGGACGCGATCGGGCACCCCAAGGTCGTCATCGGCGTCTCGGGCGGCCTCGACTCGACCCACGCGCTCATCGTGGCCGCGAGGGCGATGGACCGCCTGGGCCGGCCCCGCAGCGACGTCCACGCGTTCACGATGCCGGGGTTCGCGACGTCGTCGGAGACCAAGGAGCGCGCCACGCGGCTGGCCCGCTCGCTCGGCGTGACCTTCGAGGAGCTCGACATCCGGCCCGCGGCCGAGCAGATGCTGCGCGACCTCGGCCACCCGTACGGCGAGGGCGAGAAGGTCTACGACGTCACGTTCGAGAACGTGCAGGCGGGGCTGCGGACCGACTACCTGTTCCGGCTCGCCAACCACCGCGGCGGCATCGTGCTCGGCACGGGCGACCTCAGCGAGCTCGCGCTCGGCTGGTGCACGTACGGCGTCGGCGACCAGATGTCGCACTACGCGGTCAACACGGGCGTGCCCAAGACGCTCATCCAGCACCTCATCCGCTGGGTCGCGGACTCGGGGCAGTTCGACGCCGGGACGAACGACGTGCTGCGCGAGATCCTCGCGCAGGAGATCACGCCGGAGCTCGTGCCGACCGAGGAGGGCGCGGTCCCGCAGTCGACCGAGGCGTCCGTCGGCCCGTACGCGCTGCAGGACTTCTCGCTGTTCTGGACGCTGCGGTTCGGGTTCCGGCCGTCGAAGATCGCGTTCCTCGCCTGGCACGCCTGGCGCGACGCGACGGCCGGCGAGTGGCCGCCGAACTTCCCGCACGACGAGCGGTCGGCCTACGACCTGGCGACGATCCGACGGTGGCTCGGCGTGTTCGTGCGGCGGTTCTTCGCCTCGCAGTTCAAGCGGTCCGCGCTGCCCAACGGGCCCAAGGTCTCGCACGGGGGCACGATGTCGCCGCGCGGGGACTGGCGGATGCCGTCGGACGCGTCCGCCGCGGCGTGGCTCGCCGAGCTGGAGGCGAACGTCCCGGCACAGTGAGAACGGGCACAGCGAGAAGATCGGGAACTCCCCGCGCGCACGCAGCGTTGAGTCCGTCGGCACCGTCCGCGAACCCCCGGAAAGGCAATGGACAGCGACAGTAGTCCGAGCACCCAGGCCGACGACCACCTCCAGAGGAGGTGGGACCGATGACCTGGGTGCTCTCCCTGCTGCTCGGGATCGTCGTGATCCTGGCCATCACCGCCGCGACGGGCTACTTCGTCGCGCAGGAGTTCGCCTACATGGCGGTCGACCGCTCGCGCCTCGGCGCGCGGGCGCAGGCGGGTGACGCGACGGCCCGCCGGGCGCTGGACGTGACCCGGCGCACCTCGTTCATGCTCTCGGGCGCCCAGCTCGGCATCACGGTCACGGGCCTGCTCGTCGGGTACGTGGCCGAGCCGCTCGTCGGCGAGGCCCTCGGCGAGGCTCTCGGCGGCGTCGGCGTGCCGACGGGCGTCGGCGTCGCGGTCGGCACCGTGCTGGCCCTGCTCGCGTCGACGTTCATCCAGATGCTCTTCGGCGAGCTCCTCCCGAAGAACCTCGCCATCGCCCGCCCGGAGCCCGTCGCGCTCTGGCTCGCCCGGTCGACGAACGCGTACCTCGCGGCGTTCGGCTGGCTCGTGCGCGTGTTCGACGCCGCGTCGAACGCCCTGCTCCGGCTGCTCGGCATCGAGCCGGTGCACGACGTCGAGCACTCGGCGA
This sequence comes from Isoptericola variabilis 225, assembly GCF_000215105.1. Lineage (GTDB taxonomy): Bacteria > Actinomycetota > Actinomycetes > Actinomycetales > Cellulomonadaceae > Isoptericola > Isoptericola variabilis_A. Next base: position 3,171,734 of record NC_015588.1, read on the forward strand.
CCGCGCGCGACCTCGAGCACATCGTCGCGGACTCGCGCGAGAGCGGCGACCTGCCGCCCGACCTGTCCGTCCTGCTCGACCGCGTGCTCGACTTCCCGCGCCGCGACGTCGAGCACGCGATGATCCCGCGCGCCCGCGTCGACGTCGTGCAGGCGGACACCCCGCTGGCGCGCGTACGCGAGCTCATGGCCGGCGGCCACTCGCGCTACCCCGTTCTCGACGGGGACGAGAACGTGCTCGGCGTCGTCCACCTGACCGACCTGCTCACGGGCGACCGGCCCGCGGGCACGACCGCGGCGGACCTGCTGCGGCCCGCCCTCGTGCTCCCCACGACGATGGCGCTGCCCGACGCCCTGCGCGAGCTGTCCGCGACGCGCAACGAGATGGCCTGCGTCGTCGACGAGTACGGCGGGTTCGCGGGCGTGCTCACGCTCGAGGACATCGCCGAGGAGCTCGTCGGCGAGATCACCGACGAGCACGACGAGGACGAGCTGCGGCCGGTCGTGCCGCACGACGACGGCGCCTGGCTCGTGGCCGGCGACGTGCACGTCGACGAGGTCGAGCGCGCGATCGGCCGCGACCTGCCGGAGGGCGACTACGAGACGCTCGCCGGGCTGGCGATCGCGGCCCACGGCTCGCTGCCTGAGGTCGGCGACGTCGTCGCCGTCGAGCTGCCGTCCGACCCGGCGCACCTCGCGCTGACCGAGGCGCCCGAGCCCGAGACCGTGCGGCTCGAGGTGCTGGAGGTCGAGCGGCACGTGCCCTCGCGCCTGCGGGTCACCCTCTCCACGACGGAGGACGAGCGATGAGCAACCCCTGGGTCGTCCTGGCCGTCACGGCCGGCATCATCGCGCTCAGCGCGTTCTTCGTGGCCGTCGAGTTCGCCCTGCTCGCCGCCCGCCGGCACCGCCTCGAGGACGCCGCGTCCACGAGCCGGTCGGCGCGTGCGGCGCTGCGCAGCTCGATGGAGCTCACCGTGCTGCTCGCGGGCAGCCAGCTCGGCATCACCGCGTGCACGCTCGCGCTCGGCGCCACCACCAAGCCCGCCATCCACCACTGGGTCACGCCCGTCGTGGCCGGGTGGGGGGCGCCGTACTGGGTCGCGGACGTCGTGGGCTTCGCCCTCGCCCTCGTCGTCGTGACGTTCCTGCACCTGGTGGTCGGCGAGATGGCACCCAAGTCGTGGGCCATCGCCCACCCGGAGGCGTCCGCGACGCTGCTGGCCCTGCCGATGCGGGCCTTCATGGTCGTGACCCGGCCGGCGCTCGTCGCCCTCAACGAGGCCGCGAACTGGTGCCTGCGCCGCGTCGGCGTCGAGCCCGTGACCCACATGGCCACCGGGCAGAGCCCCGAGGACCTGCGGCACCTGGTCGAGCACTCGGCCAACGTCGGGGCGCTCGACGCGACCTACGGGGCGCACCTGTCGGGCGCGCTCGACCTGCGGCGCGACACGGTGGCCGACCTCGTCGCCGGTCACGACGCGCCGGTCGCCGTCGCGCACGACGCGCCCGCGCGCGAGGTCCGCGAGCTCGCGCGCACCTCGGGCCACCTGCGCCTGCTCGTCCGGCGCGAGGGCGCGACCCGCCCGACCGGCGTCGTGCACGTGCGCGACACGCTGCTGCTCGACGACGACGCCCCGGTCACCGAGGCCGTCCGGCCCGTCTTCGAGCTCGACCCCGCGACGCCCCTGCACGGCGCGCTGACGCGGATGCGCGAGACCGCCAGCCACCTCGCCGTCGTGCCCGTGGACGGCGACGAGGTCCGGGTCCTGACCCTGGCGGACGTGCTCGCCCGCCTGTTCCCGCGGACCGTGGCGCAGGGAGCGGCGTCCGCCCGGGCGGCGGAGGCCTGACGTGGACGGTGAAACCTGGGCGAACGTCGGCCTCGTGCTGCTGTTCATCCTCGTCGGCGGCGTCTTCGCCGGGACCGAGTTCGCGCTCGTGTCCCTGCGCGAGAGCCAGATCGACCAGCTCGAGCAGCGGGGCGCGCGCGGGCGGCGGGTGGCCGCCGTCGCGCGCGACCCGAACCGGTTCCTCGCGGCCGTGCAGATCGGCGTCACGGTCGCGGGGTTCTTCTCCGCCGCGTACGGCGCGTCGACGCTCGCGCCCGACGTCGCGCCCCTCCTCGCGGGGCTGGGCCTTCCCGACGCGCTGGCGTCCACGGCCGCGCTCTTCGGCCTGACGCTGCTCATCGCGTACGGGTCGCTCGTGCTCGGCGAGCTCGTGCCCAAGCGCATCGCGCTGCAGCGCTCGACCCAGTTCTCGCTGGTCGTCGGGCCGCCGCTCGACCGGTTCGCCACGCTCATGCGGCCCGTGATCTGGCTGCTGTCCCGGTCGACCGACGCCGTGGTGCGCCTGCTCGGCGGCGACCCGACGGTCCGCAACGACGAGATGAGCGGCGAGGAGCTGCGCTCGCTCGTCGTCTCGCACCGCGGCCTGCCCGAGGACGAGCGGCAGATCCTGGAGGACGTCTTCGCGGCGTCCGACCGGTCGCTCGGCGAGGTCATGCGTCCCCGCGGCGAGGTCGTCTTCCTCGCGGCCGGCACGGCGCTCGACGAGGCGGCCGAGCAGGCCCGGTCCGCGCCCTTCTCCCGCTACCCCGTGACCGGGGACGACTTCGACGACATCCTCGGCTTCGTCCACATCCGGGACCTGCTGCAGCCGCGGCGCGGCGCCCGGACCGTCGCCGACGTCACGCGGCCCGTGCTCGAGCTGCCCGTGACGAACCGCCTGCTGCCGTCCCTGTCGCTCCTGCGCCGCACCGGGACGCACCTCGCGGTCGTGGTCGACGAGTACGGCGGCACCGACGGCATCGTCACGCTCGAGGACCTCATCGAGGAGCTCGTGGGCGACATCCGCGACGAGTACGACCCGCAGGCCACCGTGCACGCCGAGGGCACCTTCGACGCGGGGCTCACGATCGAGGAGTTCGCCCGGTCGTCCGGGATCGAGCTCCCCGACGGCCCGTACGAGACGGTCGGCGGGTTCGTCCTGGCGGAGCTGGGACGCCTGGCGGAGGTGGGCGACGTCGTGGAGGCGGACGGCCACCGCCTCACGGTCACCGGGCTCGACGAGCGACGCATCCGCACCGTCACCGTCGACCGCGCGCCCGCCGAGGACGTGGCCGAGGACGTGTGAGACCCGGCACACCCGGGCCTCCGGGTTTGGCGGCGCGCGGCGCGGCGGGGTCGAATCGTTGCCATGCGCAAGCACCTTGCCGCGATCGCGGCCCTCTCCGTCGTACTCCTCGGCGCCTGCGCCGGCCCTGACCAGCCCGGCGCCGCGACGTCGCCCTCCGCCTCCGCCTCGGTCCCCGAGGCGCCCACCGAGTCCGGCCCCGAGCCGATCAGCACCGTGCAGACCTGCGCCGGCTACTACGACGGCGGCGAGTACTCGGTCGACCACCGCGTCACCACCTGGGGCCCCGAGCTCGGCGGCCTCGACGAGGAGGGCGGCGTCCAGGTCACGGTCGTGCGCGACCGCCTCCAGTCGCTGCTCCTCTACGCGAACGACGAGACCACGCCCGCGCTCGCGGCGATCCAGGTGCCGTTCCAGAACGCGCTGTCGAACGGCGCGGGCAACCCCGAGCAGGTCGCCGAGGCGGCCGCCGCGTTCCGCACGCTGTGCGAGGACGCCGGCTACGAGTTCACCCGCTGACGTCCTCCCGGGGGTCAGAGGGCGGCGAGGAACTCGCCCAGGAGCGGGCCGGCGGTCGTGGACCCGAGCTCGCCGTCCTCGACGAACACGGCCACCGCGAGGTCGTCGACGATCGCGACCATCCACGCGTGCTGGCGCGACCCGTCGCCGTACTGGGCGGTCCCGGTCTTGGCGCCGACGATCCCCGGCACGTCGGCGAGCGCCGACGCGCTGCCCTCGGTCACCACGCCGCGCATGAGGTCGCGCAGCGTCGCGGCCTCGTCCGCGGTGAGGCCCGACGGCGCGACGTCGCTCGGCGCCGACGTGCCGGCCGCGGCCGACGCGGCGTCGTCGGCGCCCTCCTCGGGCGTGGCCGCGAAGGCGCCGTCGGGCCGCACGAGCACGGGCTGCACGCGCTCGCCCGCGGCGACGCTCGCCGCGACCGTCGCCATCGCGAGCGGCGAGGCGAGCACCTCGCCCTGGCCGATCATCGCCTCGGCGTGCGCGGTGCCGCTCGCCTCGGTGGGCACCTCGCCGAGGAACGCGGGCGCGCCGACGGCCGACGGCACGCCGAGGCCCAGGTCGGCGGCCGCGGCGGCGATCGCGCCCTGGTCGACGACGTCGCGCTGCGCGATCATCGCCGTGTTGCACGAGTGCGCGAACGCGGTGGACAGCGGCACCTGCCCCAGCGCCGAGCTCGGGTACCCCGGCACGTTGCGGTAGGTCCGCCCGTCGACCGTGAGGGTGGACGTGCACTCGACCGTCGAGTCCGGCGTGAGGCCCGCGCGCAGCATCGCGAGCGCGTCGACGATCTTGAACGTCGAGCCGGGCGGGTACTGGCCGAGCGTCGCGGTCGACCAGCCCTCGCCGCCCGGTCCGCTCGCGGCCGCGAGCACCTCGCCGGTCGAGGGGCGGACGGCGACGATCGCGCTCGCGGGCCCGACGTCGGACAGCACCTCCTCGGCGTGGCCCTGCAGGGCGACGTCGAACGTCGTCGACAGCGGCGTCCCGTGGACCGGCTCGACCGAGAACGCGACGCGCACGACGTCGTCCTCCCCCGGTTCGCCCTCGGCCGCCGCCTCGGCCGGCACGACGTTGACCGCGATGCCGTCGACGCCCGCGAGCTGCTCGTCGTACTGGCGCTGCAGGCCCGAGAGGCCCGTGATGTCGCCGGCGCGCACGCGGCCCTCGGACTCCTCGACGATCTCCGCGGTCGCCTCGCCGGCGCGGCCCAGGATCGGCGCCGCGAACGTGCTCGTGGGCGCGAGGATCATGGTCGACGGGATGACGGCGACGCCGCGGATCTCGCGCGCGTCCTCGACCGTGAAGTGGGTGCCCGGGTTCTCCTGGCGGATGGTGATCGCCTCGACGAAGGCCTTCTCGCCCGCGGCCTGGACCTGCGCGACGAACTCGTCGGCGTCGCGCCCGACGAGCTCGGCCACGGCCCGCGCGGCCGGCTCGAGGACCTCGGGCTCCGTGTGCATCTTGTCGATGCCGATGCGCCAGACGGCGCGCTCGGTCACGAGCGGCTCGCCGGCGCCGTCGAGGATCTCGGCCCGCTCGGCGCGCAGCCGGTCGACGTCGAGACGCTCGCCGCCGGCGAGGTCCGGCACGAGGAGGTCGGGCTCCCACACGACCTGCCACCGGCCGGGCGAGTCGCTGCCCTCGGACGGCTCCGCGAACGCGAGGTCCGCCGTCGTCGTGTACTCCCAGCGTGCGGCGTCGGTGAGCTGCCAGCTCCAGGCGAGCGTCGCGGACGCGGTGACCGTGCCGTCCTCGCCCTCGACCACGTCGCCCACCTCCGCGACGCGCACCGCGCGCTCGCGCTCACCGGTGGTCTCGACGAGCGGCTCGAGGACCTCGGTGAGCTGGGTCTGCGGGTCGGACGACGTCGACACGACGAGCTCGACGCCGGACAGGTCGCCCTCCTGCAGCGCGGCGGCCAGCGCGGTCGCCGCGTCCGACGCCGGCGGCCGATCGGGTCCCGTGCACGCCGCGAGCACGGCCGCGACCGGGACGAGGGCACAGGTCAGCACGAGGCGGGAGCGACGGCGCACCCTGGTGAGACTAGCGGCCGGATGGCAGTCTGGGGGCATGCGCGTGCGACGAGGACTGGCCGCTGCGGGGATCGCGGCGGCGCTGGTCGTCTCCGGGACCGTGGCCGCGCAGGCCGCGCACGCCCCCACCCCGACGTCGGTGTCGTCGTGGCGCGAGCACGACGTGCGCCGCGCGGGGACGGTGTGGGCCGACGTCGTCACGGTGACGCCCGCGCTCGGCCGCACGGTCGAGCTGCAGGAGCGGGTCGACGGCGCGTGGGTCACGCGCTCGACGCTGCGGCTCGACACCGGGCACGCGGCCAGGCTGACCGTGCGGCTCACGTCGCACTGGGCCGAGCGACCCGTGACGTGGTGGCGCCTGCACCTGCCCGCGACCCCCACCGCGGCCGCGGCGACCACCCCGGTCAAGCGCGTCGAGGCACGGTGGGCCCCGAGCGACGACCCGGCGAGCCCGCAGGTGCTCGTCAACAAGCAGCGCCCGCTCGACCCGGTCGACTGGGCGCCCGACGATCTCGTCACGCCCGACGTCCCGACCTTCGACCGGCACTTCGAGCTGCGGCCCGTCGCGGCGCGGGCGCTCGAGCGGCTCGCCGCCGCCGCGCACGCCGCGACGGGGCAGCGCCTCGTCCTCGCCTCCGGCTACCGGCCCTACGCCTACCAGCAGGAGCTCTACGCGCGGTACGTGCGGCAGCACGGCCCGGACGCGGCGGACGAGTTCTCCGCCCGTGCCGGCCACTCGGAGCACCAGACCGGGCTCGCCGCCGACGTGACCGCCGAGGGCGTGCGGTTCACCGAGGTCGGCTCGACCGCGCTCGGCCGGTGGCTCGCCGACCACGCCTGGGAGCACGGCTTCGTCGTCCGCTACCCCGAGGGCGGCGAGGCGCTCACGGGGTACCGCCCCGAGCCCTGGCACCTGCGCTACGTGGGCCCCGAACTCGCCGCCTACGTGCACCACGGCGGGTTCGTGACGCTCGAGGACGCGTTCGGCGTCGACCCCGCGCCCGACTACCCGCGACGGTAGGCGGCCTCGGCGAGCGCGGCCGCGACGCGCCCGACGCCGTCGGCGAGGATCTCCGGCGTCGTGGCGAGGTTGAGCCGCATCCACCCCGCTCCCCCGGTACCGAACGTGCGGCCGTCCGCGAGCGCCACCTTGCCCCGCCGCAGCAGGAGGCGGTGCGGGTCCTCGCCGTCGGGCACGGCGTCGCGCAGGTCGAGCCACGCGAGGTACGTCGCCTCGGCGGGCTGCACGCGCACGGCGGGCGCCTGCTCGGCGAGGAGCCGCGTCGCGACGGCGCGGTTGCGCGCGACGCCGGCCAGCAGGGCGTCGAGCCACGCGTCGCCCTCGCGGTAGGCGGCGGCGTGGGCGAGCACGGCCACGTGGTTGACCGCGTGGCCCGCGACCTCGGGGATGCGCCGCAGGTCGTCCGCCGCACCGGGCCCGGCGACGGCCACCGCCGCGCGCAGCCCCGCGAGGTTGAACGCCTTCGACGCCGAGTGCACGGCGATCGCCCGCTCGCTGCCCGGCACGGACAGCAGCGGCACGAACGGGGCCGAGGTGCCGCCGTCGGGCACCCGCTCGAACGTGAAGGGGGCGTGCACCTCGTCCGCGACGACACGCACGCCGTACCGGTCGGCGAGCGCGAGCACGGCCTCGAGCTCGGCGCGCGTGTGGGCGGTGCCCGTGGGGTTGTGGGGGTTGCACAGCAGGAGCACGGCCCGGCGGCCCGAGCCGGGGCCGGAGCCGTGCGCCGCCGCACCCGTCGCCTCCGCGAAGGCCGCCTCGAGCACATCGAGGTCGAGACGACCGTCGCGCAGCGGCGCCTCGACGACCTGCCGCCCCTCGGTCCGCGCGTACGCGTAGAACGGCGGGTAGACGGGCGGGGTCACGACGACGGCGTCGCCCGGCGCGGTGAGCACGCGCAGGACCTCGACGATGGCGACCATGACGTCGGGCAGCGTGCGGCTCGTGCCGACGTCGGGCACCCAGCCCCACCGGCGCTCCGCGAACGGTGCGAGCGCCTCGGCGTACGTGGTGCCGACGTCGTACCCCGTGTCGCCGTCGACGAGCGCGCGCGTCACCGCGTCGATGACGAACGGCGCCTGCGGCACGTCCATCTCGGCGACGAACATCGGCAGCACGTCGGGCGGGTACGCGCGCCACTTCACGGAGGTCCGACGGCGGAGCTCGTCGAGCGTGAGCTGGTCCAGCGGGGAGTCGGTCACGACTCCCGGTCTACCAGACGACGGCCGCGGAACGGGTGAGCGGGCGGCCCGGCCGGGTGCACGAGCACGCCGCGGCGGCGCGCCCGCGCACGCGCGTTCGTGACGTCGCGCGCCGGACGGGTTCGCTCAGACCTCCGCCGCGGCGGGCTTGACCACCGGCGCCCAGACCTCGGGCGCGAGCGCGGGCGGCGCGTCGTCCGAGCGCCCGGCCCACCGGCGCGCGTCCTCGATCGTCGCCGTGAGCAGCTCGCGGAGCCGGTCGTCGACGTCGGGCACGAACGCCTCGCTGATGCCCTGGACCGCCGTCGACACGACCGACGGGGCGGCGTCGCGCACGAACCGCTTGGGCCGCACGTGCGTGCCCTCGCAGAAGCGACGGGCCCACTCCGCGGTCCGCGGGACGGCCGCGAGCGCCTCCTCGCTCTCGGGCGCGAGCGTCCCGGGCGGGCGCTCGTCGAGCACGTCGAGCATGCGCTCCGCCCCGATGATCGCAACCGCGAGCGTCTGCTGCCGGTCCGCCGGGGCCACGGGCAGGGCCGTCTGCGCGGCCCGCAGGGCGATGCGGACGTCCCAGTGCGGGTCGTCGCTCGTCAGCCCGATGACGGACGGGATGAGCGGCGCCAGCTTCGGGCGCGCCTCGTCCGACGTGAGGTCGTTGACCGCGCGCGCGAGCATCGCCAGCAGCGGGTGCGTGCACTGCGGGTGGTCGCTCCACCGTTCGCCCGCGAGGAAGGACGCGAGCTCCATGAAGCACGCCCCCTTCTTCGGGTTGCGGTGCTTGCCACGTCCCAGCATCGGCAGGGCGTCGAACGTTCCTGCAACAGATCCAGCCACGAGTCCACCCCCGTATCGGTCCGGTCCCTCCAGTGTGCGACCGGTGTGACGTAGGTCGCAACGGCTGGCGCGCCCACAGAGCCACCTCAGACGTACCTCACCCCTCTCCGGCACGCGTCTGAGGTACCCGCACCTGCAGGTATGGGCGATCGCCCGATCCGCGGACCCCCACCTCAGGACGACCGTGGAGGTACATCACGAGGAGAGGGACGAGACGATGAACCAGCTGTGGGGACCCGCCCTGGAGGCGGAGCTCGAGTACCGCCGCGAGCGCGCGGCACGCTCGTACGGGGCGCCGGGGCCGTGGACGCGCCTGCGGGCACGGCTCGCGACGCGGCGACGCGACGCGGTGCGCCGGGTGGAGGCCCGTCCGGAGGCGACCGCGCGCCGGGCCGCGCAGATCGAAGGAGCGCTCGACGCCCTGCGGCTCGAGCGCCTCGCGCGTCGCGCGGCCTGAGCGCCCGATGACGACGTCGGCGCAGCACGCCCTGGGCGAAATGCCCTCGGCGGCTGTCGGTGGCGGGTGGGACGATCGCGATGTGCGCCGGTCGTCCCGCATCCCGCTCGTCGCCCGCCAGGCCCAGGTCGCAGGGTTCCGCCGGGCGCTCGAGCGTGCCGCCGCGGGCGAGCCGGGCGTGCTGCTCGTGGGCGGCGACGCCGGCGTCGGCAAGACGCGGCTCGTGAGCCACCTCGCCGCCACGGCCGAGCAGGCCGGGGCGCGCGTCGTCGTCGCTCACTGCGTCGACCTGGGCGAGGTCGGCATCCCGTACCTGCCCTTCAGCGAGGCGCTCGCGCAGCTGCGCCGTCCTGCCGCGCACGCGACGTCGCCCGCCCGCGCAGGGTCCGACGACGTCGCGGCCGGAGTCGCGCAGCTCGTCGCGCAGCGCCCGGCGCTCGCCCGGCTGGTCGACCCGGCGGGTCCGGGCGCGAGCGAGGCGGGCGAGCACGCCGAGCGGCTGCAGCTCTTCGACGGCATCGCGAGCTCGCTGGCGGCGGCGGGGCGGCCCGGCGCCCCGCTGGTGCTGGTCATCGAGGACGTGCACTGGGCGGACCCGTCCACGCGCGACGTGCTGCGCTTCCTCGTGACGCGGCTGCGGTCCGAGCACCTGCTGCTCGTCGTCACGTACCGCAGCGACGACGTCGACCGCCGGCACCCGCTGCGCCCGCTCCTGGCGGAGCTCCACCGCCAGGAGCGGGTGGAGCACGTCGAGCTCGACCCGTTCACCGCGGACGAGCTGCGCGAGTTCACGACGGCGCTGAGCGGCGCCCCCCTGCCCGAGCGGGACTTCGCCGAGGTGCTGCGCCGGTCCGAGGGCAACGCGTTCTTCGCCGAGGAGCTCGTGTCGGCGGGCCTCGAGTCCGGCCACCTGCCCTGGTCGCTCGCCGACGTGCTCCACGCGCGGATGCAGCGCCTCGAGCCGGCGGTCCAGCAGCTCGTGCGCCTCGCGTCGGTGGCCGGGCGCCAGGTTCGAGAGGACCTGCTACGAGCCGCGGCGGGCCGCATGCGCGGGCTCGAGGACCCGGTGGTCCTCGCGACCGCCCTCCAGGAGGCCGTCGCGCACCAGGTGCTCGGCGTCGAGGGCACGCACCTCGCGTTCCGGCACGCCCTGCTCGCCGAGGCGCTCTACCTCGACCTGCTGCCCGGCGAGCGCGTCGCGATGCACCGCGCCTACCTCGCCGCGCTCCTCGCGGAGCCCGGCCTCGGGTCGGCCGCCGAGCGCGCACACCACGCGCAGCAGGCGCACGACCTGCCGACGGCGCTCGTCGCGTCGGCCGAGGCCGCCGAGCGCGCGCGGGACCTGCTCGCCCCCACCGAGGAGCTGCGGCACCTCGAGCAGGTGCTGTCGCTGTGGGAGGTCGTGCCCGACGCCGAGGCGCGTCTCGGGCGGGACCGGGTGGCGGTGGCGCTCCGGGCGGCCGGGGCGGCGGCGCGCAGCGGCCAGCGCACGCGCGCCGAGCAGCTCGCGCGGCGCGCGGTCGACGCGCTGCGCGACGACCCGCAGCGGCAGGCCCGTGTGCGGCACAACCTGGCGCGCTACCTGCTCGACGTCGAGGATCCGCGCGGGGCGGCGGAGCAGACGGTGCTCGCCCTGCAGGTGCTGCCCGCCGAGCCGACGGCGGACCTCGCCTGGACGCTCGCGGTGCGCGGCCGCGTCGAGCTCATCCGTGACGCCGACGACGAGGCGCGCGCCTACCTCGAGCAGGCGGTCGACGTCGCGCGCGCGGCCGGCGCGCCCGGCCCCGAGGCCGACGCGCTCGCGTCGCTCGCGATCCTCGAGGTCGGCGACCCGGCCACCGCCGCGCGGCTCCTCGAGACCGCGCTCGCACGCGCCGTCGACGCGGAGAGCCTCAGCACCGAGCTGCGCTGCTGGTACAACCTCGCGACGACGTGGTTCTACGCCGGCCACGTCGACGAGGCCGAGGACGTGCTGCGCCGGGGGCTCGACCGGGCGCGCGAGACCGGGATGTCGTGGAGCTCGTACGGCTCGGCGATGCACCAGCTCACGGAGATCGTCCGGTACTTCCGCGGGCACCTCGACGAGCCCGACCCGCTCGACGGCGTGCCGTCGTCCGAGGCGGTGTTCCTCGCCGGCGCGCACCTGTACGCGGCGGTCGCACGCGGCGACGAGGACGCGATCGAGCGCGCCGAGGCGATGCGCGACCGGTGGGACGTCGACGGCTTCATCGCGCTCACCTCGGGCGGCTGCCGCGTCGACGCGCTCACGTGGGCCGGCCGGTACGACGAGGCCGTCGAGCTCGCGCACGAGGTGGCCGACCACCTGGGTGCCGTGTGGAGCACGTACTTCCTCGGCCGGATCTGGATCTCGGCGCTCGCCCTGGCCGCGCTGGCCGGCGCGGCCGAGGAGGCCGCCGCCGCCCCCGACGCGCCCGAGCAGGCAGAGCGGCGCGCGCACGGCGACGCGCTGCTCGCCGTCGCGCAGGAGACGGCCCGGCGCGGGCGGCCGCGCGGAGGCAGCCTCGGCCCCGAGGGTCGCGCGTGGCTCCGGCGCGCCGAGGCCGAGCACGCCCGGCTCGTCGCGGCGACGGGCGGGGAGCCGGCCGACCCGGCGCTGTGGGAGGCGACGGTCCGGGAGTTCGGTTTCGGGTACCGCTACGAGGTCGCCCGCTCGCGCTTCCGCTGGGCGCAGGCGCTGCGCGCCGCGGGCGACCGCAACGCGGCCGAGCTCGAGGCGGCCGAGGCGCTGCGCGAGGCCCGCGACATGGGCGCACGGCCGCTCGCTGACGCGCTGCTGGCCTGGGCGCGCCGCGCGCGGCTGCCGCTGCCCGGCGTCCGGCGCGAGGCGACGTCGGCCCTCACCGAGCGCGAGGAGGAGGTGCTCGCGCTCGTGGCCCAGGGGCTGTCCAACCGGCAGATCGGCGAGCGGCTCTACATCTCGACCAAGACGGTGAGCGTGCACGTGTCGAACCTGCTGGCCAAGCTCGGGGTCTCGGGGCGCGCCGAGGCGGTCGCCGTGGCGACCCGCCGGGGGCTCCTGGAGGTCTGAGGCGGCGGCGTCCATACTGGCCTGGTGACGGAGCCCCTCGTCGTCGGCGCCCAGGCGGGTCGAGGCCCGGCCGCGAGCGTGACCGACGAGGTCTTCGACCGGGTCGCACGGCTCGTGCACCGGCACCTCGACGTCATCGCCGCGGCCGTCGTGCTGCGCGCCCGGGGCGAGCTCGTCCTGCCCGGCGCGGTGGGCCTGCCCGTGTCCACGCAGGCCGAGCGCGTGGCACGGGTCGCCGAGCCCGTGACGGCCCTCGTCGTCGGGACGGGCGCGCCCGTCGTCGTGCGCGACGTCGAGCACGACCCGCGCGTCGACCTCGACGCCGTGCACGATCTCGGTGTCGCGGCGTTCGCCGCGTTCCCCGTGCACGACGGCGACGGCCACGCCGTCGGGGCGCTCTGGGCGGTCGACGGGGCGCCGCGCGTGTGGACCGACGTCGACCTCGCCACGCTCTCCGACCTCGCCGCCGCGTGCACGAGCGAGCTGCGACTGCGCGCCGAGCGCGAGCGGGCACGGCTCGCCGAGCAGGTGGCGTTCCGGGCGCACCGGCGCTCGCGCTTCCTGCTCGGGCTGAGCGAGCGGTTCGCGGGCGTGAGCACGGTCGAGGAGGTCGAGGACGCGCTCGCGCACGCCGTCGGGGAGGGCACGGGCGCGCGCTGGGTCTCGCTCGCGCTCGTCGACGACGACCGCCGCCACCTCACCTACGTCACCGTCGGCAGCCAGGAGCCGGGGCAGGAGCTGCGCTCGCCGCGGCTCGACGAGCCGCGGCCCGACACGCACGTCGCACGCACCGCGCAGCCGCTGCACTTCCGCGACCACGACGCGCTCGTGGCCTCGTACCCGTCGATGGCGCCGATCGGGCTGGTGTCGACCGGGGCGCGCTCGTTCCTGCCGGTCGTCACGAGCGGGCGCGTGATCGGCGTCGTCGTGTGCGTGTGGGAGCACCCGCGCGAGCACGACGCCGAGGCGGCGATGCTCGAGGCCGCGCTCGGGCGCTACGTCGCGCTCGCGCTCGAGCGCGTCGCGCTGCTCGAGACGCGCCGCCAGGTGGCCACGACGCTCCAGGAGGCGCTGCTCACGACCGCGGCGCCCGCCGTCGCGCACCTCGACATCGCGACGACCTACTCGCCCGCCGCGCGGACCGACCAGGTGGGCGGCGACTGGTACGACGCGGTCGTGCTCGACGACGACGCCGCGCTGCTCATGATCGGCGACGTGTCGGGGCACGACGTGCACGCCGCCGCGCAGATGGGTCAGCTGCGCTCGATGCTGCGGGCGCTGGCGTGGAGCCACGACGAGTCGCCCGCGATGCTGCTCACGCTGCTCGACCGCGCGAACGAGAAGCTGGGCCCGCGTGCGACCGCGACCGCCGTCGTCGCGCGCCTCGACCGCGACGCGCCCGCGTCGGACGGTGCTGCCGCGGCCCTGCCGGGCGACCGCTCGTACACGCTCACGTGGTCGACGGCGGGGCACCCGCCGCCGCTCGTGCTCCGGTCCGACGGGCGGGTCGAGCAGCTCGCCGCGCGCGCCGACCTCATGCTCGGCATCCAGCCCGCGACGGCCCGCACCGACCACACGGCCCGGCTGCACCCGGGCGACACGCTCGTGCTGTACACCGACGGGCTCGTCGAGGAGCGCGGCACGCTCATGTCGGCACGGATCGCCGAGCTCGGCCGCGTGCTCGCCGCGTCGAAGGGCCTGGCGACGGCCGCGCTGCCGCGCTCCCTCGTCAAGGGGCTCGTCGGGTCGCGGCAGCGGGACGACGTCGCGGTGCTCGCCGTGCGCGTCCGCGTACCCGTGCCGTCCGGCTGGCCGTCGCCCGCGGGCCACGCGCGCGCCGAGCGGCGGGTCGCGGACTCGCTGTCCGACCTGGGCCCGGCGCGACGCTGGGTCGACGACGTCCTCGAGTGCTGCGAGGTCGACTCGGAGCAGCGCCGCACCGCGATGCTCCTGACGAGCGAGGTCCTCACCAACGCGCTCGAGCACGGCAGGGCCCCCATCACGGTGACGGTCGAGGTCGACGACCGGCGGCTGCGCGTGGGCGTGCGCGACGGGTGCACGCGCGAGCCCGAGCTCAAGTCGCCCGAGCCGCACGACCTGTCGGGGCGCGGCGTGCTGTTCCTCGAGCGGCTGGCCTCGCGGTGGGGCGTGGACAAGCACGAGGACTCCGACGCCGTCGGGCGGCACGCGGACGCCGGCGCCGGCAAGACCGTGTGGTTCGAGATCGACCGCGGGTCGCACCCGCTCACCGGGGCGATCGAGAAGGTCCGCAAGGACCCGGTCACGGGCGCCATCCCGTTCGCCGGGCCGCTGCTGCAGCGTCCGTCGTGGGACGGGTCGCGGTCCGGCTGAGTCCTCCTCGAGGGGGAAGACGACTGTCGGTGGGCGGACGTACGGTGTGAGACGTGACACACACCGTCGACGTACCGGAGACCCGCGAGTCCGACGTCGGTGCGCTCCTCGAGGCGTACCGGGGCGAGCTCACGGGGTACTGCTACCGGCTGCTGGGCGGCGCGTTCGAGGCTGACGACGCCGTGCAGGAGACCCTGCTGCGCGCGTGGCGTGCGTACGACCGGTTCGAGGGCCGGTCCTCGCTGCGCTCGTGGCTCTACCGCATCGCGACCAACGTGTGCTTCGACCACCTCGGCTCGAGCAAGCGGCGCGAGCGCCCCATGGGGCTCGGCGGTCCGCAGCCGGCCGAGGCCGAGTACTTCGGGGAGACGCTGCCCGAGGAGCGGTGGGTCGAGCCCGTGCCCGACGACGCGGTGCTGCCGCGCGAGGGCGACCCGGCCGACATGGCCGTGGGCCGCGAGTCGATCCGGCTGGCCTTCGTCGCTGCGCTGCAGCACCTGCCGCCGCGGCAGCGGGCCGTGCTCGTGCTGCGCGAGGTGCTGCGGTGGTCGGCCGCCGAGGTCGCGACCCTGCTCGACACGTCGGTCGCGTCGGTCAACAGCGCGCTCCAGCGGGCGCGCGCGACGCTCGGGTCGAAGGCGCTGCGGCTCGACGACGCCGCCGACGCGGAGCGGGCCGAGTCCTGGTCCGCGGCGGACAGCGAGCTGCTCGAGCGGTACCTCGACGCCTTCGAGCGCTACGACATGGACGCGCTCGTGCGGCTGCTGCGCGAGGACGCGGTCCTCAACATGCCGCCCTACACGCTGTGGGTCCAGGGGCCGAAGGACATCGTGCGCTGGATGGAGGGCCCCGGCGCGCGCTGCCGTGGCTCGCGGTGCCTGCGCGTGCGGGCCAACGGGTCGCCCGCGTTCGGCCAGTACAGGCCGGACCCGGCGGGCGGGTGGAGCCCGTGGGCGCTGACCGTGCTCGAGCACGACGGCACGGGCAAGGTCACGGGCATCACGGCGTTCCTCGACACCGCCTCGTGGTTCCCGCGGTTCGGGCTGCCGGACCACCTCGACTGACGTCCGGCGCGCCCTGACATCATGGGCGCGTGAGCGCACCGGCCCGGCCCCCGCACCGCGACGTGCGCCTGCTGGGGCTCGTGGCGATGGGCGGCGCCGTCGGGTCGGGGCTGCGGTACGCCGTGGCGCTCGCGCTGCCGTGGGACGCCGGGTCGTGGCCGTGGGCGACGTTCGCGGTCAACGTCGTCGGCGCGTTCCTGCTCGGCTGGCTCCTCGAGGCCGTCGCGATGCGCGGCCCCGAGACGTTCGCGCTGCGCCGGTGGCGCCTGTTCGCCGGGACCGGGCTGCTCGGCGGGTTCACGACGTACTCCTCGCTGGCGCTCGAGCTCGAGCGCCTGCTCGCCTCCGGCGCGTGGGGCGTGGCGCTCGGGTACGCGGCCGGATCGCTCGTGCTCGGCACGGCCGCCGCGCTCGCGGGGCTCGCCGCCGGGCGCCGGACGCCGCCGAGCACGCTCGGGGTTCTGCTGCGCGGGGGCGGCCGGTGAGCGGGCTGGTCGACGTGCTGCTCGTGGCCCTGGGCGGCGGCGTCGGGGCCGCGGCCCGCTTCTGGGTGGCCGACACCGTCCGGGCGCGGCGGCCCTCGGGCTTCCCGTGGGGCACGTGGACGGTCAACGTCGTCGGGTCGTTCGTGGTCGGGCTCCTGGCCGGATGGGTGCTGGCCGGCTGGTCGCCGGCCGGCGAGCACTGGCGGCTGCTGCTCGCCGTCGGGCTCTGCGGCGGGTTCACGACCTTCTCGACCGCGTCCGTGGAGACGGCGACGCTGCTCCAGGCCGGGCGCGTGCGCCTCGCCGTGCTGCACGCGCTGAGCACCCTGGTGGTGAGCGTGGCCGCCGTCGCGGCGGGCCTCACCGTCGTCACCCTCCTCCCCCTCGCGAGGTAGCGCAGGATTCGCCGAGGTAGCGCACGGTTGGCCGACGTAGCGCAGGATTCGCCGAAGTAGCGCACGGTTGGCCGAAGTAGCGCAGGATCCGCCGACGTAGCGCCGCACGCCACGAGGTAGCGCTCGGGAGGTGTGCGCGCGAGAGCAGAGGGAGCGCAGCGACCGATTCATTCGAGCGCGCGCACCTCCCGAGCGCTACCTCGCCACATCGCGCGCTACCTCGCGGTCCCGAGCGCTACCTCGGCATCGCGAGCGCTACCTCGCGACCTCGCGCGCTACCTCGCCACATCGCGCGCCACCTCGTCGGTGGGGGGTGGGAGGCTGTGCGCATGAGCCTCATGCTCCTCGACACCGCGAGCCTCTACTTCCGCGCCTTCTTCGGCCTGCCCGACACGCTCCGCTCCCCCGACGGCAAGCCGGTCAACGCGGTCCGCGGCCTGCTCGACATGATCGCGTTCCTCGTGACCGAGCACCGGCCCGACCGGCTCGTCGCGTGCTGGGACGAGGACTGGCGGCCGGCGTTCCGCGTCGAGGCGATCCCCTCGTACAAGGGTCACCGCGTCGCGCAGGCCACCCCGCCGGGCGTGCCCGACGTCGAGGAGGTGCCCGACGCGCTGACCCCGCAGATCGCCGTCATCGTCGAGGTGCTCGCCGCGCTCGGCATCGCACGCGTGGGGGCGCCGGGCCACGAGGCGGACGACGTGATCGGCACGCTCGTCGCGCGCGAGACGTCGCGCCCCGTGCCCGACGGCGCCACGCGGCGGGTCGACATCGTCACCGGCGACCGGGACCTCTTCCAGCTCGTCGACGACGCCGCGGGCGTGCGCGTGCTGTTCCCGGCCCGAGGGGTGCGCGACCCCGACGTCGTCGACCAGGCGAAGCTCGCCGAGAAGTACGGCCTGCCGACCGGCGCCGCGTACGCCGACATGGCGATCCTGCGCGGCGACCCCTCCGACGGCCTGCCCGGCGTCCCGGGCATCGGCGAGAAGACGGCGGTCAAGCTCCTCACCACGTTCGGGGACCTCGACGCGATCCGGGCCGCGGCCGCCGACGGCACGCCCGGCCTCACGCCGTCCCAGCGCGCGCGGCTGCGCGAGGCGAGCGACTACCTCGACGTCGCGCCCGTCGTCGTGCAGGTCGCCCGGGACGCGCCGGTCGACGAGGTCGACGACGCGCTCCCCCGTGCGCCGCACGACCCGGAGGCGCTCGACGCGCTCGCTGAGCGGTGGGGCATCCGCTCGAGCGTCGACCGGGTCCTCACCGCGCTGGAGCGCCGCTGGTCCTGACGTTGCGAGCGGACTCTTGGCCCGGTTCGAGGCGTGTAAGTGGGCCAAAGCTCCGCTCACAGCGATGAGTCCGGGGGGTGGCGGGGGTCAGCACCACGTTCGCACCACCCGAGCCACACGGAGGACACCATGCCCGCACGCGGAGACCTGCCCGAGGGCGCGCCCGCCTGGATCGACCTCGGCGCGCGCGACCTCGACGCCGCGGTCGCGTTCTACACCGGCCTCTTCGGCTGGGAGCACATGAGCTTTGGCGAGGAGTTCGGCAACTACGGCCAGTTCCTGCTGAGCGGCGCACCGGTCGCGGGTGTCGGTCCGCTCATGGACGAGACGCAGCCGGCCGCGTGGGGCGTCTACCTGTGGTCGACCGACGCCGACGCCACCGCCGCGCGCGTCCGCGAGCACGGCGGCACCGTGCTGCTGCCGCCCGACGACGTGCCCGGCCAGGGTCGCTTCCTCATGACCGTCGACCCGACCGGTGCGCCCGTCGCCTTCTGGCAGGCGTACGAGCACCGGGGCTTCGGCACGGTCGCCGAGGCGGGCGCGCCGGCGTGGTTCGAGCTGTGGACGAACGACTACGACCGCGCCGTCGCGTACTACCGCGACGTCGCCGGCTGGGACGCGCACGAGATGCCGAACGACGAGGGCTACCGCTACACCACGCACGGCGAGGGCGACGACTCCTACGCCGGGATCTACGACGCGACGTCGGACCTCGGCGAGCAGGGCACGCCGTCGTGGGTGGTCTACCTCGGCTCGGCCGACGTCGACGCCTCCGCCGCGCGCGCCCGCGAGCTGGGCGGCACGGTCCAGGGCGAGCCGCAGGACACCCCGTACGGCCGCATGGTCGCCGTCCAGGACCCGAACGGCGCGAGCTTCCAGCTCATCTCCGTCTGACCCCGTCGCCGGTGGCTGCACCACCGGCCGCAGGATCAGCCGGTGTTCTGCAGGCCCGCGCTGACGCCGTTGACGGTGAGCAGCAGCAGGTGCTGCCAGCGGTCCTTGTACCCGCCGTCGACCCACTTGCCGGACTCGGCGGTCACGCCCTCGCTCGCGCCCTCGGTGCGCAGCGCGCGCAGGGCGCGGACCTGGAGCAGGGACAGCGCGTCGACGTAGGGCGAGCGCAGCTGCACGGCACGCCCGAGGACGCGGCGGTTGGCGAGCGGCCACTCGTTGCCCGTCACGCGCAGCACCCACTCGCGCGTGAGGCGCAGCTCGTCGAGCACCATCTGCGCGAGGTCGTCGCGGTCGCCGAGCGCGAGGTACTGGGCAGCGATGCGCTCGTCGGTCTTGGCGAGCGACATCTCGACGTTGTCGAGCAGCGTCGCGAACAGCGGCCACTCCCGGTACGCCGCCTGGAGCTCCGCGATGCGTTCCGGGCTGTCGCCGAACTCGCGCAGCGCCGTCCCGAGCCCGAACCAGCCGGCCAGGTTGATGCGCGCCTGCGACCACGAGAACACCCACGGGATCGCGCGCAGGTCGTCGAGCGAGTTGACCGACAGGCCTCGCTTGGCCGGGCGCGAGCCGATCGGCAGCAGGCCGATCTCCTCGAGCGGCGTGACCTGCGCGAACCACTGCGGGAAGCCCTCCGACTTCACGAGCGCGTGGAAGCGGGCGCGCGACGACGCGTCGAGCGAGGACGCGACGTGCGCGAAGCGCTCGGCCGTGGCGGCGTTGCGCTTCTCGGTCGACGGCGCGGAGGCGAGCAGCGTCGCGGCCGCGACCTGCTCGATGTGGCGCGCGGCGATCGTCGGGTCGCCGTACCGAGCGAGGATGACCTCGCCCTGCTCGGTGAGCTTGAAGCGGCCGTCGACCGAGTGGGGCGGCTGCGCGAGGACCGCGCGGTTGGCCGGGCCGCCGCCGCGGCCCAGCGCCCCGCCGCGGCCGTGGAACAGCGTGAGCGTGATGTCGTGGCGCCGCGCCCACTCCGCGATGCGCGACTGCGCCGAGTGCAGCGCGAGCGTGGCCGCGACAGGCCCGACGTCCTTCGAGGAGTCCGAGTAGCCGAGCATGACCTCGACGCGGCGGCCGTTGGCCGCGAGCCGGCGCTGGACCTGCGGCAGCTCGAGCGCGGCCTCGAGGATGTCGACCGACGCCTCGAGGTCCGCGAAGGTCTCGAACAGCGGGATCGCATCGATGACCGGGATGTCCTCGGCGTCCTCGAACGCCAGCTCGGCCAGGTGGTAGACGGCCGCGAGGTGCTCGGGCGCCTGCGTGAACGACACGATGTAGCGGCGCGCGGCCCGCTCGCCGAAGCGGCGCTGCACCGCCCCGAGCGCGCGGAAGGTGTCGAGCACCTCGCGCGTGCGGTCGGACAGGTCGCCGTGCACGCCCTTCTCGGCGATCTCGTCGAGCGCCGCGGCGTGCACCTGCGAGTGCTGGCGCACCTCGATCTCGGCGAGGTGGAAGCCGAACGTCTGGACCTGCCACACGAGCTTCTGGAGGTCGCCGTACGCGGCGCGGGGCGCGCCCGCCTCCACGAGCGAGTCCTGCACGACGCGCAGCTCGGCCTCCAGCTCCTCGGGCCGCCGGTACGCGAGGTCCGCGTCCCGGCGCCGCGTGGCCCCGATGCGGCCCGCGATCGCGAGCACCGCGGCGCGGTGCGGCTCGCGCGGCGACACCGCCGCGGCCTGCGCCGTGAGGTCCTCCGAGAGCTGGCGCAGCCGCTGCCACAGCGCCTTGAGCGCCGACGACGGCGGCGTGCCGGCCTCGTCGAGCGTGAGCTTGCGGCCGACCTGGCGCGCCGCCTCCTCGAGCGCGGTCAGCGCGTGCTCGGCCGCGAGCGTCGCGGCCTGGCGCGTGACCTCGGCGGTGACGTTGGGGTTGCCGTCGCGGTCGCCGCCGATCCACGAGCCGAGGAAGACGAACGGCCGTGCGACGGGCGCCGCGCGTCCGGCGTCGCCGTCGAGCAGCCAGTCGTCGAGCCGGCGGTAGACCTCCGGGAACGTGTTGAACAGGGTGGCGTCGAAGACGCCCATGGCCGTCTTGACCTCGTCGAGCACGGTCGGCTTGGCCGCACGGATCGGCGACGTGCGCCACATCGTGTCGATCTCGGCCAGCAGGCGCCGCTCGTTCTCGACGAGCGACGTGCCACCCGGGCGCATCGTGTCGCGCTCGGCGAGCAGGTTCGAGATGCGCCGCACCGCTCCCGAGACGGCCCGACGGCGCGCCTCCGTCGGGTGCGCGGTGAGCACCGGGCGGAACTCGAGCTCGCTCAGCCGGCGCAGCGCCTCGTCGCGGCCCACCTCCTCGGCGAGCTGGGTGAACGCGTGGGGCAGCGACTCGTCGACGGCGGCACCGGCCTCGGTCTCGCGCTGGCGCAGCACGCGCACGCGGTGGTACTCCTCGGCCAGGTTCGCGAGGTGGAAGTAGCACGTGAACGCGCGCGCCACCTGCTCGGCCCGCTCGAGCGGGAAGCCGGCCACGAGGTCGGCCGCCTCGGCGAGCGCCGTGCCGCCGTCGTCCGAGCCGTACGCGCGGATGGTCAGCTCGCGCAGCCGCTCGACGTCGTCGAGCAGGTCCTGGCCGCCGGCCTCGCGCAGGACCGTGCCGAGGAGCCCGCCGAGCAGGCGGATGTCGTCGCGCAGCGGGTCGGGCATCTCGTGCCGGGCCACGACCCGCTCGCGCGCGCCCGCGGAGGCGGGCGAGGGGTCGGTCACGACGCCGGTGGGCTGTGCCTGGTTCTCGCTCACGATCCAAGAGACTAAGCCGAACCTGCCTTGAACCGAACATGGCGTCCGATCGGTGGTCCTGCCCGACGGCGGTACCCCGGCCGGTCTCGCCCGCCCGGTCCGGGGGTGTCAGGATCGGGGCATGACGTCACCAGCACAGCCGGGTCAGCGGGTCGTGGTCACCGGGGCGAGCGGCCGGCTCGGACCCGCCGTCGTCGAGCACCTCGCCGCCCACGGGTGGGACGTCGTCGCGACCGACCGCGTCGCTCCCCCGCGTCCGCTGCCGGGGAAGTTCGTGCGCGCCGACCTCGGCGAGCTCGGCCAGGTGACCGAGCTGCTCGCGGGCGTCGACGAGTCCGGGCCCGCCGACGCCGTCGTGCACCTCGCGGCGATCCCCGCGCCCGGGATGGCGCCCAACTCCACGACGTTCGCCAACAACGTCCCCGCGACGTACAACGTGTTCCGCGCCGCACAGGTCACGGGCATCCGCAACGTCGTGTGGGCCTCGAGCGAGACGGTGCTCGGACTGCCGTTCGACGTGCCGCCGCCGTACCTGCCGGTCGACGAGGAGTACCCGCCGATCCCGCAGACCACCTACTCACTCGGCAAGACGCTCGAGGAGGAGATGGCCCAGCACCTCACGCGCTGGGACCCGCAGCTCAAGGCCGTCGCGCTGCGGTTCTCCAACGTCATGCTGCCCGAGGACTACGCGCGCTTCGAGACGTGGCAGGACGACCCGGCCGCCCGCCGGTGGAACCTGTGGGGCTACATCGACGCGCGCGACGGCGCCCAGGCCGTGCGCCTCGCGCTCGAGGCGACGTTCACGCGCTTCGAGGCGTTCATCGTCGCGAACGCCGACACCGTCATGCGGCGTGACTCCGCCGAGCTGGCCGCCGCCGAGTTCCCCGGCGTGCGCCTCCACCGGCCGCTGCGCGGACGCGAGACGCTCCTGAGCATCGACAAGGCCCGCCGCATGCTCGGCTACGAGCCGCAGCACTCCTGGCTCGACGAGGTGCGGGACTGACTGACCCTGGCCTCGTCGTCCCGCAGACCGTCGACTGCGAGAGGGTTTTCGTATACGCTATTCGCATGGGTGAGGAGAAGATTCGCGGTCAGGCGGTGAGCGACGAACAAATCCAGGCGTGGGCCGACGAGGCTGAGGGGGGCTACGACGTCGAGACGCTCCGCCGTCGCGGACGTCCGAGCGCGGGCGAAGGTCCCGGGATCGTCGTGCCCGTGCGGCTTGACGCCCGCACACTCGCGGCCCTGAACGAGCGTGCGGAGTCCGAGGGCCTCGCGAACCGGTCTGAGGCGATCCGGGCGGCCGTACGTGCGTGGCTGCACGTCGCATGAGGCGGCTGCACGACTCGGCTCGCAAACACTTCCGACGCGACCGGCTGACCGAGGCGGGTGTGCTCTACGCCGCCCAGCACAGCCTCTATCAAGTCCCGCTCGATGACGAGGACGACCCCCGTCGCTGGCTCATGCTCGGCTTCGACGACTCCGGGCGCATGCTGGAGCTCGTGGTTCTTGTCTTCGACTCCGGGGACGAACTGATCATTCACGCGATGAAGGCACGGCCCCAGTACCTGGACCTGCTCACCTGACTCTCTCGAGCACCCGATGCGACGGTGCCGCGGCGCCGCGATCAGACCTCGCCGATATCCTCGAGCTCCGGATCCCCATAGGGTCGCGACATGGCGCAACGTGCACGGGCGACGTGGCCCCCAATGATCGCGACAGAGCGCCTCTTGCTGCGGGAGCCTGAGGGGAAGGATCGCCCGGCACTTGTCGAGTTGTTCACCTCTCCCGAAGTCGGCACCTACATCGGTGGACCGCGCCCGCGCCAGGAGTTCGAGCGCTCGCTGCCAGAGGACAACCGACGGCCGGGACTCTTCGCTGTCGATCTTCACGGGGCACTGATCGGGATCGTTACGCTCGACCGACTCGAGCCTGTCAGCAAGAGCTGCGTCCGTGTGGCGGGCGAAGAGGCCACCCTGGGATATCTGTTCCTGCCCGAAGCGTGGGGCTGCGGTTATGCCACCGAGGCGTGCACAGCAGTCCTCAACTGGTTCACGACCGCACTACCCGGTGAGTCCGTGTCGCTGTCGACACAGACGGCCAACAGTGCCTCAATTCGCCTCGCGACCAAGCTCGGCTTCACCGAGGTGGAGCGCTACGAGGCCTACGGCGCCGAGCAGTGGCGTGGCAGGTGGTCGCCAACCCGTCGGCCAGCTTGAGGCCATGCTGATGCTCATGGTTCACAGTTCCGCAGCCGCGAGCGCCTGCCCGCCTGCGACGGCGATCTCGACGCGCGCGACGTCGTCGAGCGGCACGGCGGACGCGGCCGACAGCCCGCGCGACTCGGTGCCCGACGCGCTCCACGTCGCGGCGACGGTCCGCCCGCCGTCACGGTCGACGAGGACGAGCTCGTACGCGACCGGCTCCGCCGCGTCGTACCGCTGGCCCGCCGACCGCGCGGGGTAGCTGCAGCTCCACTCGAGCTGCGTGCCCCACGGACGCGGCGTCGCCGTGAGCGTCGCGCGGACGTCGATCGCGCCGACGGGCTCGAGCTCGACGGCGGTCCCCTCCGCCACCGTGCCCGACGACGGCACTCCCCCGGGTGCCTCGCCCTCGGGTCCGGCCGAACCGAGCGCGAGTCCGGTCACGACGCCACCCACGACAAGGGCGACGGCCGCGACGAGGGCGAGCGACCGCCGTCGGGCACGGTGACGACGGGCCCTAGCCGCGAGCGCCGAGAAGGGGACGATGTCGGCGCTCGCGGCGGTCTGGGAGGTGTCGTCGAGCAGCGCGAGGGCGTGCTCGGGCGGGAGGGAGGACAGCAGGCCGGGCATGCCGGCGAGCTCGGCGACGGCCTCGCGGCAGGCGGCGCACCCGGCGAGGTGCTCCTCGTACGCGCGGCGCTCGGCCGGGCCGAGCGCGCCGAGCACGTAGGCGGCGTCCCACTCGCGGTACGGGTCGGCGGCGCGCCCGACCGGCCGCGGCGTCGGCTCCATCCCGGTCATGGCGTCACTCCCTTCTCCTGCAGCGCGAGACGGAGCGCACGCAGCGCGTAGTGCAGCCGGGACTTGACGGTCCCGGGCGGCACGTCCTGCTCCTCGGCGAGCTCGGCGACCGTGCGCCCGCGGTAGTAGGCGCCGACGACGACGGCGCGGTGCTCGGGCGAGATCTCGACGAGCGCGTCGGCCACGAGCCAGGCGTCGAGGACGGCCTGGGTGGCGTCGGGCTCGGGCGTCTCGGGCACGTGGTCGGTCGTGCGCTCGTGGGCGTGCCGGGCGCTGCGGAGCCGGTCGACGACGAGGTGCCGCGCGACGGTGAAGAGCCAGGCCCGCACCGACTCCTCGGGCCGCTCGAGCACCTCGGTGTGCTTCCACAGCCGCAGCAGCGACTCCTGGACGACGTCCTGCGCCTCGGCGTCGTCGCGCACGAGGCGGGCGACGTAGCGGTGCAGCGCACCGGCGTGCGCGGCGTGGATCGCCTCGAGGAGCTGCTCGTCGGTGGGCACCCTCGCCTCACCCCTCGCGCTCGAGCCGCAGCGAGAACTCGATGCTGCCCTCGCCGTCGACCCGCACGAACGCGAGCGCGGGCGCCTCGACGCCGTAGTCGGCGAACGTGAGGGGAACGCTGCCGACGACGTGCGCGCCGTCGTCGGTCGTGGCGACCTCGGCGTCGACGGTGACCTCGCGTGTGACGTCGCGGATCGTGAGGTCGCCCGTGAGCTCGACGGCGGTCTGGCCGGGCTCGAGCGGCGCCGGCTCGGTGAGCACGAACGTCGCGGTCGGGTAGGTGCCGACCTCCATGACCGTGCCGCGGAAGTACGCGTCGCGCGGCGGCTCGTCGGTGCGCACGCTCTCGATGTCGACGACGACCTCCGCGTCGGTGAGCGTGCCGTCCGCGATCGTGACCGAGCCCGTGACCTCCTCGGTGCGGCCGGTGACCGTGACGTCCTCGCCGCGCAGCACCTCGTGGACCCGGTACCCGGCGAACGAGCCGTCGGCGACGACCCACACGCCGTCGAGCCCCGCGGTCTCCTCGGGGACCGGCGCGCCCGTCGCCTCGAGCGCGGGCGCCTCGGCCGCGGCCCGGTTGGCCCAGTCCGCGTACAGGCCGGGACCCCACGCGACGGCCGCAGCGCCGCCGACCACGACGGCCACGCCCACGCCGATCGCCACCTTCGCCGCCCTGCGCACGACTCCGCACCACCCTCGCTCGCCGCCCCCGGTGGGGCTCCCTACCCCGCACGACGGGCCGGAGGGCCGGAGGGTTCACCGCGGCCGCCGATGAACCTCCGGGGGCCGGGCCTCGTCGTACCGGGAGAGGGCACCGAACGAGGGAGGCATCATGCGACGCACGTCCCGTCTGACACCCACCGTAGCCGCGGCCACGACGGCGGTCGCGGCGGCGCTCGCCCTGGCGGGCTGCGGCGGTGCGGAGGAAGCGGAGCCCGGCGGCGGCGACACCGGCATGGACGAGGGCATGGAGGAGCCCGCAGGCGACGTCGTGCTGGGCACCGCCGACAGCGAGCTCGGCGAGATCGTCGTCGACGGCGAGGGCATGACCGTCTACTACTACTCCAACGACGAGCCGGGCTCGGGCGAGAGCACGTGCACCGGCGAGTGCCTGGCGATGTGGCCGCCGGTGCACGCGGACGGCGAGGACCCGCAGGTCGAGGGCGTCACGGCCGAGGTCGGCACGATCACCGGGACCGACGGCGAGCTGCAGGTCACCGTCGACGAGCGGCCCGTCTACCTGTACGCGGGCGACTCCGCGCCGGGCGACGTGACCGGCCAGGGCGTCAACGACGTCTGGTGGGTCGTCGCGCCCGACGGCTCGGAGATCACCGAGCTGCCCGGCACGGGCGGCGACGACGGCGGCGGGTACTGACCGTGCGGCGGGACGCGTCAGGCAGCGGTCACGCGGCCGTGTACGCGCCCTGCCAGACGGTGTCGAACGGCGTCGCGGCGCCGACGCGCGCCCGGATGCCCGCGGTGACGACGTCCTTGGCGGTGCGCACGGCGTCCGCGACGTCGGCGCCCTTGGCGAGCTCGGCCGTGATGGCCGCGGCGAACGTGCAGCCGGCGCCCGAGACGCGCTCCTCGCCGACCTTGGGCGCGCTCAGGACGGTGACCTCCGCGCCGTCGAACAGCACGTCGACGGCGTCCGGGCCCGGCAGCTCGACGCCGCCCTTGGCGACGACGTAGCGCGGGCCCGCGGACGTGTCGAGCTGCGCGTGGATGCGGCGGGCGGCCTCGGCGAGGTCGTCGACCGACTCGATCGCGTCCATGCCCGCGAGGGTCTTCGCCTCGAAGAGGTTGGGCGTCACGACCGTCGCCTGCGGCAGGACCTGCTCGCGCAGCGCCGTGTCGGTGTCGAGCGCCGCGCCCGGCTCCTGGCCCTTGCAGATGAGGACCGGGTCGAGCACGACGTGGCGCCACGGCCGGCTCGCGAGCGACCGGGAGACGACGTCGATGGTCGCGGGGGTGCCGAGCATGCCGATCTTGACGGTGTCCAGGTCGTGCGCAGCCGTGGCGGCCTCGAACTGGTCGGCGATCACCTGCGGGTCGACCGGGACGAACCGGTGGCGCCAGCCGTTCTTCGGGTCGAACGACACGATGCACGTCAGCGTGCCGACGCCGTAGACGCCGAGCTGCTGGAACGTCTTGAGGTCCGCCTGGATGCCTGCCCCGCCGGTGGCCTCGGAGCCGGCGATCACGTACGCGAGCGAAGGGGTGGTGCTCATGGGCGCCAAGCCTACGGGCGTCGGAGGCGGCCCGTAGGGTGTGGGCCATGAGCGTGAAGATCGGTGCCCACGTCGACCTGTCCGACGCCGTCGCGCAGGCCAAGGAGATCGGCGCGGACGTCGTCCAGGTGTTCGTGTCGGACCCGCAGGCGTGGAAGGTGCCGCCGATCGAGCACCCCGGAGGCACGGAGGCGTTCCGCGAGGAGGCGGCCGCCGCCGGGCTCGACGTGTACGTCCACGCGCCCTACGTCATCAACGTCGCGTCGACGAACAACCGGATCCGCATCCCGAGCCGCAAGCTGCTGCAGCAGGTCATGGTCCGCGCGGAGGAGATCGGGGCCAAGGGCGTCATCGTCCACGGCGGGCACGTGACCGCGAAGGACGACCCGGCGGCCGGCTTCGACAACTGGCGCAAGGCGATCGACGCCCTCGAGAGCGATGTGCCCGTGCTCATCGAGAACACCGCGGGCGGCGACTTCTCGATGGCCCGCCGGCTCGAGCGCATCGAGCAGCTGTGGGCCGCGGTGATGCAGGCGAACGGCGCCGAGAACGTCGGCTTCACGCTCGACACGTGCCACGCCTGGGCGGGCGGCATCGACCTCGCGACGGCGGTCGACGAGATCCGCGGCATCACGGGCCGCATCGACCTCGTCCACGCCAACGACTCGCGCGACGCCGCCGGCTCGGGCGCGGACCGGCACACGCACTTCGGCCTCGGCATGATCCCCGAGGAGCTGCTCGTCGGCGTGATCGCCACGGCAGGCGCCCCGGTCATCTGCGAGACGCACGGCGACATGGGCCCCGACATCGCCTGGCTGCGCGAGCGGCTGGCCTGAGGCGTACGACCTCAGACGAGCCCGGCGTCGTGCACGACGATCGCCGCCTGCACCCGGTTCGCGGCGTCGAGCTTGGTGAGGATGCGCGAGACGTGCGTCTTCACGGTCGGCACGCTCATGTAGAGCTCGCCGGCGATCTCGGCGTTGGACAGCCCGCGCGCGACGGCGAGCGCGACCTCCCGCTCGCGCTCGGTCAGCGCGGCGACGCGCGACTCGGCCGCGCGGCGGCCGTCGGGCGCCGACGTCTGCGAGACCGCGGCGATGAGTTGCGACGTGACGCTCGGCGACAGCGTAGGCTCGCCCGCGGCGGCCGCGCGCACCGCAGCGACGAGCCGGTCGGGCGGCGTGTCCTTGAGCAGGAACCCGGCGGCGCCGACGCGCAGGGCCTCGAGCACCATGTCGTCGGTGTCGAAGGTCGTCAGCACGATGACCCGCGACGGCACCCCGACCGCGACCAGCCGCCGCGTCGCCTCGAGACCGTCGAGGCGCGGCATGCGGATGTCCATGAGGACGACGTCGGGCCGCAGGCGCGTCACGAGCTCGACCGCGGCCGCGCCGTCGGGCGCCTCGCCGACGACCTCGAGGTCGGGCGACCCGCCGAGGATCAGGCCGAGCCCGGCCCGGACCAGCGCGTCGTCGTCCACCACGACCACGGCGAGGGGCGCGGCGGCATCCGGTTCGCTCATGGCGCCCACGGTAGCCAGGCCGACACCACGAACGCGCCGCCCGCGGAGCCGTACGCGAGGCGGCCGCCCACGAGCTCGGCCCGCTCCGTGAGGCCCACCAGCCCGAGGCCCGACGGCGGCGGCGCGCCGACCGGCGCGAGCTGCGGCCCGACGCTGCGCACCGGGTTGCGAACCGCGAGCGAGAGCCCCTCCCCCGGCTCGCCGTCGACCACGACGGTCACGGGCGCCCACGGGGCGTGCTTGCGCGCGTTGGTCATCGCCTCCTGGACGATGCGGAACGCGTGCCGGCTCACGGCGTCGGGCAGCTCGTCGAGCCGCCGGGCGCGGACGTCGACGTGCACCTCGGTGCCGCTCGCGCGCGCGTCGTCGACGAGCTCGCGGAGGTCGGCCAGGGTCGGCTGCGGTCGCTCGGGCGCGCGGACGATGCCCTCCGGGGCGTCGGGCACCGGTCCGCCGGTCTCGCGCAGGACGCCGAGCACCTCGCGCAGCTCGGTCAGCGCCGCGTGCGCGTTCGACTGCACGATCGACGCGGTCTCGGCGACCTTGTCGGGCGGCAGGTCGGTCCGGTACGCGAGGGCGCCCGCGTGCATCGCGACGAGCGACATGCGGTGGGCGAGCACGTCGTGCATCTCGCGCGCGATCCGCGCCCGCTCGTTGGCCCGCGCCTGCGCGACGCGGCTCGCCTGCTCGCGCTCGGCCGTCTCGGCCCGCTCGCGCAGCGAGGCGAGGTGCTCGCGGCGCAGCCCGATGTACGCGCCGATCCACACGAGCAGCGCATAGATGACGACGCCGCCCACGACGTCGAGCAGCGGCCAGTAGCCGGGGTCGCCCACGAGCGGGTGCAGCAGGCCGTAGACCCACCCGGCGAGGACGAACACGACCCCGACGACGCCCACGCTCCACCACCGGCGGTGCGTCGCGAGCGAGACGACGGCGATGACCGCGGCCCCGACCACCGCGATCGACACGGTCGTCGCCGCGCTGAGCAGGAGCGCGACCGTCAGCGGCGCCCTGCGCCGCAGCGGGAGCAGGCCGAGGCCGAGCAGGCCGACGAGGAAGTCCAGCGCCCACAGCTCGTCGGAGATCAGGCGGTCACCCATGTCGGCCTCGTACGCGACGAACGCGCCCATGACCATGCCGAACACCGCCGCGACGAGGACGCGCCACACCTCGCCCCACACGCGGGCGGCGCGCGAGCGGTCGGCGGCCGGTCGGCCAGGGGCTGGGATGGGCATGCACCGAGAGTAGGCACCGCGCCCGGCCCGGTCATCCGCCGTCAGGCGGTGGCGGGTCATCCTTTCGGACGACGCCGGACGGCCGAGACGGCGGACCCAGGTCCATGCCGTCGGTGGATGCGCGCGCCGGGCGCGCGCGGGAAGGCTGGCAGCCATGATCACCGTGGAGCACCTGACCAAGAGATACGGCCCGGTCGTGGCCGTGGACGACGTGTCGTTCACGGCCACCCCCGGCCACGTCACCGGCTTCCTCGGCCCCAACGGCGCCGGGAAGTCCACGACGATGCGCATGATGTGCGGGCTCACGCCGGCGACGTCGGGCACCGCCCGCGTGCTCGGCGTCCCGTTCGCGGCGCTCGCCAACCCGGGCCGCCGCGTCGGCGTCCTGCTCGACGCCTCGGCGCAGCACGCCGGGCGCACCGGTCGCGAGGTGCTCACGCTCGCCGCGCTGCTCACGGGCGTGGACCGGCGCCGGGTCGACGCGGTGCTCGACCTCGTGGGGCTCACCGAGAAGGAGGCGGCCCGCCGCGTCGGCTCGTACTCGCTCGGCATGCGCCAGCGCCTGGGCATCGCGTCCGCGCTGCTCGGCGACCCCGAGGTGCTCATCCTCGACGAGCCCGCCAACGGGCTCGACCCCGCGGGCATCCGCTGGATGCGCGACCTGCTCCAGGACTTCGCCGCTCACGGCGGCACCGTGCTGCTCAGCTCCCACCTGCTCCACGAGATCGAGCAGGTCGCCGACCGGCTCGTCGTCATCGGCCGCGGCCGCATCGTCGCCCAGGGCGCCAAGGACGACCTGCTGCGCCGCGCCGGCACGTTCGCGCGCTCCGAGGACGACGCCGCGCTCGTCGCGGCTCTCACCGCCGCGGGCATCACCGCGGAGCCCTTGGCCACGGGCGGCGTCGACGCCCAGGCCGAGCCCGCCGCCGTCGCGCGCGCCGCGAGCGCCGCCGGCGTCGTCGTGACCGAGCTGCGGGCCGCCGACTCGCGCGGCCTGGAAGACCTGTTCCTCGAGCTCACCGCCGGGGACGCGCGCGAGGAGGTGTCGGCATGACCGCCGCCACGACAGCACCCCGGACCACCGAGCGGACGACGGCCGAGGTGCGGCCGATCTCGTTCGCGACGCTCGCCCTCGTCGAGTGGCGCAAGCAGCTCGACACCCGCGCCGGGCGCTGGCTCCTCGCCACGATCGGCATCATCACGGCCGCGGTGGTCGTCATCACCGGTGCGGTCGGGGACGGCAACGTCCCGTTCGGCGGGTTCTTCCTCGGCACGGTGACGCCCATGGCGATGCTGCTGCCGATCGTGGGCATCCTCGCCGCCACCTCGGAGTGGTCGCAGCGCACGGCGCTCGTGACGTTCACGCTCGAGCCGCGGCGCGTCCGGGTCGGGCTCGCCAAGCTCCTCAGCGCGGTCGCGTCCGGGGTCGTGTTCTTCGCGGCGGCATTCGGGGTCGCGGCGCTCGCCCACCTGTGGGTCGTGCAGTTCCGCGGCGCCGAGGCGAGCTGGAACGTGCCGGGCGACGCCGTCCTCGGCGCGCTCCTGCTGGTCGTCATCGGCATGGTGCAGGGCGTCGGCTTCGGCCTCCTGCTGCTCAACACGCCCGCGGCGATCGTGTCGTACCTGTTCCTGCCGACGCTGTTCAGCATCGTCGGCTCGCTCATCACCGCGGTGCGCGACGCGATGCCGTGGATCGACCTCGGCACGGCCGGCGCACCGATCCTCGAGGGCGGCGCATCGGGTCAGGAGTGGGCCCAGGTCGCGACGGCGACGCTCATCTGGGCCGTGCTGCCCGTCGTCGGCGGCCTCGTGCGGCTCACCCGCAGCGAGATCAAGTCCGCCTGATCACACGCGCAGGTCGGTCGGTGCGGTGATCTCGCGCCAGCCGCCGGGCACCGTGCCCGACGGCGGCACTCCCTCGGGCCGCGGGCCCGCGGCCGGCAGCACGTCGGCCGCGGGCAGCGGCCCGAGGTCCGTCCCGGTGAGCGCCGCGACGTCGGCCACGGGCACCTGGAAGGTCCGGAACGGCCCGAGCGGCGGCAGCTCGCCGGCCGCGAGCGCCCGGGCGGTGCGCGTCCGCAGCTCGACCTCCTCGAGCTGCGGACTCTGGTCCAGGACGAACGCCGCGGCCCGCAGCGAGGCCGCCGGCGCGACCGGGCCGCCGTCGTCGGGCACGCGCCACGACGGGGCGGCCCACGCCGCGATCTTCCAGAACCGGCGCGGGATCCCGACGCCGCGGTAGACGGGGTCGTCGGCCGCGAGGACGCAGCCGGTCAGCACGACGAGCCGGTGCTCGTGCGCCTGCGCGTAGGCGAGCACGTGGTCCTCGAGCCCGTTCCACAGCTCCTTCGACTGGTTGAACCGCCCGACCTGCGGGGCCGCGTTGGTGTAGACGAACGTGGCCTCGCCCGCCGCGACCGCCTCGGCGACCGTGCCCCACATGGGGTCGCGCCGGCGCACGAGGTGCCCGCGGTCGAGGGCGTTGCGGTGGTAGAGCTCGGGACCGGCCTGCTCGTGCTCGGGCGCCTGCGGGTCGAGCCGCCAGCCGCCCGTGCGCGGCAGCGGCTGCAGGCGCGCGCCGTCGATCATCACGCCGGTCGCCGCCGCGAGGCGCCGTGCCGGGTCGAGCAGCACCGTGAAGTGCGGGTGGTCCAGGCGGCGCAACGTGCGCGGCGGGGCGTCCGGAGCGGGTGCGGGCAGCGGCACGTGCACCGCGTCGTCGGGACCGAGGAACCGCGCGTCGTAGCCCGTCACGCCCCCACCCCACCAGACCGCGCCGCGCCGGTCCACCCCGGCGGGGGCGCGGCGCAAGGATCGCGACGCCTGCGACACACGCAGGGCACGGGGCTCGGAGCAGAGCGGGGAGCGGCATGGCGGGTCGGGTGGTGGTCGGTGCGGCGGCGGCCGCGCTCGGTGCGGGCGTGGTCGTCGTCGCGCTCGTGCTCGGGCTCGTCGCCGCCCACGGGGCGACCTCGTGCGCCACGGTCGGCTACCTCAACCTGGCGCCGCTCGTCGTCGAGGCGCCCGACGACGTCGACGCGGTCGCCGTGCACGGCGTCCCCGGGCCGGCCGCGCTCCCGGCCGACGAGCTCGTCGTGGCCTCGTCGCTCGTGGCCGACGGCGTCGTGGCGGCGACGTGCGAGGCGGTCGTCGACACCGGAGCGCTCGCGGCGCTGCAGACGCCGTAGCCCGCGCTACTTCGGCGGATCGAGCGCTACCTCGCGCGAGAACGCGCTACTTCGCCGATTGCTGCGCTACCTCGGCGACGTCTGGGATTGCTAACGATATATCGTTGATGTATCTTCGATGATGTTCGGTCGAGCGCACCCGCTCCCGACCCACCCCCGGCCAGGAGGCATCCCATGCGAACCCCACGACACGACCCCTTCGAGCAGCCCTTCGGACCGCGCGGACGGCGCCGCCGTCGCGGCGACTTCCCCGACGGCGCCGGCATGCCGCACAGCGGCCGGCCCGGACCCGACGGCCGGGACCCGCGCGAGGCGTTCCACGGCCACCGCGGTCGCGGACGCGGCGGCTTCGGCCCGGGCTTCGGGCCTGGCTTCGGGCCCGGCTTCGGACCCGGCGGGCCCCGGGGCCGGCGTGCCGGGCGCGGCGAGATCCGCGCGGCGATCCTGCTGCTCCTCGCCGAGCAGCCCATGCACGGCTACCAGGTCATCACCGAGCTGGCCGAGCGCACCGACGGCCGCTGGCGCCCGAGCCCGGGCGCCGTCTACCCGGCCCTCGCGCAGCTCCAGGACGAGGGCCTCGTCGAGGTGTCCGACGACGGCGGCCGCCGCCTGGCGTCGCTCACCGACGCGGGCCGCGCCTACGTCGAGGAGCACCGCGGCGACCTCGGCACGCCGTGGGAGACGGTCGCCGGCGGCCGCCCGGCGCACCTGCGCGACCTGCGCAAGGGCCTGCACGCGCTCGGCGACGCCGTCGAGCAGGTCGTCCGGACGGGCACCGCAGCGCAGGGCGAGGCCGCCGTCGAGGTCCTCGACCGCGCGCGCCGGGAGATCTACCGGGTCCTGGCCGAGGACCCTGCGGACCCCGACGCCTGAGCGCGGTCAGCCCAGGCCGACGATCGCCGTCGGCGACCAGCGCAGCAGGCGCCCGTCGGCCGCGAGGTCGATGCCCCACGCGTCGTGCTCGAGCATGCTCGTCCACACGAGCTCGCCCGTCGCGACGTCGACCGCGGCCCAGTGCGCGGCGATCTGCTCCTGGTCGAGGGCCGGCCACACGAGCGCCATGCGCCGGCCGTCGGTGAACACCGACTGCACCCGGTCGGACACCGAGCCCCACACCCGCTCGCCCTCGACGTCGGCGAGCAGGTCGTCGTGCGACCAGATCTCGCGCCCGGTGTCCAGGTCGAGGCCCGCCACGCGGCCCAGCGCGTCGGTCACGACGGCGATGCCGCCCGCCTGCGCGAGCAGCGCCACGACGCGCGTCCCCCGCACCCACAGGACGCGGCCCTCGTCGTCGACGGCGTGCGTCTCGTCGCCGACGCGCACGAGGTGGACGCCGCCCCGGCCACCGTCGGACGCGCGCGGGACGAGCAGGTGCCCGCCGAGCTCGCGCCGCACCTGGCCGTCCCGCCCCAGCAGGCGGTCGCCCTCGGGGACGGACCCCACGCGGCCGCCGGTCGCCGAGCCGACGTACCCGCCGCCGTCGAGCGCCCGCACCGCGGCGCCGTGGCTCGAGGGGCCGACGCCGGCCACGACCTCGAGCCGCTCGCCCGCGGGCGTGAACCACGCGTCGATGCCGCAGCCGAAGACCCAGAGCAGGTCGCCGGCCGACGCGACGCGCAGCTCACCGCGCAGGTCGACCTCCGCGTCGCGGCCCCCGTTGGTGTACTCGACGCAGCGGTAGCCGTCGAGCACGGGCTCGAACTCGACCATGCGCTCCCACCGCACCTCGCCCGTGACGGCGTCGAGCAGGCGGACCTCGGCGTCGTACCCGTCCGCGATCTCGCCGTCCACCTGCACGTCGCCGGCCGCGGGGTCGCCGGTGAGCCCGACGTCGGGCTCGGACGCCTGCCCGACCCACGACGCCGTGACGACCGCGCCGTGGGGCGCCGGCCGCACCAGGTCGTCCGCGACCTCGAGCGGGCGCCGCGACACCACGCCGCCCTCGGCGTCGACGACGACGACCGTCCGCTCCTCGGCCCGCCCGGAGAGGCACACGAGCAGGCGCGACGGCACGATCCGCGCGCGCTGGTCCCACAGCCCGTACCCGCCGCCGCACTCGCTGGTCCGGTCGGGCAGGCGCACGGACCAGCGTCGTTCGCCGGTGTCGAGGTCGACCCCCTCGAGGTCGTCGTAGCGCTGGATGACGGCGGCCCCGCCCATGACCGCGACCAGCCCGCCCGGTGCGCGGTCGTCCGCGCGGACGTCCCACGTCACGGCGGGCGGCCGGGACAGGTCGAGGACGCCGCCCGACGCGACGCGCAGCGCCGCGGCCCGGTTCCGGTCGCCGACGACGTCGATCGCGACCGCGCCGACCGCCCCGAGGACCAGGACGAGGACCGCGACGAGCCACCGCTGCGCGTGCGGCGTGCGGGGCCCGCGTGCCGGCCCCGCCTCGGGCTCGGGGTCGGGCTCGACCCGCTCGAGGTGCACGACGGCGGCACCGCCGTCGGGCAGGTCGGCCGCCTCGGGCGCGCTCCGGCGAGGATCGTGACCGTCACCGGGCACGATCTCGAAGGTGAAGACGCCGTCGTCGGCGTCGCGTCGCCGGCCCACCTCTCGACGCTACTGCCGTCCGAGTCCTCTCACCCTCTCAGCGGTCAGGCCGCGGAGCCCGTTCGTGCGGTCGAGCTCCGCCGTGAGCAGCAGCGGGTGACCGTCGACGGTGACCAGCGTCTCCCACTCCGCGCCGTCGACCTCGACGGGCGCGACGTCGCCCGTGGTGAGGTCCACCGCGACGAGGGCGGTCCCGACGCGGCCCGACGCCATGTCGTGCGTCGTCGCGGACAGCAGCGCCGTCCTGCCGTCGGTCGCGGCCCCGGTCGCGGGTACGAGGATCGCGCCGGGGTCGGTGAACTCGCCCGAGGTCCGCCACCGCTCGGCCCCGGTGCGCAGGTCGAGCGCCAGCAGGCCGTCGAAGCCGCCGACCAGGAAGACCCCGTCGGCGCGCACGATCGCGTTCGCGTACGGGACGGAGACCCTCCACAGCTCGGAGCCGTCGCGGTCGACCGCGACCATCGAGCCGTCGTGCGTGTCGACCAGCACGACGTCGGTGGGAGCGCCGTCGGTGGCCCTCGGGACGACGATCGTGCCGACGACCTCGAGCACGACCTCGCCCTCGTCGTCGACCAGGCGGCTGCGGCCCTCGTCGTCGGTCGCGACGACGCCGCCGTCGGGGTACGGCATGCGGCCCCCGACGCCGTACCAGCCGAAGCCCGTCCGGACGTCCCCGGACGCCTCCGTGAGGTCCGTCCCGTCGGCGGCCGTGGCGACGTCGACCCCGCAGTGGGAGTGCTCGACGACCAGGGGCGACGCGACGAGCTGCCCCCGCCCGAACTCGGCGACGATCACGTCCCCGTCCTCGAGGATCCCGTGAGAGCACTCCCACAGCTGGCTGACCGGGGTGAACGGCGCGTCGAGCTCCACGACCACCTCGCCCGTCGTGGCGTCCTCGAGGCGCAGCACCGCGAGCAGCCCTCCCGCGGCCGGCTCGACCATGACGTCCTCGGCCCCGTACGCCGCGTCGAGCGTCCGCTCCCCGACGACGTCGGGCGCCGACCCGTCGACCTCGTCACCCGGGACCAGGTCGAACGTGTAGGGGTCGGGTGCGCCTCGCCGTCGAGCCACCTCACGAATCTACCGCCGGGCTACCGCCTGCGGGTCGCCTGCGTGACGACGAGCTCGAGCAGCGCGGCGTTGGCGCGCTTGCGCCGGTCGGCCGGGTCGGTGGTCAGCCGGTCGCCGCCGCCCGACGCGCCGCGCGGGGTCGTCGCGGGGGTCGTGGGGCGGGGGTTCGTGGCGCGGGTGGTCGTGGGGTGGACGGCCGCGGCGCGACGGGCCGTGGTCGAGGGGGTCGCCTCCATGGCGGGCTCCTTCCGTGGGGACCTCGTGGGTGCCTGGAGCCATCGTGCGCCGCGGAGGTTTCGGCGGCGTTGCCGCGCGGGTACGGGCGGGTGACCCCGCCGCGCGCAGCATGCCGTTGCGCTTCATGCCGTCGTACTGCGTCTGGCTCGAGGTCTCGAACAGCACCGTGGCGCTGCCGCGCAGCGCGAACGAACCGAGCGCCGTGCCCGGCAGGTTCGTGTCCTGCGGGTAGAGCGTGACCGCGCCGAAGCCCGACCTGCCCTGGTTCTGGAGCGCCTTGTAGACCGCGACGTTGGCCCGCTTGGACGCGTCCATGTCGAACTTCGGCCAGTCGCCGAACTCGCTCGGGTCGTCGATGAACCGCGCCGAGATCGACAGCGGCGACATGCTCTCGAGGTCCTCGGTGGCGTAGCAGGACCACTGGTTGTGGAGGTCCACGAAGTAGTCGACCGTGCCGAACTCGGCCTCGAGGCCCCGGTAGACCTCGCGGACCGTCTGCGCCTCGGGCGTGACGTACCAGCCCGTGTCGGCGCTCGTGCCCGGGAAGTCCTCGGGCGCCTCGGCGGGCTCGAGGTCGGTGCTCATGAGCCGCATGGTGGCACGGGGACGGCCCGGATCCGGGTCGTACACTCCCGGGGTGACCGCCCCGACCCCGCCCCCCGACACCGCGTCGAGGGTCCTCGGCGTCGCCGCGGCCGTGACGGGCGGGTTCGGCGCCGCGGTGCAGAGCCGCGTCAACGGCACGCTGGCCGAGCACGTGGGCAGCGGGTTCGGCGCGGCGGTGATCTCGTTCGGGTCGGGCCTCGTGTGGCTCACGCTCGCGCTCGCGTGCTGGCCCGCGGCCCGGGCCGCCGTCGGGCACGTCGTCGGGCGCCTGCGGGGCGGCGGCCTGCGCTGGTGGGAGCTGCTCGGCGGTGCGTGCGGCGGCTTCTACGTCGCCGCGCAGGGCCTCACGGTCGGCACGCTGGGCGTCGCGCTGTTCATGGTCGCGATCGTGGCGGGCCAGTCCGTGAGCTCGCTCCTGGTCGACCGGCTCGGGCTCGCGCCGGGCGGCGTCCGGCTCGTCACGCTCGGCCGGGCGCTCGGCCCCGCGCTCACCGTCGTCGCCGTCGCGATCGCGGTCTCCGGCTCGGTGGGCTCGACGGCGGCGCTCGGGCTCGCGGTCGTGCCGTTCGTCGCGGGCGCGCTCCAGTCCTGGCAGCAGGCCATGAACGGCCGCATCCGCGCGGCCGCGGTGGAGCAGGGCGGTGCGGGCGGCCGCATGGCCGGCGCGTTCGGCGCCGTCGGGGCGGCGACGTTCGTCAACTTCGTCGTCGGGACCGCCGCCCTGCTCGCGGCGTTCGCCGTCTCGGTCGCACTCGAGGGGTGGCCCGCGGGGGCGCTGCCCTCGGACCTGCCGCTCGACCTCCTGCTCTACTCGGGCGGCCTCATCGGCATCGTGTTCATCGCAATCCAGGCGGCCGTCGTGCAGCGCATCGGCGTGCTGCTGCTCGCGCTCGGCATGATCGCCGGCCAGGTCGTCGGCGCGCTCGTGCTCGACGTCGTCGTGCCCGACGCCGCGCCGCCCGGCCCGGCGACCTACCTCGGGGCCGGCCTCACGCTCGTCGCCGTGGCGGTCCCCGTCGTCGAGAGCCGGCTGCGCCGCCGTCGCGCCTGACTCCGCCGCGCGCGTGCGAGTGCCCGGCGCCCGGGTGACGGTGAAGTCACCGACAGGAAGGAGTCGCCATGGAAAGCGTCACCAAGTCGATCGACGTCGACGTCCCCGTCACCACCGCGTACAACCAGTGGACGCAGTTCGAGGACTTCCCGCACTTCATGGAGGGCGTGGAGGAGGTGCGTCAGATCACCGACACGACGACACACTGGCGGACGAAGATCGGCGGCGTCGAGCGCGAGTTCGACGCGGAGATCACCGAGCAGCACCCGGACGAGCGCGTCGCCTGGCGCAGCACCAGCGGTCCGGACCAGGCCGGCGTCGTCACCTTCCACCGGCTGAGCGACACGTCCACGCGCGTCACCGTCCAGATGGACTGGGACCCGGAGGGCTTCACCGAGAAGGTCGGCGCCGCGCTCAACTTCGACGACCGGCGCGTCCAGGGTGACCTCGAGCGGTTCAAGGAGTTCATCGAGCGTCGTGGCACCGAGACCGGTGCCTGGCGCGGCGACGTGAGCTGACCGAGCACGCGCACCGACGGCCGGCCACCCCGCTCCCCCTCCCGGGAGCGCGAGGTGGCCGGCCGTCGGCGTGCGGGTCAGCCCGTCAGGTCACCCGTGGAACGGGATCTGCTGCTGCGGGTTGAACTCCTTGTAGGTGTTCGGCTTCTGCTTGCCGACCCCCGCGGCGTCGGCGATCCGCAGGACGTCGAAGCCCTGCTGGATGTCGTTCGAGTAGACGTACCCGTTGTAGTAGTACGCCGACCACGAGCCGCCGAGGATGAGCCGCTCGTTCGACAGCGGACCCCGGTCGAACCACGCGATCTCGGTCGGTTTCTCCGAGTCGGTGAAGTCGAACACCGAGATGCCGCCCTGGTACCAGGCCTGGACCATGATGTCCTTGCCCTTGACCGGGATGAGCGAGCCGTTGTGGGCCACGCAGTTCTCGGTGTTGGTGTTCGTCCGCCGAATCTTGTAGTAGCTGCGGAACTCGAGCTCGCCGTCGACGATGTCGTAGATGGCGTTGGCGCCGCGCTTCTCGCCGACCGTCGGGTTGCAGGTGGCCGCGCCGCCGCCGCCGAGCTCGTCGGTGAAGACGACCTTGGTGCCGTCGTTGTTGAACGTGGCCGAGTGCCAGAACGCGAAGTTCTCGGTGTCGCGCACGCTCGAGATCACGACGGGGTTCTCACGGTCGGAGATGTCCATGAGGATGCCGTCGCCCATGCAGGCGCCCGCGGCGAGGTCGAGCTTCACGTACGTCGTGATGTCGTGGCAGCCGGACGTGGCCGACTTGCCCGGAGCGCCCTCGTAGCCGCCGTCCGGGAACAGCACGGGCGTCGCGACGACCTCGGCCGTCTCGGGCGCCTTGACCGGGATCTTGACGATCGAGATCAGGTCGTGCGGCGGCTGGCAGTTCACCAGGTTGACGTTGGGCGAGTACGAGGACACGTACGCGTAGAGCGTCCGGCCGTCCTTGCTCGGCGCGAGCGAGTGCGTGTGCGAGCCGCACGCGGTCTCGACCGACGTCACGTACTCGGGCGCCGTCGGGTCGGACACGTCGAAGATCTTCAGACCCTCCCAGTACGGGCTGGTCGTGTCGCTGCCCGGCACGCCCTGGTTCTCGCACGAGTCGTTGGTGCGGCGCGAGTCGGTCGACAGCACGAGGATGTCGCCGTAGACCGAGATGTCGTTCTGCGAGCCGGGGCACAGCACCTGGACGACCTGCTCCGGCGCGGCCGGGTCGCTGACGTCGTACACCGTGAAGCCGTTGTAGTTGCCCGCGAACGCGTAGTCGCCCTGGAACGCCATGTCCGAGCTGTACGCGCTCTCGGCCGTGAAGTGGCCGTTCTTGGGGATGTTGGCCAGCAGCTCCATGTTGACGGAGTCCATGCTGCCGGGCTGGGTCAGGTCCACGGGCGTCGTCGAGTCGTCCAGGGCCACGATGCCCTGGGCGGGGAGCTCGGCACCGTCGCCGGGCTCGGCGAACACGGGTCCCGCGGCCGCGAGGGACCCCACGGCGAGCGCTCCGGCCAGGGATCCGGCCGCGAGCGCACGTCGTCTGTGGATCGTTGTCATTCGACGCACAGGCGTCACACCTCCTTGGTAGGGTGC
Source organism: Isoptericola variabilis 225 (assembly GCF_000215105.1). Taxonomy (GTDB): domain Bacteria; phylum Actinomycetota; class Actinomycetes; order Actinomycetales; family Cellulomonadaceae; genus Isoptericola; species Isoptericola variabilis_A. Next base: position 3,212,571 of record NC_015588.1, read on the forward strand.
CCCCACTCTGGCGGAATGTGACCTGCGCCACCAGAGGACACGGCAAAAATTTACGAGGCGGTGACAGTGGACGTGGATCTTCCTCCCAGCCACGACGTGGCGAGGCGTGCCCGACGGCGGTGGTCCGCCCCGGCGTGGGTCCTCGTGCCCGGCGTGCTCGTCGCGGGGCTGGCGGGCTGCACGGGCGACGACGCCGCGGCGAGCTCGACGCCGTCGAGCGTCGTGCTGCAGCCCGGCCGGCCCGGCGAGCCCGCCACGACGGTCGCGCCGGAGGACTTCGTCCCCGACGACAGCACGGCCCCGCGGTGGAACCAGGCCGACGCGGACTTCGTGACGCACATGATCACGCACCACCTGCAGGCGCTCGAGATGGCGGAGCTCGCGGTCGACCGGGCCGAGCACGAGCAGGTGAAGGCCATCGCGTCGCGCATCTACGACACGCAGGGGGCCGAGATCCACGGGCTCGCCGCCTGGCTCGCCGAGCGGGACCTGCCGGTCCCGGCCGACGTCGAGCAGCTCGACGGGTCGGGGCCGCGCGCGCCCGGCGGCGGCCACGCGGGCCACGGCGACCACGGCGACCACGGCGACATGCCGGGCATGATCGGCGCGGAGCAGATGGCGGCGCTCGAGGCGGCGTCGGGCCCCCAGTTCGACCGGCTCTTCCTCGAGGCGATGATCGAGCACCACGAGGGCGCGGTCGACATGGCGGTCACGGTGCTCACCTCGGGCGAGGACCTGCGCACCGAGGAGCTCGCCAACGACATCGGCGCCGGCCAGGCGGCGGAGATCGCGCGGCTCCAGGACATCCTCGACGCGCTGTGACGCGCGTCAGGGCGCGGTGACGAACACGTCGAACAGCTCGGGGTGGTGGCCGTGCACGAGCACGGCGAACACCACGACGTCGAACAGCAGGTGCACCGTCACGACGTAGGTGAGGGACTTGTACCGGCTGAAGATCCACGCCTGCACGAGCGCGAACGGGATCGTCAGCGCCGGGCCCCACTCGCGGTAGCCCAGCTCCCAGAGGAACGAGACGAACACCATCGCCTGCAGCACGTTGGCCGTCTGCATCCCGAAGTGCCGGCGCAGCAGCGCGAAGACCGTGCAGATGAAGAACAGCTCGTCCCAGATGCCCACCGCGTTGACGCCGACGAACAGGCGCGCGACGTCGCCCGAGCGCTCGAGGTCCGGCCAGTTGAGGTAGGCGCCCGAGCCGAGGAAGTACCACGGCAGCACGAGGTAGCCGATGACGACGACCGCCACGAGGTAGAGGATCTGGCCGCGGCTCCAGCGCCGGCCCGTGGCGACCGGGAAGCGCACGGCGCCCGCACCGCCGTCGTCCCGGTACACGTAGCGCGAGACCGCCCAGGGCACGAGCACCGCGAGCGAGAGGACGACCGCGAACCGGACCATCCCGGCGTCGGACAGGTCGGCCTCGAGCGAGATGGTCGAGATGATCGCCATGCCGCCCGCGACGAGCACGAGGTCGCGGCCGAGCCGCCGGTCGACGGCCAGCCCGAGCGCGACGCCCGCCACGAGCGGCACGTACGCGAGCGGGCGGACGTGCACCGCGAACAGCAGGATCGCGGACGCGCACACGAGGGTGGCGGCGGTCAGGCGCAGCACGGCTCGGGGCACGCGCCGACCCTACCGGCGGACGTGCGAAGTCACCCGACCGGGGAGACGGTGGAGTGGTCCGACCCCACCCGCCGGAGGGAGAGCGACATGCCCGGCAAGGACCACGGCCCGTCGGTCAAGGACGACGAGCTGTACGAGAAGCTCCGCGACGAGGGCGAGAGCAAGGAGAAGGCGGCGCGCATCGCCAACGCGTCGGCGTCACGCGGGCGCAAGGACGTCGGCCGCGAGGGCGGTCGCTCGCCGTCGTACGAGGACTGGACGGTCGACGACCTGCGCGAGCGCGCCGCGGAGCTCGGCGTCGAGGGCCGGTCGTCCATGACCAAGGACGAGCTGATCGACGCGCTGCGCCACCATTGACGCGGACTGTCAGAGGCGGCCGCCAGGATGGAGCCCATGGCCACGACCGACGACGCCGTCAGACACGCCCTGCACCAGTACCTCCAGCGCACGCGCGAGGCGCTGGTGTGGAAGCTCGAGGGGCTCTCCGAGCGCGAGGCGCGCTGGCCGCGCACGCCCACGGGGACGAACCTCCTCGGCCTCGTGAAGCACGCCGCGGGGATCGAGATCGACTACTTCGGCGTGACGTTCGGGCGCCCGTGGCCCGAGCCGGACGAGGTGCCGTGGCTCGAGTGGAGCGAGGAGGACCCGAACGCGGACCTCTACGCGACGGCCGACGAGTCGATCACCGACGTCGTCGACCTGTACCGGCGCGTGTGGGAGTTCGCCGACGAGACCATCACGACGCTGCCCCTCGGCACCGCGGGCCACGTGCCGTGGTGGCCCGAGGGCTCGGACGCGAGCCTGCTCCGGATCCTCGTGCACGTCAACGCCGACCTCACGCGGCACGCCGGCCAGGCGGACATCCTGCGCGAGCTGCACGACGGCGCGGCCGGCCTCGCGCGCGACAACACCAACCTGCCGGGGTGGGACGCCGCCGCGTGGGCCGCCCACGTGGCACGGCTGCGCACCCTGGCCGAGAGCTTCGGAGAGTGAGATGCCTCCCACCTACCCGCGCATCCTCTCGGTCGTGCTCGACACGACCGACGCGCGCGCCCTGGCCGAGTTCTACCGGCAGATGTTCGGGCTGACGTACCGCGCCGGAGACCAGCCGCCCGCCCCGGGCGAGCCGGACCCGAACGGCGAGGACTGGCTCGTGCTCACGGGCCCCGAGGGCCTCCGCCTCGCGTTCCAGCAGGTCGCGGACCTGCGACGGTCGACGTGGCCGGAGCCGGACGTGCCGCAGCAGCTCCACCTCGACACCGCGGTGGACGACCGCACGGAGCTCGACCGGCACCACCAGCGGGCGCTCGCGCTCGGGGCGACGCTGCTGCGGGACCGCTCGGACGACCCCGAGGAGCCGCTGCGCGTCTACGCCGACCCGCAGGGTCACCCGTTCTGCCTCTTCGTGGGGTGACGCCGGGGCCGGGGAAGCGGCTGGGAGAATGGGCCGGTGCAGTGCGACCACTTCGACGCCGGACGGTGCCACTCGTGCACCCTCCTGCAGGTCGCGTACCCCACCCAGGTCCGTGAGAAGGCCGACCACGTCCGCACGCTGCTCGCCGGGTACGACGACGTCGCGTGGCTGCCACCGGTCACGAGCGCCGAGTCGGGCTTCCGCAACAAGGCCAAGATGGTCGTCAGCGGGACGGTCGAGGAGCCTGTGCTCGGCATCCTCGGCGCCGCCGGCGGCCCGTTCGAGGGCCGCGGCATCGACCTCACCGACTGCGGCCTGTACCCGCCCGCGCTCCAGGCGGCGTTCCCGGTGCTCGGCGAGCTCGTCACGCGCGCTCAGGTCCGCCCGTACGACCTGTCGCCCGAGGGCCCCGACGGGGGCGCCGCACGCCGGCGCCGACGGGAGACGCCGCGCGAGGCGGCGCGCCGGGGCGAGCTCAAGCACGTCCTCGTGACGCTCTCGCCCGACGGCGAGCTCATGGTGCGGCTCGTGCTGCGCTCGCAGGAGCCCGTGGCGCGGATCCGCAAGCACCTGCCGTGGCTGCTCGAGGCGCTGCCGCAGGTCGCGGTGGTGAGCGTCAACATCCAGCCGGCGCACGCCGCGGTGCTCGAGGGCGAGCTCGAGATCGTGCTCACCGAGCGCGAGACGCTGCCGATGCGGCTCGACGGCATCACGCTGCACCTGCGCCCGCAGAGCTTCTTCCAGACCAACACCGAGGTCGCCGCGGCCCTGTACCGGCAGGCGCGCGACTGGGTCGACGAGGTCGCCCCCGCCGTCCTGTGGGACCTGTACTGCGGCGTCGGCGGGTTCGCGCTGCACTGCGCGGCGCCCGGCCGTGCGGTGCGCGGGATCGAGATCTCGGCCGAGGCCGTCGCGTCGGCGACCACGACGGCGCGCGAGCTGGCGACGCTGCCCCGCTCCGCCGTCGTCGGCGGGCACGACGCCGCGTGGTGGCGCGAGGCGATGCGCGACGTGCGGTTCGAGGCCGCCGACGCGACCACCGTCGTGTCAGAAAGCGGGTGGGCCGGAGCCCACCAGGCTTCTGACACGCCGGAGATGGTCGTGGTCAACCCGCCGCGACGCGGCATCGGCTCGGACCTGGCGCGGTGGCTCGAGGCCTCGGGCGTGTGTCACGTGCTCTACTCGAGCTGCAACGCCACGACGCTCGCCAAGGACCTCGCCGAGATGCCGTCGCTCCGGCCGCGGCGGGCGCGCCTGCTCGACATGTTCCCCCAGACCAGCCACTACGAGGTGCTCGTGCTGCTCGAGCGCGCGTAGGTGTCGGACACGTCATCGGCGTGTAAATCTGCGACCTCGACGGTTCCCTTGAGGAAAAGTTCCGCCTACGCTCGGGCCAACCGCATCCCCGCAGCGTCGCGACCGTGCGGCGTCGGCCCGACCCCGGGCCTGCGCGGGGAACCCGAGCAGGAGGTCGTAGTGAGAAGACAGCTCGCTGGATCCACCGTCGCGTCCGCCGCCCTCGCGGGGCTCGTGCTGGCCGGGGCGCTCGCGCCGTCGGCGACGGCCGCACCGCCGGAGATGCCCGGCAAGGACCTGTCCAAGCACGTCACGGGCGAGCGGGTGTTCAAGCACCTCGAGGCGTTCCAGGCGATCGCGGACGCCCACGGCGGCAACCGCGCGATGGGCACGTCCGGGTACGAGGCCTCGGCCGAGTACGTCGAGTCGGTGCTGCGCAAGTCCGGCTACACGCCCGAGCGTCAGTACTTCACGTTCGAGCAGGACGTCGTCGACGCCCTCGCGCTCACCGCCGCGGGCATCGAGGTGCCCGGGCCGCTCTACCCCGCCGAGTTCTCGCCGCAGACGCCGCAGGGCGGCGTGACGGGCCCCATCGTCCAGCCGTCCGACGCGATGAAGCACGGGTGCACGGCCGCGGACTGGGCCGGCGTCGACGCCACCGGCGGCGTCGCGCTGGTGAGCCGCGGGAGCTGCGCGTTCTCGGTCAAGGTGCTCACGGCGTCGGCCGCCGGCGCCGAGGCCGTCATCATCTACAACAACGTCTCGGGCCCGCTGAACCCGACGCTCGGCGCCGAGGACCCGGCCTACGTGCCGGCCGTCGGCATCAGCCTCGAGGCCGGTCAGGCGATCCTCGCCGCGCTCGCCGACGGCGGCGACCCCGTCGCGACGTACGACTACCAGTCGCACGTCGAGGAGTTCGAGTCCTTCAACGTGCTGGCCTCCACGCGCACCGGCGACCCCGACAACGTCGTCATGCTGGGCGCGCACCTCGACAGCGTCGAGGACGGCCCCGGCATCAACGACAACGGCACCGGGTCCGCCGCGATCCTCGAGACCGCGGTCCAGCTCGCCCGCTCCGGCCCGCTGAACAACCAGGTCCGGTTCGCGTGGTGGGGCGCCGAGGAGCTGGGGCTCATCGGGTCGACCCACTACGTGAACGACCTCGTGGCCAACGACCCCGAGGAGCTCGACCGGATCGCGACCTACCTCAACTTCGACATGGTCGGGTCGCCGAACTACACGATCGGCGTCTACGACGCGAACGAGTCGACCTACGACGCGCCCGTGCCCGTGCCCGCCGGCTCCGTCGAGACCGAGGCCGTCTTCACCGACTACTTCGACTCGATCGGCCAGCCGTGGGTCGACTCGGAGTTCTCCGGGCGGTCCGACTACCAGGCGTTCATCAACAACGGCATCCCGGCGTCCGGCCTGTTCACCGGCGCGGACGGCATCAAGACCGAGGAGGAGGCCGCGATCTTCGGCGGCACCGCCGGCATCCGGCTCGACCCGAACTACCACACCCCGGCCGACGACATCACCAACGTCGACAAGACCGCGCTCGACATCATGTCGCGCGCGATCGGCCACGCCGCGCAGAAGCTCGCGTGGAGCACCGAGGCGATCAACGGCGTCGTGCCGGGCGGCCCCGGCAACAGCTGAGCGAGGTCGTGTGCCATGACCGACGGCGGTCGCCCCACTCGGGGCGGCCGTCGTCGCGTTCCGGGGTGCGCTCCCCCGGCGGGTCAGCGCGGGGCGAGGACGGAGACCAGCGCGGCGGACGGCTGCGTGCCCGGGGGGCCGGTGACGTCGACGACGACGCTGCCGTCGCGGATGCCGAGGGTCCGGACGTACCACGTGCCGTCGCCGCCCCGGGTCACGAGGGTCCGCGCGGTGCCGGTGACGGCGGTGATCTCGGCACCGTCGCCCCGCGCGACGACGCGGAACACGCCCACTCCCCTGACCTCGAGCGTCACCTGCGCGACGGCCGGGGTCTCGGGCGTCGGATCGGGGCTCGGCGTCGGGGTGGGCGTCGGGCCGGGCGCCGCGCTCGGGGTGGGCGACGGCGCGGGCTCGGGGGCCGGCGGCGGCACGACGGCGGGCCCGGGCGTCCGGTCCGGCGTCGGCTCGGGCGCCGGGTCCGACGACGGCGTCGCGGGCTCGCGTGCGGGCGCGGGCTCAGGGGCGGGCGCGGGCGCACGCGACGGCTCCGCGGCCGGCTCGTCCGACGGCAGGTCCGACGGCTCCGGGACGGGCGCCTCGGGCGTGCTCGGCGCCGGGGCCGCCGGGGCGGGTGCCGGAGCCTGGGCCGGGGCCTCGGCCGCGGGCGGCGCGGGCTCGTCCGCCCCCGGCGGCGCGGGCTCCCCTCCGCCCGCGACGGCGACCGCGACCGCGGCGACCGCGACGACCGCCGCACCCGACGCGACGCCCACCGTCCCCGACCGCCCGAGCTGCCGGAACCCGCGCGTCAACCACTCCCACGCGGCCCCGGCGCCGACTCCCGCGGAGCCGAGCCACGCGAACGCGCCGACGCCCGACGACGCCGCGCCGCCGACGCCGATGACCACCGGCGCGGCCGCGGCCAGGCCGACAACGCCCGCGAGCAGCGCCGGTGCGGCGTCGCGCAGGGCCCAGGCGGCCTGGCGGATGTCGATGAACGCGCGCATGCAGTCCTCGCACGAGAACAGGTGGTTCTCGAGCGCCTCGCGACGGCGCGTGGCGAGCCTGTGGCGCACGTAGTCCTGCAGCGCGGAGCGCGTGTCGAGGCACCCGGGCGCGCACGAGCGCGCGTGCGCGGCCGCGAAGCCCGTCGCGAGCCGCTCCTCGGCACGGCGCAGACGGTGCTGCACGGCACGCGCGTGGAGCGCGCGCTCCTGCGCGATGGCCTCGACCCCGCGCCCGTGGACGTGCACGTCCCACAGGAGCTGCTGGTCGTCGTGCGGCAGCGTCGCCAGCGCGGTCCGCAGGACGTCCGGGTCGGCTGTCCCGGGCGCGCCGGGGCCGTCCTGGCGTCCTGCGGCAACGGCCGCCTCGCGCATCGATCGCAACGCTTCGTCGACGGCGCGAGGCCGGGCCGCGCGCGTCTCGAGAGCGGTCACGGTCGTCCTTCCCTGGTGTGGCGGCCCCATGATGCCAGGGCGCCAGGGAGCCCACGCAAGTCCCCGACGTGCGAGCACGTAGATGTGGTGCGAACGTGAAGATCGTCAGCCGGACGAAGGGGGATTCACTCCATGGGCATCATCGCGTTCATCATCCTGGGTCTGATCGCGGGCGCCATCGCCCGCCTGATCCTTCCGGGCCGGCAGCCGGGAGGCTGGTTCGTCACACTGATCCTCGGTGTGATCGGCGCCATCCTCGGCGGCTGGCTGGGCTCGCTCCTGTTCGACCGAGGACTCGAGGAGTTCTGGTCGATCCAGACGTGGCTCCTCGCCATCGCAGGCTCGATCATCGTCCTGCTGATCTACGGCGCCATCGTGGGCCGTCGCTCGCACACCTGACGGCGGCGGCGACGACCCACGTCGACCGGTCGGCCTCGCGTCAGGCCGGGTCGGCCACCGGCACCCGCGCACCCTCGTGGTGCGCGGGTGCCGTCGTCTGCGCCCCGCGCACGAGCGCGTACAGGTCCTTGGGGTCCTCGGGCTCGGCGACGAGGTCGAGGTGCTGCAGCAGCCCGGGCTCGGTCGCCAGCACGTCGTCGCGCACGTGACGGAGGACCGACCAGTCCTCGACGGCGAAGCCGACCGAGTCCCACAGCGTGAGCTCGTCCGGGGCGACGCGCCCGGGCTTCCGGCCGGTGACGACCTCCCACAGCTCGGTCACCGGGAAGTCGGGGGCCATCTGCTGGATCTCGCCCTCGATCCGCGTCTGCGGCGCGTACTCGACGAACACCGAGGCGCGCTCGACGATCGCACGGTCGAGCTCGGTCTTGCCCGGGCAGTCGCCGCCGATCGCGTTGAGGTGGACGCCCGGCGCGGCCAGATGGCGCACCATGTCGTCGGTGAGCACCGTCGCGTTGGCCTTGTCGGCCGTGCAGGTCGTCACGATGTCGGCGCCGTCGACGGCGTCGGCCGCGCTGCGGGCCGCGCGCACGTCGAACCCGAGCTCGCGCGCGTTGCGCACGAACTTCTCGACGGCGTCCGGGTCGACGTCCCACGCCGTGAGCCGGTCGACGCCGAGCGCCGCCCGCATGCCGAGCGACTGGAACTCCGACTGCGAGCCCGTGCCGATGAGCGCCATCGTGCGCGAGTCCGGGCGTGCGAGGTGGCGCGCGGCGAGCGCCGACGCCGCGGCCGTGCGCAGCGCGGTGAGCAGCGTCATCTCGGCGAGGAACGTCGGGTAGCCGTTGTGGACGTCGGCGAGCACGCCGAACGCCGTGACCGTCTGGTAGCCGCGCGACGGGTTGAGCGGGTGGCCGTTGACGAACTTGAAGCCGTAGGTGACGTCGTCCGACGTCGGCATGAGCTCGATGACGCCGTCGCGCGAGTGGGACGCGACGCGCGGGCGCTTGTCGAGCTCCTCCCAGCGCGCGACGTCGCGCTCGAGCGCGTCGGTGAGGTCGGCGATCACGGCCTGCGGGCCGCGTCGGGCGACCCAGCGGGCCGTGCTCGCGACGTCGAGGAACGGGACGGTGGTCATGCGCGGTCCTCCCTGGTGGTCTCGCCGGCGGCGGTGCGCTCGACGGCGGGGCGCAGCTCGAGCGTGCAGCACTTGACCGAGCCGCCGCCCTTGAGCAGCTCGGACAGGTCGACGCCGACGGGCACGTAGCCGTGCTCGCGCAGCTGCGCGTGCATCCCGGTGGCGCGGTCGGTGAGGAAGACGTGGAGCCCGTCGGACACGGCGTTGAGGCCGAGCACGGCGGCGTCCGTTTCTGTCGCGACGATCGCGTCGGGGTACCGCTCGCGCAGCACCTCCTGCGACGCGGGGCTGAACGCCTCGGGGTAGTAGGCGATCGTCGGCGAGGCCCCGGTGGTGTCGAGGACCGCGAGCGCCGTGTCGAGGTGGTAGAACCGCGGGTCGACGAGCTCGAGTGTGAGCACCTCGACGCCCAGCAGGCGGCCGGCCTCCTCGTGCGCGGCCCGGCTCGTGCGGAAGCCGGTGCCTGCGAGCAGGACGTCGCCCGCGAAGAGGAGGTCGCCCTCGCCCTCGTTGGTGTCGCTCGCCTGGCCCAGGCTGACGAGACCGTGCTCGGCGCCGGCGGAGGCGAACCACGCCTCGTACGCGACGCCCTCGGGCTGCCGCTCGGGGAACGTGAAGCGCGCCGCGAGAGCCTTGCCGCCGACGACGGTGCCGCCGTTCGCGGCGTAGACCATGTCGGGCAGGCCCGGCTCGGGGTCGATGACGTCCACGCGGTGGCCGTGCGCCTCGTAGGCGGCCTTGAGGCTGTCCCACTGCGCGAGGGCACGGTCGCGGTCGACCGGCACCGACAGGTCCATCCACGGGTTGATCGCGTAGACGACGTCGAAGTAGGTGGGCGGGCACATGAGGAAGTGGCGCGGCGTCGCGCTGCGGGTCAGGGTGGCGGGCGCGGGCGCGGCCGAGGTGACCGGCAGGTCGGTGGTGGTGGCCGCCGGTGGTGTGGTGAGCGTCATACCGCGGAACCTAGAGGGCACCGTCCGCAGCGCCGGGCCCGGTTCATTGCGCGTTTGGCGGGGATTCCTTGTGATTCCGTATCGCCTGCTGAAGAATCCGTCGCAGGAGGTGCCGTGGACGCCATCAACCGCAAGATCGTGGGCCACCTGCTCCGCGACGGCCGCGCGACGTACCAGGAGATCGGCGACGCCGTCGGGCTGTCGGCTCCGGCCGTGAAGCGCCGCGTCGACCTCATGCTCGCGCGCGGCGAGATCTCGGGGTTCACGGTGCGCGTCGCGCCCGAGGAACTGGGCTGGGACATCGAGGCCTACGTCGAGATCTTCTGCCGCGGGAACATCTCGCCCGCCACGCTCCAGCGCGACCTCGCGCCCATCCCGGAGGTGGTCCGCGTCGACACCGTCACGGGCGAGGCCGACGCGATCGTCCACGTCATGGCCGGCTCGATGACCGACATCGAGCGCACGGTCGAGGCGATCCGCACGCACGCGAAGGTCGACAAGACGCGCACGTCGATCGTCATGTCGCGCGTGATCGACCGCCCGCCGCGCGCGGGGTCGGTGCCGGGCGACGCCTCATGAGCCCGCGCCGGGCGCTGCTCGTCGCCGCGACGGCCGGCGTCCTCGCGCTCGGCGCCTGCGACGTGCCCACCGGCACGCCCGACGTGCCCGACGACGTGGTTGACGACGTGACGCCGGCCCTGGACGTCGAGCTGCGGCAGGACCGCACACAGTACGCCGACCGGCGCGCGGTGCTGCACGTGACGAACGGTTCCGACGAGACCCTCGCCCTGCTGGGCGGCACGCTCGGCGTGCCGGGGTTCGGCCCGAGCAGCCCGGACGGCGAGCCGCGGCCGCGCACCCTGTGGCCCGGCGGAGCCCGGGACGTCCGCATCGCGCTCGGCGAGGTCGACTGCGCGACCGCACCGCCCGTCGTCGGGCACGGCGAGCCCGCGGGCACGGCCGAGGTGCGCGTGGCCCGCGGCGAGGCCGAGGAGCACGGGCCGGCGATCGCCGTCGTCGTCGACGTGACGGACCCGCACGGGCGCCTCGCTGCGGTCCACGCCGAGGAGTGCGCGCGGCGGCGGGTCGCCGAGGGCGCGACGCTGCGGGTCCTCGGGCTCGACCGACCCGCGGACGCGGGCGACCCCGCGCTCCTGACGGTCGGCGTCGAGCCGGTGGCGGGCGGACCCGACGTGAGCGTCGTCCGGGTCGGCGCCACGACGCTCATGGCGCCCGCCGACGGCGGGCCGGCGTGGACGGGCGACGCGCTCGTGGGCGACGGCGAGGGGCGGCTGCGGCTCGACGTCGTGCCCGCGCGCTGCGACCCCCACGCGGTCGCGGAGGACAAGCGCGGCACGTTCGTGCCCGTCTACGCGGTGGTCGACGGCGAGGAGCAGCCCGTCGTCTACCTGCCCATGCCCGACGAGCTCAAGGCCGAGCTGTTCGCGTACGTCAGCGAGGCGTGCGGCTGGGGTTGAGCACCCCATCCCGCTGTGGGCGTGATTTCTGGTCCCGGAAACCCGGACGAACCGGGCAACTCGGGCCAGAAATCACGCCCACAGCGGTGAAGGGGTCAGGTCAGAGCGCGGTGGCGAGGGCCGGGCCGCGCTCCTTGTGGTGGCCGACGGCCTTGCCCTGGGCCTTGCCCTTGTCGTGGCCCTTGGCCTTGCCGTTGGTCGACGGGTGCGGCTCGACCACCTCGACCGGGACGGTGACCTCGGTGCCGGTCGCCGCACCGCTGAGCGTGAGCACGGCGGTGCCCGGCTCGAGGTCCTCGGGGAGCACGACGCTCACCGCGGCGGTGCCGAGCTCGTCGAACGCGGCGGTGCCCAGCGTGGTGTCCACCGGGAACGTGCCCAGCTCGACGCCGCCGAGCGACACCGTGAGCTCGGTGTCCTTGACGTCGGCGGCCGTCGACATCGACCACGAGCTGACGTCGAACGCGACCGTGGCGCCGGGCGCGTAGGTCGCCGGGGCGTCGGCGGGGAACGAGACCCCGACCGCGTGCTGGCGGTAGTCCACGGCGAGGGGCTCGTCGGCCGCGAAGGTCGCCAGGTAGTCGACCATGGCCGTCAGGTCGACCTTGCCGGTGTCGCGGGCGTTGTTGCCCTCGTCGGCGAACACGGCGAAGTTGTCGCCGCCCGTCGCGAGGAAGGAGTTCACCGTGACCGAGTACGTCGCCGCCGGGTCGATCGGCTCGCCGTGCAGGGACATGGCGGTGATGCGGTCGCCCGCGGGCCCGGCCGGGTCGTAGGTGTAGGTGAAGCCCTCGGAGACGCCGAGCCGCAGGAACGGACGCGACGAGCCCTTAGGCTGCCACTGCTGCTCGAGCGCGGTCTTGATCTGCTCGCCCGTGAGCCGCATGTTGACGAGCGTGTTGGCGAACGGCTGCACGACCGCGGCCTGCTTGTAGGTCAGGGTGCGCGGGAACGCGCCCGTGCCGGTGCCGACCATGTCGGCCCGAAGACCGCCCGGGTTCATGAACGCGATCTGCGCGCCGCCGGCCTCGGGCGTCTCGGTCGCCCAGCGCTGCACCTCGGCGACGAGGTTGCCGAGCGTCGACTCGCCGCCGCGGTTCTCGACGAGCACCGTCTCGCCCGCCTGGTTCGTGCCCCAGCGCTGCGCGCGGTTGAACGGCCCGGCGATCTCGCCGAGCGGCTCCGCCCCGAGCACGTCGGCCTCGGCGACGGCGGCCTGGACCAGCGCCGCGACGTCGGGGTCGGCCGGGTAGCCCTGGTTGGCCAGCGGCAGGATGTCGGTCGTGAGGCCGACGACCTCGCCCGTGGCGGCGTCGACCGAGTACACGAGCTGGTTGAGGTTCATGCCGTACTGGCCGGCGGACACGACGGGGCGCGTCGTCACGGCCCGGTCGGACCACTCGGCCACGGGGAACGCGCAGTCGTAGGCCAGGTGCGTGTGGCCCGAGACGATCGCGTCGACCTCGGGGCTCACGCCGGTGATGATCTCGGCGAACGCGTCGCCCGCGGTCGGCATGGCGGAGCAGTCGGTGCCCGCCGCGCCCTCGTGGACGAGCAGCACGACGACGTCGGCGCCCTCGGCCTTGAGCGAGGCGGCCTCCGCGTTGGTCGTCTCGACGATGCTCCGGATCTCCAGGTCGGCGATGCCCGCCGGGCTCACGAGCGCGTCGAGCTCCTCGGTGACCGCGCCGACGAAGCCGACCTGCACCTGCCCGAAGTCCTTGATCCAGCTCGCCGGGACGGCGTCGTCGCCCGTGGCGCGGAGCTTGAGGTTCGCCGCGACGTACTGCCACTCGGCGCCGCCGTACGGGTTCGTCTCGGCGTCGTAGGCGGCCATGACCCGGTTGATCAGGTCGTCGTAGCCCTGGTCGAGCTCGTGGTTGCCCACCGCCGAGACCTCGAGGCCGGCCGCGTTGAGCGCGTCGATCGTCGGCTTGTCGTGCTGGATGAACGACTCGAACGTCGAGGCGCCGATGAGGTCGCCCGCCGCGGCGAACACCGTGTTCGGGTTCTGCGCGCGGAGCTGGTCGACCGCGCCCGCGAGGACGGCGGCGCCGGCCTGGGTGCCGTCCTGCTGGATGCGCCCGTGGAAGTCGTTGGTGGCGAGGATCTGGACGTCGACGATCGGGTCGGCCTGCGCCGGTGCGGCGCCGACCGTCGTGACGCCCGCGAGGACGAGGCCGAGGCTGAGCGCCCCGGCGGTCCGCTGGCGAGCAGAAGACATGGAGTGTGCTCCTGGGGTGAAAGAGGCTGTGGCCGGTGCCACAGTAGCGGCGCCGTCCGACGAGCCGCGGTCTCCCGGGGTAACGATCGGGAAACGGCGGGTGTCGTCGTCCGGCGCCGCGCGTGCCGCCGTCAGGCGTCGACCGGCTCCGGCTCGGCGGGCGCCGCGACGCGCCCGCCCGGCTCCGACAGGTGGCCCGTGCGGCGCAGCCACCGCTCGACCAGCAGCGTCGTCAGCGGCGGCACCCCGGCCGCGAGCACGACGAGGGTGCGCAGCCCGCCCCAGCGCAGGCGCACGGCCGCGACGAGCGCGACGACGACGTAGGCGACGAACGCCGCCCCGTGCAGGCGCCCGAACAGCCACACCCCCGCGTCGGTGGTCTCGGTGACGTGCTTGAGCACCATCCCCACGAGCAGGCCGGCCCAGGTGATCGCCTCGATCACGGCGACGACGGCGAACAGGCGACCGGTGCGGGACATCGGGGGCATGGGGGAACCTTCCGTGAGGCGAGGGGCGGCATCCCTTCAGACGAACCGGGCGCGACGACGGTTCCCGGCCGCGGTGGTCACAGGTCGAACGTGGTCACAGGTCGAACAGCGTCGGGTGCTCGAGGTGGACGCCCTCCGTCTCCAGCATGCGGAGCTTCGTCCGGGGACCGCCGCGCGCGGAGAAGCCGCCGACCTTCCGCCCGGCGGCCAGCACCCGGTGGCACGGCACGATCGGCGGGAACGGGTTGCGGCCGAGCGCCTGGCCGACGGCCTGGGCCGCCCCCGGCGCGCCGAGCCGGGCCGCGACCTCGCCGTAGGTGAGCGTCTCCCCCGGCGGGATGCCCCGCACGAGCTCGTAGACGCGGCGGTCGAACTCCGGCACCGCGTCCGGGTCCAGCGCGATCCCGGTCAGGTCACCGGTCCCGTCCTCGAGCAGCGCCCGGACCGCCGCGGCGGCTCGGGCCACAGCGGCCGGCGGCGGCGCCTCGACCGCTCGCGGGTACCACCGCAGGACCGCTCGGCGGGTCTCGTCCGCGTCGCGCTGCGCGAGCGTCGAGCCGACGACGGCGCCGCGCTCGTCCCAGACGAGCGCGCAGTGGCCGACCGTGGTCCCGAACACCACGTACGCGAGGCTGCGGTCGACCGGGTTCACGGCACCACCGTAGGGTCCGGGTCCGACACCTGCGCTCAGGACGCCAGCGCGCGCTCGAGCTCCTCGACGGTGGTGACGGGCCGGTCGCACACGAAACCGCGGCACACGTACGCCGCCGGTCGGCCGTCGACCAGCGGGCGGTCGGCGAGCAGCGGCACGCCCGGGGTGTCCGGCTCGCCGACGGCGAGCACGAGCCCGGGCGACGACGACGCACGCGCCGCACGCTCGAGCGCGAGCCGCGCACCGTCGTCGGGCCCGACGACCGCGACCTGCAGCGGGCCCGCGGCGAGCGCCTCCGCGACGGCGAGCGTCCAGCCGGCGAAGCGCGGCACCTGCTTCGCGAGCGTGCCCGCGGCCGCGACCGCGGCCTCGGCCGCCTCCCGGTGCCGCGACGAGCCCGTGAGCGCCGCGTAGGTCGCGAGCGCCCCGGCGAGCGACGACTGGCCCGACGGCTCGGGTCCGTCGGTGGGGTCCTTGGGCCGGCTGACGAGGCGCTCGGCGTCGTCGGCGACGTCGTAGAAGCCGCCGGCGCCGTCGCCGAAGCGCTCGAGCGCGACCTCGAGCAGCTCGCCCGCGGCGTCGAGCCAGCGCGTCTCGCCCGTGGCCTGGTGCAGCGCGAGCAGGCCCTCCGCGAGGTCGCCGTGGTCGGCCGCGACGCCGGGCGCCGTGCCGACGACGCCGCCGCGCGAGGCGCGCCGCAGCCGTCCGTCGACGACGTGCAGCCGCAGCAGCAGGTCGGCGCAGTCGCGCGCGTCGTCGACGTAGCCCGGCACGCCCAGGAGCTCGCCGGCCTCGGCGAGCGCGGCGATCGCGAGGCCGTTCCAGGCGGTGACGACCTTGTCGTCGCGCGCCGGCTGGGGGCGCCCGGCGCGCGCCTCGGCGAGCCGCGCGCGCACGCCGGTCCACCACTCGGGGTCGGGGTCCTCGCGCAGCTGGAGCGTCGAGGTGCCGTGCTCGAACGTCCCCTCGAGCGTCACCGACAGCACCTCGGCCGCGCGGGCACCGTCGGCGGGCCCGAGGACGTCGGCGAGCTGCTCGGCGGTCCACACGTAGGTGAGGCCCTCGACGCCGTCGGTGTCGGCGTCGAGCGCGGAGGCGAAGCCACCCTCGGGCGTGCGCAGGTCGGCGCGCAGGAACTCGGCGGTCTCGCGCACGACGCGCTCGGCGAGCGGCGAGCCCGTCGCGCGGTACCAGTGGAGGTAGACGCGCAGGAGCTGGGCGTTGTCGTAGAGCATCTTCTCGAAGTGCGGCACGACCCAGGCCGCGTCGACCGCGTACCGCGCGAAGCCGCCGGCGAGCTGGTCGTAGATGCCGCCGCGGGCCATCGCCTCGCACGTGCGCTCGACGAGCTCGAGCGCCGACGGGTCACCCGTGCGGGCGTGGTGGCGCAGCAGGTGCTCGAGCGTCATCGACGGCGGGAACTTCGGCGCGCCGCCGAACCCGCCGTGCTCCGGGTCGGCGTCGCGCGCGACGAGCCGCACCGACCGCTCGAGCGCGGCCTCGTCGAGCACGTCGGGCGTGAGGCGTGCCGACGTCCGCGCGATCGCCTCGGTGAGGGCCGCCCCCTGCCGCTCGACGGCGTCGCGTCGCTCGGTCCAGGCCTCCCAGACGGCGTCGAGCACCTGCAGGAAGTGCTCGCGCGGGTAGTACGTGCCGGCGAAGAACGGCTCGCCGTCGGGCGTGAGGAAGCACGTCATGGGCCAGCCGCCCTGGCCCGTGAGGGCGGTCGTCGCGCCCATGTAGACCGCGTCGACGTCGGGACGCTCCTCGCGGTCGACCTTGATCGCGACGAAGCGGTCGGCGAGCGCCGCGGCGACGTCGTCGTCCTCGAACGACTCGTGCGCCATGACGTGGCACCAGTGGCACGCCGCGTAGCCGACGCTCAGCAGGACCGGCACGTCGCGGCGTCGCGCCTCGGCGAACGCGTCCGCGCCCCACTCCCACCAGTCGACCGGGTTGTCCGCGTGCTGCAGGAGGTACGGGCTCGTCGCGTGCGCGAGGCGGTTGGCCATACCTCCACCCTGGCACGGTCGGCCGGGACCTACACGATCGCCTGCAGGACCCAGTCCCCGCGGGCCGCGGCGTGCGCGTACAGCGACCGCAGCCGCTCGAACGCCGGCGCGAGGTATGCCTCGAACACGTCGGACTCGTCCCAGATCTCCGGGTAGATCTCGGCCCGGGCGAGCGCCGCCGGGTCGAACCGCGTCCGCAGCCCGTCGACGGTGGTGCCGGCGAGAGCGTCCGCGACCGCCGGCGGCTCCGCCTCCTCCTCGAGGAGCTCCCACACCTGCTCGGGGTCCGCCCGCACCGACACCCGGCCGTTGACTGCGCCGCACCGCGGGCCTAGGTTGGGCGGCATCCTTTTGAATGGATTCAAGACAGCGACATCGACGGGGACGGCCATGACGATCCACCTCGCGGGCGACTCGACGGTCGCCCCGTCCGACGACGGCAGCACCTCCGGCCGCGCCGACCTGCCGGTCCTCGGCTGGGGCCACGTGCTCGCCGAGTTCGTCGCGGACGAGGTGCACAACTGCGCCGTCAGCGGCGCCACCACGAGGTCCTTCCGCGAGGAGGGGCACTGGGACAAGGTCGTCTCGGCGCTGCGGCCCGGCGACACGGTCGTGATCCAGTTCGGCCACAACGACCAGAAGGAGCCCGACGAGCTGGCCGCCGACGGCGGCTACCGGAGGCGCCTCGCGGAGTTCGTCGCCGACGTGCTCGACGCCGACGCCCGCCCCGTGCGCGCGCTCGGCGCGGAGCTCGACGTGCCCGTCATCGACCTCACGGTGCTCACCCGCTGGCTGTACGCGTGGATGGGCGCCGAGGCGTCGGGGTCGCTCTTCGTCCACGGCGAGGCGGCGGCGATCGGTGCCCAGATCCCCGAGGACCTCGCGCGGGACGACACGCACTTCGGGACCGCCGGGGCGCGCGCCGTCGCGCGGTTCGTCGCCGAGAGCCTGCGCGCGCTCGACGGGGTCGGCGACGACCTGCAGCCTCTCGGGGCCTGGTTCGTGCGGCACTGACGCCCCGGCCTCTGACAGCATGCCGTCATGGGAAAGGTCTACGAGCGGATCGACGGCCGGCTGCGCGAGTTCGTCGAGCGGCAGCACGTGTTCTTCGTCGCGACGGCGCCGCTCGCGGCCGACGGGCACGTCAATGTCTCCCCGCGCGGCGTCCCGGGGACGTTCCACGTGCTCGACGAGCGGACCTTCGCCTGGCTCGACGGCACGGGCAGCGGCAGCGAGACGATCGCGCACCTGCGCGAGAACGGCCGGATCACGGTGATGTTCTGCGCGTTCGAGGGCCCGCCGAACATCGTCCGGTTCCACGGCACGGGCCGCGTCGTCACGCGGTACGACGACGAGTACCCCGCGCTGGCCGCCCGGTTCACCGACCTGCCCGGCGCCCGTGCGGTGATCGTGGTCGACGTCGAGCGCGTCTCCGACAGCTGCGGCTGGGGCGTGCCGCTCATGTCCTACGAGGGCGAGCGCGACCTCATGGGACCGTTCTTCGAGCGCAAGGGCGAGGCCGGGTCGCAGGAGTACCGGCGTCGCACGAACCTCACGAGCATCGACGGGCTGCCCGCCTTCGACGACGACCCGGCGGTCAGCGGGACGACGCCGCGTTGAGCCGGGCCGCCCGGCGCGTGAGGTGGTCGCGCTCGGCCAGGGTCGGCGCCGTGAGCGCCGCCTCGGCGTAAAGCCGCGCCGCGGCGGACGAGGACGCCCAGCACGTGCGGCACGGTGCTGCGCAGCAGCGCCTCGTCCACGCTCAGTCCGTGATGGTCGGCAGCGAGCCCAGGGCGGGGCGCAGCTCGAGCCACTCGTGGATCGGCGTCCCGCCGGCACCGGGCGCGGCCGACAGCTCGCCGGCCAGCTCGACGGCGCGCTCGTAGCTGTCGACGTCGATGAGCATCCAGCCCGCCACGAGGTCCTTCGTCTCCGCGAACGGGCCGTCCGTGACCGGCGGGCGCCCCTCGCCGTCGTACCGGACGAACGTGCCCTCCGGCGAGAGCGCCAGCTCGGCGACGAACTCGCCCGTCTCCCGGAGCCGGTCGGCGAAGTCCGCCATGTACCGCATGTGCGCGGACACCTCGTCGGGCGTCCACCTCTCCATCGGGACGTCGTTCACCGCGGCCGGGGCGCCGCGGTAGTGCTTGAGCAGCAGGTACTTGGCCATCGTCGTTCTCCTCGGTGCTCTGCGACCCGGTGTGGTCGGTCGCGTTCACCCCGGGGACGGAGCCGACCACGGATTCTCGACATCCTCGCGCTACCTCGCGACGAAACGCGCTACCTCGCGAGCGGGTGCGCTACCTCGCGACGAGACGCGCTACGTCGCGGGAGGCAGGTCGGCGAGCCTGGCCTGCAGCTCGGCCGACCCGCCGGCGGGCCGGAACCCGAGCGCGACGTTGATCGCGAGCATGTGCGCGTTGTCCTCGTTGTTCCACGTGTAGATGCGCCGCGTCTCGGGCCGCAGCCGCGCGTGCGCCCGCAGGTTGACGGCCTTGACGAGCATGCCGAGCCGGTGGCCACGGTGCTCGGGCAGCACGACGGTGCTCTCCTGCTCGGTGCACGCCGGGCGGTCACGCCGCCACACGAGCGTCGTCATGCCCGCGAGCTCGCCGGTCGGCACGTGCTCGGCCACGGTGACGACGAAGCCCTGGTCGCGCTCGGCGTTCTGGTCGAGCACCATGCGCACGCGCGCGGCGTCCCACACCTCGGGCTCGAGGTCGAGACCGGCGTTGGGCTCGTCCACCGACAGGCGCTGCTCGAGCGCCGCGTACTGGTCGATCCACTCGTCCGGGATCGCGTCGACCCACGTGTGCGTCCGGTACTCCTCGCCCGCGACGGCGCGCGCCTCGGCCTCGAAGCGTTCGGCCGCGCCGCCGGGCAGCGGGAGGTCGAGCGCCGAGCGGCGCGCGACGAGCTCGAGGCCCAGGCCCTGGCGCCGGCCGAACGCCATCCCGGGCAGGTCGGCCGAGACGAGGCCGTTGCCCGACGGCGGTCGCAGGGCGTCGGGATCGTCCGCGTCGGGCTCGGCGGCGAACTCGACCTCGCCGAGCAGGGTCGTGCGGCCCTCCTCCTCGGCCCGTCGGCGCAGCCGCTCGTACAGCGCCGACCCGATGCCGCGCCGACGGTGGTTCGGCGCCACGACGACCCGGATCTCGGCGAGGTGCCGGTTGTCGGCGAGCGGGAGGAACAGCACGCCGTGCCCCACCACGGTGGGGGCGCCGTCGGGTCCGTCCTCGACCGCGACGAGGCGCTCGCGCCGGACGTACTGCTGGTGCTTCATGCCGACGAGCACGTCGATCGCGCGGGGCGCGATGTCGTCGTCGCCGAACTCTGCCGTCGTGGCCGCGCTCTCCACGGCCGCGATGCCGCGGTACGCCCACGCCTCGGGCTGCTCGAGCGACGTCGCGTGCGGTGCCGGGAGGACCCGCCACGTCGTCGTGGCCGCCTCCGTCCGTGCCGGTGTGGTGGTCATGGCTCCCACGCTCCCGCGCGACCGGCGCCGCGTCCACCGATTTCTCGGTGCGCGACGGGCGGTGTCGGGCAGGCCCGCTACGGTCTTCACTCGTGACGAACGACCCCGTGAACGACCCAGCACCCGGGCCCGACGCCACGCCCGTGCCCCTGACGACCGGCCGGCTGACCCTCCGGCTCTACCAGCCCGACGACGCGGGGCCGAGCCTCGAGTACTACGGCGACCCGGAGGTCGTGCGCTACCTGCTCGAGGACCCGTGGACGCCCGAGGACGCCGAGGCCAGGATCGCCAAGCGCATGGCCCGCACGGGCATCGGCGAGCCGGGCTCGGCGCTCGCGCTCGTCGTCGAGCACGAGGGCGTCGTCGTGGGCGACGTCGCGCTGTGGACGACGGGCGACACCGTCTCGCGCGGCGAGGTCGGCTGGGTCGTGCACCCGGCGCACACGGGCCGCGGCTACGCGACCGAGGCCATGCGGGCCCTGCTCGGCCTCGCGTTCGGCTACTACGGCATGCACCGCGTCGTCGCGCAGCTCGACGCGCGCAACGAGCGCTCGGCGCGGCTGTGCGAGCGGCTGGGCATGCGGCAGGAGGGTCACCTGCGCCAGGACTGGTGGTCCAAGGGCGAGTGGACCGACACTCTGGTCTACGGGATGCTCGCCGAGGAGTGGACCACACCATGACCACCGATGCGCTCGTCGTCGTACCGGCCAACGAGGCCCCGTGGGAGGACCTCCAGGCCGTCCTCGGCGAGCGCGGCGAGGCGCACCGGTGCCAGTGCCAATGGTTCCGCGCGACCGCGGCGGAGTGGAAGTCGCTCGGGTTCCAGGAGCGCGCCGGGCGGCTGCGCGAGCAGACCCGGTGCGGCGAGCCCGGCGCCGCGACGACGAGCGGGCTCGTCGCCTACCTCGACGGCACGCCCGTCGGGTGGTGCGCCGTCGAGCCGCGGCCGGCGTACCGGCACCTGCGCAGCATGCGCGTGCCGTGGGCGGGCCGCGACGAGGACCCGGACGACGACGGCGTGTGGGCCGTCGTGTGCTTCGTGACCCGGACGGGCTACCGGCGGCGGGGCGTGAGCGCGGCGCTCGCCGCCGCCGCGGTCGAGCACGCGCGGTCCCGCGGCGCCCGCGCGGTCGAGGGCTACCCGCTCGAGCTCGCGCCCGGCACCACGAGCGCGTGGGGCGAGCTGTACGTCGGCGCGCGGTCGGTGTTCCTCGACGCCGGGTTCCGCGAGCTGAGCCGGCCGTCGAAGCGCCGGTCCGTCATGCGCATCGACTTCTGAGCCCGGCCTCCGAGCCGACGCCGGACGTGACGGGGCGCCCGCGGACGAGGTCCGCGAGCGCCCCGTGGGGGTGTCGCCGTACGTCAGACGGCCGGGCCGGCCGGCGGCGGCGTGCTCGGCGGCGTGCTCGGCGGCGGAGGCGTCGGCGGTGTGGACGGCGTCGTCTCGACCTTGCGCTCGAGCTTCTCCAGCGAGCGGGCCGCGACGTCGCGACCGCCCAGGCCGTACGCGAGGGCCGCGGCGAGCGCGGCACCGACGACGACGGCACCGAACGCGAGGTTGATGATCGAGTCGGCGATGCCCATGTACTGCAGGCCCATCGCGACGAACAGCACGATCGTCGCGTACCGCAGGACGGTGCTCGCGGTGCCGGAGCCGACCGCGCGGCTCAGGAGGTTCGCCACGAAGAAGCCGGCCGCGATGATCACCGCACCGAAGATCACGCGCCCACCGAGCTCGAGGACCTCGTTGAGGATGTCCGTGATCGCGGGGAAGCCCAGCGCCTGGGCCGCCATGATCGCGAAGAACAGCATGATCGCGATCTTCACGATCCAGGCGATGATGCTGGACGGGCTCGTGCGGCCGGTCGAGACGCCGAGGTTCTCGACGGCGCGGTCGACGCCGACCCCCTGCAGCGTGGTCTCGAGCAGGTCGCCGACGAACTTCGCGATGAGGTAGCCGAGGCCGAGGAGGAGCAGCGCCGCGATGATCGCCGGGATCGCCCCGAGGATCATGGTGAGCATCCGCTCCGCCGGGTCGGAGATGGCCGAGATGCCCAGGATCTGCAGGGCCGCGATGGCCACGACGATGAGGATCACCGCGAAGACGAGGTTCGCGACGACGGACACGATGCGCCGGTTGGTCTCGCGCGTGTCGCCGGCGGCCGTCTGGGTCGTCGTGTACTCCCCGGTGGCGGGGTCGATCGTGCCCTCGGCGGTGCCCGTCGTGCGGGTCGCCGCGGACTTCGCGCGGCCGAACAGCCCGGCGAAGTCGACCGAGCCGAGAGCGGCCTCGAGGATCTGCTTGACGATCTTCGCGATGAGGAAGCCGATGAAGAAGACGACCGCCGCGCCGATGATGTTCGGCAGGTAGGACATGATCGTCGAGAGCATGCCCTGGATCGGCCCCAGCACCTGGTTGAGCTGGAACACCTGCAGCACCGCGATGAGGCCGAAGAGCCACACGAGGAGCGCCGCGATCTGGCCGATCGAGGCGCCGATCTCACGGCCGTCCGCGCCCTCGCGCCGGAGGAAACGTACGCGTGCCATGAGCTTGGTGATGGCCCACTTGACCAGGCGCGCCACGATCCACGTGACGACGAGGATCAGCAGGGCGATGAGTATCTTCCCGAGGATCCCTGGCCAGTCGTAGCTTTCTGCGATGTCCATCGTCGACGTCCTTCCTGGGACGGATTCTCTTGTTTCTCGCTCAGACATCGGTGCGCTGGGGTACACCGTACGCATCTGGACGTTACCGACGATCCTGGAACTCGCGACCTGAAGCGTTCCTCTTTGAGGTTCTCGTTATCGCATTCACGAATTCGTTCTGTGCGCGTCATGTGCGTCGATGTCGTGTGTCGGGGGCGTGCCCGGCTCGACGACGACGAGCTGGCCCATCATTCCCTCGTCCTCGTGCAGCAGCATGTGGCAGTGGAACATGTACGGGACGTCGGGGTCGGCGTAGTCGTCGAACCGCAGGAGCAGCCGGTAGGTCCGGTCCGGTTCGAGGTAGACCGTGTCCTTGCGGCCCGCCAGCTCGGGCGGCGGCTCGCGCCCGTCGACCGACAGGACGGCGAACTGGACGTCGTGCACGTGGAAGCTGTGCGGCATCGGGACGATGCTGCGCACCTCCCACACCTCGGTCGTGCCGACCGTCGCCACCTCGTCGACGCGGCCCATGTCCATCCGCCGGCCGTTGATCCGCCGGTCGTCGAGCTCGAACGTGCGCGCCACGGTCGCGTCCTCGTGGAGCGCGTCGTGCGCGGCGTGCACCGAGGGCCCCACGCCGGCTCGGGCGACGGCGCGAGCTCGTCCGCGGCGCGCAGCTCGAGCACGTCGAACGCGTCGTTGCCGCCCATCGCGAAGGGCACGACGACGGGCACGTCGTCGACGCCGTAGTCCTGCGGCAGGTCGGCGGCGAGCGAGGCGTCGTCGTCGAGCAGGAAGAGGCCCGCGCGCCCGCGGTACACGTGCTCCTCCGTGGCCCCGTGCGGGTGCGGGTGGTACCAGAGCGTCGCGGCGGGCTGGTCGATCTCCCAGGTGGGCCGCCACGTCTCGCCGGGCGCGACCTCCTGGTGCGGCCCGCCGTCCATCGCCGCGGGCAGGTGCATGCCGTGCCAGTGGACGCTCGTCGGCTCGTCGAGGGCGTTGGTGACCTCGACGGCGACACGCTCGCCGCGCTGGGCGCGCAGCGTCGGGCCGAGGTAGGAGCCGTCGAACCCCCACGTGCGCGTCATGACGCCGGGCTCGGTGGCCGGCGCGAACGACGTCGCGCCCTCCTGCGCGGTGAGCGTGAACGTCCGCACGCCGTCGACGACGCGCGAGGGCGCGAGCGGCGGGATCGCGAGCTCGTTCGCGAACTCCTGCTCGGCGACCGGCGTGACGGAGCCGGGCACGAGCGCGCACCCCGACGCCACGAGCACGAGCGCGCCGGTGACGCCGAGCAGCCTCGCGACCGCCGTCGTGCGCGTCATCGGGCCTCACCCCGCGCCTTCTGGACGCCGAGCGCGATCAGGCCGGCGACGAAGCCCCAGAACGCGTCCATGGCGAGCGCCGGGACCACGGTCCAGGCCGCGGCGGTCTCGCCGGGGAGGCCGACACCGCCGAAGAGGATCGAGGTGGCCATCGCGATCAGGCCGAAGACGAGGCCCGTGAGCGTGAGGGTCAGGACGGGCCGGGCGACGCGCCCGAACCCGACGACGGCGATCCACACGAGCGCGGTGAGGCCGACGATCGCGAGCGGGTCGGGCGCGGGCTGACCAACGACGAGATCGCGCGCGAGCTGTTCCTGAGCCCGGCGACCGCGCGCACGTACGTGAGCCGGCTGCTCACCAAGCTCGACGCGCGCGACCGCGCCGCGCTCGTCGTGCTCGCGTACGAGACGGGCCTGGTGCGGCCCGGGGGGGTGAGACGGCGGGACCGGGACGGCGGACCTCGCTACGGTGACCTCGTGGTCACCGACGCCCCAGCCCCGACGCGGTCCGACGTCGCCTACGCGGACGGCTCGCCGGCGCAGCGCATGGACGTGTGGCTGCCCGAGGGCGCCACGCCCCTGGCACCCTCGCCCGCGGTCGTGTTCGTGCACGGCGGCGGGTGGCAGGCGGGCGACCGGTCCGAGGTCGGGCCGAAGGTCCGCCCCCTGCTCGACGCCGGCCTCGCCGTCGCGTCCGTGGACTACCGCCTGTCCGGGGAGGCGCCGTTCCCCGCGGCGGTCGACGACGTGCGCGACGCCGTCCGCCACCTGCGCGGCCACGGCCGCCACCACGGCATCGACCCCGACCGCATCGCCCTGTGGGGCGAGTCGGCCGGCGCGAACATCGCCCTCGTGATCGGCGCGCTCGGCGACCGCGTCGCCCCCTGGGACACCGGCCCGCGCACCGGTGCGGGCAAGGTCTCGAGCGCGGTCACGGCCGTCGTCGACTGGTACGGGCCGACCGACTTCCTGCGCATGGACGCGCACGCCGCCGAGGCCGGGTGCGGACCCACCCACCACTCGGCCGACGACTCGCCCGAGTCGCGGTACCTCGGCGCACCGCTGCGCACCCTCCCTGCCGCGCTCGTCGAGCAGGCGGGCCCGCTGCCGTTCGTGCGCAGCGCGACCGAGCTGCCCGTGTTCGCGATCGCGCACGGCACCGCGGACTGCACGGTCGCACCGCCGCAGTCGGGCCTGCTCATCGACACGCTCCGCGCGGCCGGCGTCGAGCCGTGGGTGACCTGGCTCGACGGCGCGGGCCACTCCGACCCGCGCTTCGACGCCGAGGTGCTCGGGCCCACCGTCGAGTGGCTCGCCGAGGTGCTCGCGCGGTAGCCCGCCGGGCGTGCGGGGACGGGTTCGCCGATGCTGTCGAACATGCCCACGGCCGTCCTCCGCCGCACCCACCGCTCCCGGACCGGCGACCTCACCGTCGTCGGCCACGTGCGCGCACCGCTCGACGCGCGGCGCGCCGTCGTGCTCGTGCACGGCGTCGGGTCCTCGGCCCGCGCGTACGGCCGGCTCGCCGCGCACCTCGTCGAGCACGGCGAGGTCCACGCCGTCGACCTGCCCGGCTTCGGCGCCTCCCCGCACCTGAGCCGCGACGTCACGATCCCCGAGCACGCGGCCGCCGTCGCCGCGTACGTGCGCGAGCACGTGCTCGACGCCGGGATGCCCGCGCCCGTCGTCGTCGGCCACTCGATGGGAGCGCAGGTCGCCGGCCAGCTGCTCGCCGACCACCCCGACGCCGCGAGCGCCGGCGTGCTCGTCGGACCGACGGCGGAGCCCGGCACGCGCACCATCCCACGGCAGGCCGCACGCCTGGCGGTCGACGCCGTGGGCGAGCCGCCGCGCACGATCGGCGTGCTGCTGGTGGACGCGCTCGTGCGCTGTCGCATCCCCTACTACCTCGCCCAGCTGCGGCACGTCGTCGACCACCGGCTCGAGGACGTGCTGCCGCGGACGACGGCGCCCGTCGTCGTGGTGCGCGGCGCGCGCGACCCCGTCGCTCCCGTGCCGTGGGTCGAGCTGCTCGCCGCCCGCGCGACGCTGGGCGAGCACCGGACCGTGCGCGGGCGGCACCACTCGATGGACGCCGACCCCGCCGGGGTCGCGCAGGCCGTGCTCGACGTGTGGCGCGCCACCGACCGGGAGCCCGGGTGAGCGAGCGGCGGCGCTCGCCCGGCGGCGTGCTCTCGCGGCTCGGGGCCTGGGCCGCCGACTACGCGTGGGCGACCGACCGCCAGCTGCGCAGCCTCGTGCGGCGCGGCCGCCGTCCGGACACGGCGCCGGGCGCCGCGGGCGGCGCCTCGGGCGACCGCCTGCCCGTCGTGCTGCTGCCGGGCATCTACGAGACGTGGGAGTTCCTGGCGCCGGTCGCCGCCAGCCTCGCGCGGGCCGGGTACCCGATCAGGACCGTGCCCGCCCTGCGCCACAACGCACGGCCCGTCCCCGAGTCGGCCGACGTCGTCGCCGACCACCTCGAACGGACCGGGCTGAGCGGCGTCGTGCTCGTCGCGCACAGCAAGGGCGGACTCATCGGCAAGCGCGTCATGCTGTCGACCGCCTCCGACCGCGTGGTCGGCATGGTCGCGATCGCGACCCCGTTCTCCGGCTCGCGCTGGGCGCGGTACATGCTCACGCGCTCGCTGCGGTCGTTCGACCCGCGCGACCCCGTGCTGCTGGCGCTCGCCGGCGAGCTCGTCGTCAACGAGCGCATCACGGCGATCTACCCGCGGTTCGACCCGCACATCCCCGAGACCGGCCGGCTCGAGGGTGCGCGGAACGTCGAGCTGCCGCTCTCGGGGCACTTCCGGCCGCTCGGTCACCCGCTCCTCGTCGACACCGTGGTGCGGGAGGTCGGGCGGTTCGGGCCCTGGGATTAGTACACGCTTCCGTGTACTGTTGGCCTCGTGACGACCCTGACCCACGCGGCCGCGCTCGCCAGGCTCGGCCACGCGCTCGGCGACCCGACCCGGACCCGGATCCTGCTCGCGCTGCGGACCGCGCCCGCCTACCCGTCCGACCTCGCCGAGGCGCTCGGCGTCTCGCGGCAGGTCGTGTCCAACCAGCTCGCGTGCCTGCGCGGGTGCGGGCTCGTCGTCGGGCGGCCCGACGGCCGCCGCACCGAGTACCGGCTGGCCGACGAGCGCCTCGCCCGTGCGCTGGGCGACCTGCTCGGGCTCGTGCTCGTCGTCGACCCCGGCTGCTGCGGGCCCGACTGCACGTGCGCGACCGCCGCCGAGAAGGACGCCGCGTGACGACGCCCGCGCGCCCCGCCCGCCCGGCCACGACGACCGTGGCGCTCACCCGCCGGGGCCTGCGGCTCGCGCGGTTCACCGTCGCCTACAACGTGGTCGAGGGCGTCGTCGCGATCGCCACGGGGCTCGCCGCCGGCCTCGTCTCGGTCGTGGGGTTCGGCGTCGACTCGGGGATCGAGTCCGTCGCCGCCGTGCTTGTCGCGCTGCGCCTCGCGGCGCGGCTGCGCTCCGGCCGCACGGAACCGAGCGAGCGCGACGAGCGCCGCGAGCGCCGCGCGCTGCGGCTCGTCGCCGTGACGTTCTTCCTGCTCGCGGCGTGGGTCACGGTCGAGGGCGTCCGGTCGCTCGCCACCGGTGAGACGCCGGACTCCTCCCCGGTCGGCATCGGCGTGCTCATCGCGTCACTGGTCGTCATGCCGGTGCTCGCCGCCGCCAAGACCCGCGTCGGCCGCGCCCTGGGGAACGACCCGCTCGTCCTCGCCGACGCCGCCGAGACGCGGATCTGCGTGCTGCTGTCGGTCTCGACGCTCGCCGGCCTGGTCGCGTTCGAGCTCACCGGCGCGGCCTGGCTCGACCCCGTCGCCGGCTTCGTCATCGCCGCGTTCGCCGTCCACGAGGGCCGCGAGGCGTGGGAGGGCGAGCTCGTCGAGGACGCCGACTGACGTCCGTGCCGGAGACTGGTCCCATGGGGCACGACCACGCGGCGCACGGAGCGGGCCACGGCCCCGGTGACCACCGGGGCAGGCTGGCCGTCGCGTTCGGGATCACGGCGGCGATCGTCGTCGCACAGGTGGTCGGTGCCGCCGTCACGGGGAGCCTGGCGCTGCTGGTCGACACCGCGCACCTGCTCACCGACGCGGGCGGGCTCGGGCTCGCGCTGTTCGCGGCGCACCTGGCGCTCCGGCCACCGTCGCCCCGGCGCACCTGGGGGTTCCGCCGGGCCGAGGTGCTCGCCGCGCTCGCGCAGGCGGCGGTCCTGCTCGCGGTCGGGGTGTTCGTCGTCGTCGAGGGTGTCCGGCGGCTCGCGCACCCGCCGGAGATCCCGTCGACCGAGCTGGTGGTCTTCGGCGTGATCGGCCTGGCCGGGAACGTGGCGGCACTCCTCGTGCTCGCCGGACGGCGGTCGGCGACCTTCAACCTTCGCGCCGCCTATCTCGAGGTCCTCAACGACGCGCTCGGGTCGGTCGCGGTCGTCGTCGCCGCCGTCGTCATCGCGACGACGGGCTGGCAGCGCGCCGACACGGTCGCGGCGCTCGCGATCGGCGCGCTCATCCTGCCGCGGGCGTTCCGCCTGCTGCGCGAGACGTCGAGCGTGCTGCTCGAGTCCACTCCCCCGGGCCTCGACCTCGAGGAGGTCCGGACCCACCTGCTGCGCGTCGACCACGTGCGGTCGGTGCACGACGTCCACGCCTCGCTCATCGCGACGGGCCTGCCCACGCTCAGCGCGCACGTCGTCGTCGACGCCGACTGCTTCACCGACGGGCACGCCGGCCGCATCCTCGACGAGCTCCAGGAGTGCGTCGCCACGCACTTCGCCGTGCCGGTCGAGCACTCGACGTTCCAGGTCGAGCCGCACACCCACCCCGAGCACGAGCACCCGACGCACGAGTAGCGACCCGGCGTCAGGTGCTCGCGCGCACCACCAGCTCGGGCGGGAAGACGACGTCGCGCGGCTCGCGGCCGGGCTCGGCGATCTCGTCGAGCAGCAGCCGCGCGGCGGCGGCACCGATCTGCGCGATGGGCTGCCGCACGGTCGTGAGCGGGACGGCCGCCATCGCCGCGAACGGGATGTCGTCGTACCCCACGACCGCGACGTCGTCGGGCACCCGTACGCCAGCCCGCGTCAGGGCGTTGACGATGCCGATCGCGTGCAGGTCGTTGCCCGCGAAGACCGCGTCGGGCCGGCGGTCCGCGGGAAGCCCCGCAACCCAGTGCCCGACGTCCTGGCCGACCTCGAGGTCGAGGTCGGCCGAGCGGACGACCTCGAGCACGACGCCCGGCACCGCGGCGACGACGTCGTGGCAACCGTCGATACGGCTCTGCACCTGCCGCACACCCTCCGGACCCGCCGCGAACAGCAGACGTCGCCGGCCGGCGGCGAGCAGGTGCCGCACGGCGAGCCGGCCGCCCTCGCGGTGGTCGATCGAGACGGAGGACAGCCGGCGCTCCGGGTCGTCGTGGTCGACGAGCACGACGGGCGTGCCGCGCTCGCGCCGCCGGCGCAGCGGCTCGAGCTCGTCGTCGGACGGGGCGACCACGACGCCGTCGAACCGGAGCTGCTCGAAGAGCGTGAGGAACTGCTCCTGCTGGGCCGCCGACTCGTGCGAGCTGCCCGTGACGACCGCGAGCCCGGCGTCGGCCGCGACCTTCTCCACGGCGGTCGCGATGCCCGCGAAGTAGGGGTTCGAGGCGTTGACGACTGACAGCCCCACGATGCCGCTGCGCTGCCGCCGGAGCTGGCGCGCAGGCATGCTGGGGACGAAGCCCAGCTCGGCGATCGACGCCTCGACGCGGCGCTTCATCCGGTTCGAGAGGCGGTCCGGCCAGTTGAGGTAGTTCGACACCGACGCCGCCGACACGCCCGCGTGGCGCGCGACGTCGTGGATGGTCACGCTCGACTCGCGCACGACCGTTCACCTCCTGGATCCCGCGGCGAAGTTACCACCGTCGTCGCCCGGCCCCTGGCCCTGGGCCCTAGGCTCACGGCCATGAGCGACGACACGCGCGACGACGCGACCGCCACGGGCCCCGCGATCCCGGCGTCCACCCTCCTGACGCTGGCCATGGTCGAGGCGCCGATCCTCGGGGCGGGCGTCGTCCTGCTCGCGATGGGCGTCATCCCGCTCGCCGTGTTCGTCGGCATCGCCGTCGTCGCGGTCGTCGCGTCGTCGCTCGTGCTGGTGAACGGGCTGCGCCGCGCACGCCCGCGGCCGGCGGGCCACGAGGCGTCCGACAGGTCCGGCTCGACGATCGACCGGTCCGACCCGTTCCTCTGACCCGCACGACGACGGGCACGTCGGCCCGTCGCGGACCGGCGTGCCCGTCGTCGTGGTCGGTGGCGCCTCAGTGCATCTCGGGGAACTCGATGCCGGCGCAGTCGGCCTCGGAGAAGATCTGGCCGACGAGGAACCCGAAGTCGTCGTCGTCGAGGTACGAGATCGACGGCAGCTCCTTGCCGTTGCGGTCGTGCGCCCCGCCGCCCGCCGTGGCGCGCATGTGGATCAGCGGCTCGGCGTCGACGTCGTTGGCCGTCAGCCACGCCTGCGTCCACTCGCCGGCGTGCGCGAGGCACTCGGGCGTCGCGCCGGGGAACTGCGAGATGACGACGCCGACGAACTCGGTCATCGGCATCCACGGGGTCCCCGACCGGACCTGGGCGTAGGCCGCCTCCTGCCACTCGGTCTTGTAACAGTGGTGCGCCATCGCCCCGGGCGCGATCGCCAGGGTGGCCACGCCGGCCACGGCGACGGCGCCGATCCGGAAGCTCTTCCTCATGGTGTGTCCTCTTCGGTCGTCTGGTGCGGGCGTCGGCGACGCCCGCACGAGAAGACGCCGCCGGGCCCCGTTCAGGACCCGGCGGCGTCCGTTTCACCCGGGTGAGGCTCAGCGCGACGGTCGCAGGTCGAGTCGGCGCAGCAGCTGCGCGTTGAGCGCCACGACCACGGTCGACAGCGACATGAGCAGCGCGCCCACCGACATCGGCATGACGAACCCGACCGGCGCGAGGACGCCTGCCGCGAGCGGCACGGCCACGAGGTTGTACCCGGCGGCCCACCAGAGGTTCTGCTTCATCGTGCGGTAGCTCGCCCGCGACAGGTCGACGACGGACAGCACGGCACGCGGGTCGTCGCCGGCGAGGATGACCCCGGCCGACCCGATCGCGACGTCGGTGCCCGCGCCGATCGCGATGCCGACGTCGGCCTGCGCGAGCGCCGGGGCGTCGTTGACGCCGTCGCCGACCATCGCCACACGGTGGCCCTCGCGCCGGAGCGCGGCCACGGTCGAGGACTTGTCCTCGGGCCGCACCCCCGCGAAGTACCGGTCGATCCCGAGCTCGCGCGCGACGGAGCGTGCCACGGCCTCCGCGTCACCGGTGATCATGACGACGTCGATGCCGCGCGCCCGCAGCTGCGCGACGGCGTCGGCGGACTCGGGCCGCACCTGGTCGGCGAGGCGCAGCGCACCGATGACCGCGCCGTCGCGCACCACGTGGAGCACGATCGCGCCCTCGCCGCGCCAGGCCGCGGCCTCGGGGACCTCCTCGAGGCGGCGCTCCTCGAGCAGCCGCGGGCCGCCGACGCGCACCTCGCGTCCGTCGACCGTCGCGGTCACGCCGACCGCGGGCGCCGAGGCGAAGCCTCCCGCGCGCGGGACGGACAGGCCGCGAGCGCCGGCCTCGCCGACGATCGCGCGGGCGAGCGGGTGCTCGCTGTCCGACTCGGCGGCCGCCGCGAGCGCCAGCACCGCGTCGGCGTCGAGGTCGCCGGTCGTGGCGACGTCGACGACGGCGGACTCGCCGCGCGTGAGCGTGCCCGTCTTGTCGAACAGGACCACGTCGACCGTGCGCATGCTCTCGAGGGCGAGCCGGTCCTTGACCAGGACGCCGGCCCGGGCGGCGCGCTCGGTCGCGATGGACACGACCAGCGGGATCGCCAGGCCGAGCGCGTGGGGGCACGCGATGACGAGCACGGTCACGGTCCGCACGACCGCGGCGTCGGGCAGCCCGAGCAACGACCACACGACGGCGGTCACGGCGGCCGCGCCGAGCGCGAACCAGAACAGCCATCCCGCGGCCACGTCGGCGATCCGCTGCGCGCGCGACGACGACGCCTGGGCGTCGGCCACGAGCTTGCGGATGCCCGCGAGCGCCGTGTCGTCGCCGGTCGCGGTCACCTCGACGCGCAGGCCCGAGTCGGTCGCCACGGTGCCGGCCGTGACCTGGTCGCCGACGCCGCGCGTCACGGTGCGCGACTCCCCCGTGATCATCGACTCGTCCATCTCGGCCCGGCCGTCGACGACGCGGCCGTCGGCCGGGACGCGGCCGCCCGGGCGGACGAGGACGACGTCGCCCACCCGGAGGTCCGACGGCGGCACGACGGCGACCTGGTCGCCGTCGACGCGCTCGGCCTCGTCGGGCAGCAGCTCCGCGAGCGAGTCGAGCGCCGACGTCGTCCGCGCGAGCGAGCGCATCTCGATCCAGTGGCCGAGCAGCATGATCACGACCAGCAGCGCGAGCTCCCACCAGAAGTCGAGCTGGTGGTCGAGCAGGCCGAGGCTCGCGCCGGCCGAGGCGACGAACGCGACCGTGATGGCGGTCCCGACGAGCAGCATCATGCCGGGGCGCCGCGCGCGGAGCTCGGACGCCGCCCCGACGAGGAAGGGCCGGCCGCCCCAGGCGAAGACGACGGTGCCGAGAACGGGCGAGACCCAGCGGACCCACGCGGCGTCGGGCAGCTCGTAGCCGAGGATCATCGCGAACATCGGCGAGAACGCGACGACCGGGACGGCCAGCACGAGCATGGTCCAGAACAGGCGGCGGTACTCGGCGACGTGGTCCCCGTGGCCGCCGCCGTGCCCGCCGTGCCCCGTGTGCTCGGCGTGTCCTGCGTGCTCGGCGGGCGCCCCGGCCCCGCCGTGATCCTGGTGGTCGTGCTGGTGGTGCTCGTGGTGCTGGTGGTGCCGCGTGTGCTCTTCGGTCCTCATGGCACCTTCCCCTCCGTCCTGACGATACCCCCAGGGGGTATATCGCGCCAGAACCGGAGCTCCCTGCCGAGTATTCCCGCCCGGCTACGCCGCCACGAGGGCGAGGTCGACGCGCCCCACAGACGGCAGGGCGGCGCGGACGCTCGCCTCGGCGTCGGCGGCGACCCGTCCGCCGTCGGACACGGTGAGCGCGGGCGCGACGCCGAGCCGCGCCTGCACCACGAGGCGGTGACCCGACCAGCGCAGGCGCACGTCGTCGACCCGCCCGACGTCGCGGGCCGTGCCCCACAGCAGCACGAGGATCGCGGCGGTGATGAGCAGGCCGACGATCGGGTCGGCCTGCGGGAAGCCGAGCGACACGCCGAGCACGCCGAGAACCACCGCGAGCGAGGTGAAGCCGTCGGTGCGGGCGTGCACGCCGTCGGCGACGAGCGCCGCCGACCCGATGCGCCGACCGGTGCGGATGCGGTAGACCGCGACGGCCTCGTTGCCCGCGAACCCCACGACGCCGGCCACGGCGACCCATCCGAGGTGCTCGAGCGGCTGCGGGTCGGCGAGGCGCCGCACCGACTCGACGCCCGCGACCACGGCCGACAGGGCGATCATCGCCACGACGAACAGCCCGGCGAGGTCCTCGACGCGTCCGAAGCCGTGCGTGTACCGCCGCGTCGCCGCGCGACGGCCGAGGACGAACGCGATCCACAGCGGCACAGCCGTGAGCGCGTCCGAGAAGTTGTGGATCGTGTCGGCCAGAAGCGCGACCGACCCGCTCACGAGCGCGATGCCGAGCTGCGCGACCGCGGTCGCGCCGAGCACGAGCAGGCTGACCTTGACCGCGCGGATCCCCTGCGCGCTCGCCTCGAGCGCGCCGTCGACCGAGTCGGCGGCGTCGTGCGAGTGCGGCACGAACACCTCGTGCAGCCACCCGCGGAACCCCGCGGGGTGCGCGTGCTCGACGCCGGTCATGCGCGCGGTCCGGGATGGCCGTCGTGGTGCGCGGGCCGCTCGTCGACCGCGTGCTGCGCCTGGTAGACGGCCTGGGCCACGAGGGTGCGCGCGTGCTCGTCGACGAGCGAGTAGAAGACGCGGTTGCCCTCCTGGCGCGCCGTGACGATGCGTCCCCACCGCAGCTTGGCGAGGTGCTGCGAGACGGCCGTGGGCGACTTGTCGACGATGTCGGCGAGATGGTTGACCGACAGCTCCTCGTCGCGCAGCGCGAGGATGATGCGCACGCGCGTCGGGTCGGCCAGGAGCGAGTCGGAGGCAAGCGGAAGGCTCGACTCCAGCACCCCGGCCGGTGGCGCGCCTCATCGTCCACAGGCCATGCACTCCCCTTGCCGGGCCGATCGGCCGCGGGTAGCATCGAACGTATGTTCGACACGGTGGTCCGCGAGCGGGACGGGGCGGTCGTCACGATCGACGACCTCGACGCGCTCGCGTCCCCGCCGCCGGGTCCGCCGTCGGTGAACGCCGTGAGCGCCGCGATCGACGAGGCGGTGGCCCTGCAGGCCGAGATCGACGCGCTCGAGGGCCGCAAGCTCCTCGCGCTCGAGAAGGCGCGGCGCGCGGCGATGCGGTGCGAGCGTGACCTGCTCGCCCAGGACGACCCCGAGCTGGCCCGTGCCGGGACGTCGCGTCGCCACCAGCTCGCGCTGCGCGCCTTCGTCGCCGACGTCGCGGCCGCACTGCGCCTCTCCGAGCGGCAGGCCGGCCACCTCGTCGACACCGCTCGTACCCTGACCGCCCACGGCCGGGCCACGCTCGCGGCGCTCTGCCGCGGCGAGTTCTCGGCCGCGATCGCGACTGCCATGGCCGACACGCTCGCCGACGTCCCGGACGGTCGCGCCCGCGCCGAGGTCCAGGCCGAGGCGCTGACCTGCGCCCGCGCCGCGACGCCGTCCGCGTTCCGTCGGCACCTGCGCCGCGCCCGCGATCGCGTGCACCCGGAGCCGATGGACGTCCGCCACGAGCGGGCGTCCGCGAAGCGCGCGGTGCACGTCGACCCGGGAGCGGACGGGATGGCCTGGCTCACCGCCTACCTCCCGGCCACGACCGCGCACGCGATCGCCGACCGTCTGGACGCCACGGCACGTCAGGCGCGGACGGCGGGCGACGGGCGCACGCTCGACCAGTTGCGCGCTGACGCGCTCGCGGCGCTGCTGCTCGTCGGCGTCCCTACGGCCGGCGACGGCGCGGGCACGCTCGCGCGCGAGCTGGAGTCCGGGCTCGTGCCCGACCTCGCCGACCAGGCCCGCCGGATCACCCCGCGCGTCAGCGTGACCGTGCCCGTGCTCGCGCTGCTGGGCCGCACCGACGTCCCGGCCGAGCTCGAGGGCCACGGGCCGGTCGACCCGGCCACCGCGGCGGTGCTCGCGGCCGGGGCGCCGTCGCTGCGCCGGCTGCTCGTCGACCCGGTGTCCGGCCGCGTGCTCACGACCGACGCCGGCACCTACACCGTGCCCGCGGCGCTGCGCGCCTACCTCCAGGCACGGGACGGCACCTGCCGGTTCCCCGGTTGCTCCCGACCGGCGCGGGCGAGCGACGTCGACCACACCACGGCGTGGGCCGCGGGCGGCACGACGACGGCCGCGAACCTCGCGCACCTATGCCGCCGTCATCACGTGCTCAAGCACCAGACCCGCTGGCACGCCCGGCAGCTGCCCGACGGGACGCTCCGGTGGACGTCACCCGCCGGGCGGACGTACCACGACGCCGTCGCGCCACCGGTCGACACCTCGGGCGAGCTCCTGCGGGACCCGGGGCCGCCGCCGTTCTGAGCGGCGCCCGGGCTCAGGGGCCTGTGCTCAGGGGCCGCTCAGTGGCCCGCGCCCAGGTTCCCCGCGAGACGCTCGAGACGCTGCGCGCTGTCGTCGTTCAGGCCCACGACCGTGACGGTCTTGCCGCGCGCCTCGTACTTGGTGCGCACGGCGTCGAGCGCGGCGACGGTCGAGGCGTCCCACACGTGCGCCCGCGTCATGTCGATGACGATGTTCCGCGGGTCGCCCGAGTAGTCGAACTGGTGGACGAGGTCGTTCGACGACGCGAAGAACAGCTCGCCCTCGACCGCGTAGACGCGCTGGTCGTCGTCGTCGCTCGCGTCGAGGCGCGTGACGGACGTGAGGTGGGCGACCCGCCGCGCGAAGAGCACGGTCGCGACGAGCACGCCGACCACGACGCCGTACGCGAGGTTGTGCGTCCACACCGTCACGACGACGGTCGACGCCATGACGAGCGTCTCGGAGCGCGGCATGCGGCGCAGGGTCGACGGCCGGACCGAGTGCCAGTCGAACGTGCCGACCGAGACCATGATCATGACCGCGACGAGCGCCGCCATGGGGATGATGCCGACGAGGTCGCCGAGCCCGACGACGAGGATCAGCAGGAACACGCCGGCGAGCAGCGTCGACAGGCGCGTCCGGGCGCCGGACGCCTTCACGTTGATCATCGTCTGGCCGATCATCGCGCAGCCGCCCATGCCGCCGAAGAAACCCGTGACGATGTTGGCGACGCCCTGGCCCCACGACTCGCGGGTCTTGTTCGAGTGCGTGTCCGTGACGTCGTCGACCAGCGTGGCCGTGAGCAGCGACTCGATGAGCCCGACGAGCGCCATCGCGAGCGCGTACGGGGCGATGATCTGCAGCGTCTCGAGCGTCGGCGGCACGTCGGGGAGCAGCAGCGACGGCAGCGACTCCGGCAGCTCACCCTCGTCCCCGACCGTCGGGACGGCGAGCTCCGCGACGACCGTCACGAGCGTGAGCAGGACGATCGCGACGAGCGGCGCCGGCACGGCCTTCGTCAGGCGGGGGAAGAACACCAGGATCGCCAGGCCGGCGGCGACGAGCGGGTAGACGACCACCGGCACGTCGACGAGGTGCGGCACCTGCGAGAGGAAGATGAGGATCGCCAGCGCGTTGACGAAGCCCACCATGACCGAGCGCGGGACGAACCGCATGAGCTTGGCGACGCCGAGCACACCCAGCACGACCTGGATGATGCCGCCGAGCAGGACCGTCGCGACGAGGTGGTCGAGCCCGTGGTCCCGGGCGACGGGGGCGACGACGAGCGCGATCGCGCCCGTCGCGGCGGAGATCATCGCGGGCCGGCCGCCGACGAACGCGATCGTGACCGCCATCGTGACCGACGTGAAGAGTCCGACGCGCGGGTCGACGCCCGCGATGATCGAGAACGCGATCGCCTCGGGGATCAGCGCCAGGGCGACGACGAGGCCGGCGAGGACCTCGGTGCGCAGCGTCCGCACGGAGCGGAAGGCCGCGCGGAACGAGCCGGAGACGTCGGCCTCGGGCGCGCCGGTGACCGGCAGCGGTTCGGGGGCAGGGTCGGGCAGGGCGATGCGGGAGTCGTTCGGCACGCAGCGTTCCTCACGGTGGGACGGACGGCACGCGACGCTGCGCACGATGAAAGGGGAGCCGGAGCGGCGCCAAGTTTAACCCCCGCGACCCTCAGGGAAACCTCAAGTGCGCAGCGCTCGACGCCGGGCAGCCGCCATCATGGTCGCCACGGGGGGCGACGAGGCGGGGTGGAAGGCATGCACGTCCTGGTCACCGGAGGTGCTGGCTACGTCGGCGCCCACGGTGCTACGACTGATCGAGGCCGGGCACGACCCGGTCGTGGTGGACGACTTCTCGCGGGGAACCACGGCGGCGGTCTCGCGCGTCGAGGAGCTCACGGGCCGGCACGTGCCCGTGCACGCGTACGACGTCGCGGACATCGACATGCTCGAGCGACTGTTCGACGCCGAGCGGTTCGACGCCGTCGTCCACCTCGCCGGCGTCCGGACGGCCCACACGAGCGTGGCGCGGCCCCTTCACTGCTACGAGACCAACCTGACGACGACGTTCACGCTGCTGCGCTGCATGGCCTGGTACGGCGTCCCGCGCCTCGTGCTGTCGTCGTCCGGACGGGTGTACGACGCCGTGGACGCGCCGGCGCACGAGGACTCGCCGCTCGCGCCGATCGCCCCTCTGGGCCGCGCCCACCTCATGAACGAGCAGGTGCTGCGCGACGTCGCGGGGGCGGCCGAGCCCTCGCTGCGCGTCGGGGTGCTGCGCTGCGCCACGGTCGTCGGCCCGGACCCGTCCGGGCGGCTCGGCGACGACCTCGGCGGTACGACGCGCGGGCTGCTCCACGCGATCACCCAGGTCGCGCAGGGCCGCAGGGACCATCTCGACGTCTTCGGCGGCGACTACCCGACGCCCGACGGAACGGCGGTGCGCGACTACGTCCACGTGACCGACGTCGCGGCCGCGCACGTCGCGGCGCTCGAGGCGCTCGACGACGTCGGGCGACCGCTCTCGACGTGGAACGTCGGCTCGGGGCGGCCGACGAGCGTGCTGTCGCTCGTCGGCACCTTCGAGGCCGCGACGGGCCGCACGCTGCCGTACCGGGTGCTCCCGCGCCGGCCCGGCGACGCCGCCGTGTCGTACCTCGACGTCTCGCGCGCGGGGGAGGAGCTCGGGTGGACGGCGACGCGCGGGCTCCCGGAGATCTGCACCGACCACTGGCGCTGGCAGCGCCGCAACCCCGAGGGCTACCCGCTCGCGGCGACGCCCGAGACCCCGTGGCGAGGCGGCGTCGGGCACCGGCTGCGCCTGCTGCAGGGCGCCGAGAACGGCCCGTTCTGGTGACGGCTCAGGGCTTCGTCTCGCGGTAGAACCGCAGCGCGCCCGGGTGCAGGTCCGCCGGCTCGGTGAAGATCGCCCGCACGCGGTCGAGCTGCGACGCGGTCGGGACCTCGGCCGCGATGCGCGAGCGCGCGTCGAACAGCGTGGCCACGAGCCCGTGCGCGACCGGATCGGGCATGTCCGCGGGCACCACGAGGAAGTTCGGCACGGCGAGCGTGGGCACGTCGCGCCGCAGCCCGTACATGCCCGCCGGGACGACGCCGTGGCGGTAGCCGGACCCGTGGCGAGCACGCACCTCGTCGACGAGGTCGCCGAGCGGCACGAGGCGCACGTCGAGCTCCTCGGACAGCTGGGTGATGCCCGGGGTGCGCAGGCCGCCCGACCAGAAGAACGCGTCGACGTCGCCCGCGTGCAGCGCCTCGATCGAGCGTGCGATCCCCAGCGACTGCCCGCGCAGCGCTCGCTGGTCGATCCCGGCCGCCTCGAGCAGGCGTGACGCGATGAGCGACGTGCCGGAGCCCGGCGCACCGAGCGAGACGTCGCGCCCCCGCAGGTCCTCGATCGCCTCGATGTCGGAGTCCGCGGGGACCACGAGGTGGATGAAGTCGTCGTAGACGCGGGCGAGAGCGCGCAGCGGCATGGGCCCCGAGAACGAGCCCGAGCCGGTCACGGCGTCCCCGACGGCGTCGGCGGTGCTGAACGCGACCTGTGCGCGGCCGTCGGCGAGCATGCGGAGGTTCTCGACCGACCCGCCGGTCTCGAGCACCTCGACCGACATCCCGTACCGCTCGTCGAGGACCTCGGCCAGGCCGGCGCCGTAGCCGTGGTAGATCCCCGACGCGCCCCCGGTCGCCACGACGAGCGTCTCGGGGCGCTGGCCGGCCCACGGGTCGCGGCGGTCGCCCGCGAGGCACCCGGCGACGAGCAGGACGGCGAGCGCCACGGCCGCCGCGAGCAGCCGCCGGACCCCGCGGCTCATGCCTCGTCCTCGCCGCGCGGGAGCACGAGACGCACGCGGAACCCGCCGTCGTCGGGCAGGTCGATGCGCAGGCCGCCGCCGCCCGTGGCGAGCAGCTCGGAGGCGATCGCGAGCCCGAGGCCCGAGCCCTTGACCGTGCTGTGCCCGGGCGAGCGCCAGAACCGCTCCGTGAGGTGCGCGACCTCCTCGGGCGGCACGCCGGGCCCGTGGTCGCGCACCGCGACCTCGACGAAGCCGCTCCCGTCGTGGTCCGCGGCGGTGACCTCGACGTCGAGCCGGCCGCCGCGCGGCGAGAACTTGACGGCGTTGTCCATGACGGCGTCGAACGCGCACTCGAGCACGATCTGGTTCGCGACGACCCACGTGTCGTCGTCGGGCGCCGTGAGCTCGACGCGCTGGTCGACCGCGAGCAGCCGCCAGCTCTCGACCCGGCGGCGCACGACCTCGGCCACGTCGAGCGCCTCGGCGCCCCGGCCGAGCTTCGCGTCGTCGGCGAGCAGGAGCAGCGCGTCGAGGATGTGCGCCATCCGCACCGCCTCGGCCCGCACGTGCGCGACCTCGGTCGCGTGCTCGGGCGGGGCGGACAGCGCCAGGTCCTCGACGCGGAGGATGAGCGCGTTGAGGGGGTTGCGCAGCTCGTGCGAGGCGTTGGACACGAACTCCTGCTGCCGCCGCATGAGGTGCTCGACGCGGCCCGCCATGTCGTTGAAGCGCGCGATCACACGGCGCAGCTCGGGCGGGCCGGCCGACGGCGGGATGCGCGCCTCGAGCCGGCCGTGCCCGATCTCGCCCATCGCCCGGTCCACGGCCTCGACGGGCCGCAGCACCCACCCCGCGGTCCGGTGCGCGACGGCGATCGCGAGCAGCACGATGACGAGCCCCGCGGCGGCGAGCATGCCCCACGTGAGCCAGATGCCCCGCGACAGGCTCCCGGCGTCGGACGCCGTGACGACCGCGCCGACGATGTCGCCGCCGTGGAACACCGGCTCGGCCACGACGACCCGGTCGACGTCCCACGGCAGGAGGGTCTCGCGGACCTCGCTGCGGCGGCCCGCGAGCGCCACGAGGCGCTCGTCGACCTCCTGGACCTCGAGGCCGTTGGTGGCCCACGTGACGCCGGCCTGGTCGACGACGGCCGCGCCGATCCCGTAGACCTCGCGGTACCGCTCGAGGTCGCCCGAGACGATCGTCGGGTCGTCGGAGAGCAGGGACTGACGCGCCGTGATGACGAGGTAGCTCGCGTCGCCGAGGCGGTCGAGGAACAGCTCCTGCTGGTTCGCGCGCGCGACGCTGCTCGCGAGCGCCATGCCGAGCAGGAGCAGCACGAGCACGGACGGCACGAACAGGATGACGGCCAGCCGGCGCCGCATCAGGCGTCGTCCCCGTCGCCGGCGACCCGGTACCCGACGCCGCGGACCGTCTCGACGACGTCGGGCTCGCCGAGCTTGCGCCGCAGGGAGGCGACATGGACCTCGAGCGTGCGGCCCAGGCCCTTCCAGCTCGAGCCCCACACCTCGCGCAGGATGCGCTCGCGCGTGAGCGCGCTCCCGCGGTGGCGAACGAGGAGCGCGAGCAGGTCGTACTCCTTGCGCGTCAGCGAGACGGACGTGCCATCGGGACGCCGCACCTCGCGGGCGGCCATGTCGACGTGCACGCCCTGCACGGCGACCTGCGCGGCGTCGTGCCGGCCGTCCCACTCGCGCGAGCGGCCGCGGCGCAGCACCGCGTCGATGCGCACGAGGACCTCGCGCACGTCGTAGGGCTTGGTCACGTAGTCGTCCGCGCCGAGCTCGAGGCCGCGGATGCGGGCGTCGAGCTGGGTCCGGGCGGTGACCATGATGATCGGGACGTCGGAGACGCGCCGGATGTGGCGGCAGACCTCGAAGCCGTCCATGTCGGGCAGGGCGAGGTCGAGCAGCACGAGGTCCGTGCGCGGGTTCAGCTCGTCGAGGGCCGTGCCGCCGTCCGGCGCCCACACGACCTCGTAGCCGTGGCGGCCCAGCACGGAGACGAGCGCGCCCGCGACGTGCTCGTTGTCCTCGACCACCAACAGCTGCACGTGCACGACCTCACTGATCGTTCCGACGCGCCCGAGGGTAGCGGACGGGCGTGAGGTGCACCGGGGCGTCCGGGACACGAAGGGCGCCCCGGCCGGAGCCGGGGCGCCCTTCGTCCAGCGCTCGCGCGGTGTCAGACCCGCGTCGGACGCGTCAGCCCTGCGTCGCGCGACGGCGGGCCAGGTAGACCAGGCCACCGCCCGCACCGAGGAGCAGCAGCACGCCGGTGATCAGGCCGCCGACGGACGCGCCCGTGCGGGGCAGCTCGTCGGGGCCCTGGCCGACGACGCTCGGCGACGGGGAGGCCGACGGCTCCTCGCTGACCACGGTCGACGGCGTCTCGCTCGGCGTGGGCTCCGGGCTCGGCTCCTCCGACGGCTCCGG
The DNA here is from genome assembly GCF_000215105.1 of Isoptericola variabilis 225. Taxonomy (GTDB): domain Bacteria; phylum Actinomycetota; class Actinomycetes; order Actinomycetales; family Cellulomonadaceae; genus Isoptericola; species Isoptericola variabilis_A. Next base: position 3,254,828 of record NC_015588.1, read on the forward strand.
CGACGGGCTCACCGGCACGGAGGGCGACGGCGACGGCGACACGAACACCGACGGGCTCGGCGACGGCTCGACCTCGCACTCGAGGAAGTCGAAGGTGAGCTCGATCGGCTCGAGCTGCTCCTCGCCCGCGAACGTCACGAAGACCGTGTACTCGCCGGCCTCCTCGACCACGAACTTGTCGTAGTCCTCGACGACGAACTCCTGGCCGTCGATCGACACGGTCACCGTGTAGCCAGCGGCGTCGACGACCTCGACCGTGATGACGCCGACGACCCCGGGCTCGGGGCACTCGAGGAAGTCGACGAGGACCTCCGGGAACTCCTCCTGGGGGACGTCCGCGCAGCCGTTGTCGATGAACTCCTGACCGCCGTCCTCGAAGTCGGCGCCGTTCAGCCCCTGGCCGTCGGCGTCGTACTGGTTCGGCGGGTAGACGTCGCCCGGGTGGTCGACGTGCCCGGCCTGGTAGAAGGCACGGTCCGCCGTGGTGATGAGGACGTAGGGGTTGGTCTCGCTGCCCGTGGCGTGGCAGTACGTGATCCGCTCGACCGGGCCACGCTCGGCCGGCTGGGCCGACACGGGGGCGGTGGAGAGACCGACGGCCGCGAAGGCGGCGACGAGGATTCCGACGAGGGTCGACGCGAGCGTGCGTCGACGGCGAGCATGATTCACTGGGGGCCTCACAGCAGCGGGGATCGGGGTGGCGGTCGCGAGCGCTCTCGCCAGCGCCTCATCCAAGCACAAAGCACCTGGTCAGAACAGGGCTTGTCCACCGATCACCCGGAGTTGTGGACAAATCGTGATCTTTCCTCCGGAGCCGCCTCCATGCCCTCGACCACGCCCGACACCGAGCACCTGCAGCTGCCCACCGGACCCGTGGACGTCCGGCTCGTGGTCACCGACATGGACGGCACGCTGCTGACGCCCGACGGCGACGTGCCCGACGGACTCTGGCCGCTGCTCGAGCGACTGCGCGAGCGCGGCGTCGCGTTCGCGCCCGCCAGCGGCCGGCAGCACGCGACGCTCGCCCGGACCTTCGACCGGCCCGGCGTGCTCGAGGACCTCGTGATCATCGCCGAGAACGGCGCGTTCGTGACGCGTGGCGGCGAGGAGGTGTCGTCCGACGCCCTCGACCACGACGCGGTGTCCGACGTCGTCACGGCGGTCCGCGGGCTCGCGCGCTCGCGCGACGTGGGCGCCGTCGTCGCGGGCCGGCGCTGCGCGTACGTCGAGCGGTCCGACGCCGCGTTCCTCGACCACGTCAGCGCCTACTACGCACGCCTGGAGGTGGTCGACGACGTCCTCGCCACCCGCGACCAGGTGCTCAAGGTCGCGGTCTACGACGCGGCGGACGCGGAAGCCGGCACGCTGCCCACGCTCGAGCGGTTCCGCCAGACGCACCAGGTCGTCGTCTCGAGCCGGCACTGGGTCGACGTCATGAACCGCGGCGTCGACAAGGGCGTCGCCGTCCGGACGCTTCAGGAGGCTCTCGGCGTCACGCCCGCCCAGACGGTCGCGTTCGGCGACTACCTCAACGACGTCCCGATGCTCGACGCCGCGACCTGGTCGTTCGCGATGGCCGGGGCCCACCCGGAGGTCCTCGAGCGGGCGCGCTTCACCGCACCGAGCAACGCCGACGCCGGCGTCCTCACCGTGCTGGAGCACCTCCTGGACGACTGACCGCGCGGGGTCGACCAGCTCGCGCTCAGGGCCACACGCGCGCGTGCGCCGCGAACTCCTCGGGGTCGCTGTGCACGGGGATGACGCACACGAGGTGCCCGCCCGGCACTCGCAGCGTGCGGCAGTCGAGCCAGCGCCCGACCTCGACGCCGCCGAGCGCGGTCAGCCGAGCGTTCTCGGCGTCGAGGTCGTCCGTCTCGAAGTCGAGGTGGTAGCGCGGCGTGTCGTCGACGGACTGGACGGCGGTGACTGCGACGCGGTCGAGACCGCGACGAGGCGCTCGCGCACGCCGCCGCGCTCGTGGCCGCCGTCGACGTCCCGGTCAGCGCCGCCCGCTGCGAGAACCACCTGCACGGACGGCCGGACCTGCCCGACACGATCGCCCGGCTGCAGGCCTACCAGGAGGCGGGCGCCGACGTCCTCTACGCGCCGGGTCTGCGCGACCTCGACGACGTCGCCACGGTGTGCCGCGAGGTGGACCTGCCCGTCAACGTGCTCCTCCTGGCGGGCGGCCCGACGCCGGGCGAGCTCGCCGACGCGGGCGTCGCCCCATCTCCGTCGGCGGCACGTTCGCCTGGAACGCACTCAGCGCGCTCGTCACCGCGGCCCGCGAGCTGCTCGCCGGCGACGTCGAGTTCCTCGACCGCACCGGGTCGGCACGCGAGGTCATGCCCCGCGCGTTCGGCGTCTGACCAGCCCTCAGTCGTCCGCGGGCGGGATCGGGAAGTTCGAGCGGAACACGTTCTGCGGGTCGTACTCGCGCTTGAGCCGGCGCAGGCGGGCCAGGCCGGGCTCCCCGAACGCGTCGACCAGGCGCTCGGGCCGCGTGTCGGTGTCGAACGACAGGTACAGCCCGTCGGTGTGCGGCGCCATCTCGGCGTCCCACACGGCGTCCATGCGGTCCTGCGACACCGCCATGGCGGTGAGCACGAAGTTCTGGTGCCGGTGCGGGTACGCGGTCGCGTCGGGTGCAACGTCGTGCGCCGCGCCGCCCGTCGCCCGCACCTGCAGGAAGTACGGGACTCCGGAGGCCGCGAGCTTCTCGAACGCGCGGCTCGTGTCGGGGTCGAGGTGCTCGACCAGGCCCGAGCGCACGGCGGGGTCTCCCCCGCCCGCGTGGTCCTTCGGCACGCGCTGCACGACGCCGGTGTACGGGACGAGGTAGGCCTCGTGCGCGAGCACGGGTCCGGCGTCGGCGAGCCGCTCGAGCTCGCGCACCGCGGCGTCGGTGTCGTCGCTCGCGTGCACGGTCATGAGCTGGGCCACGGGACCGTCGCCGCGACGCCCGGGCGACAGGATGAGGAAGCTCGTCAGCTCGCGCGGCGCCCGCTCGACGGCAGCCCCCCACCGCTCGAGCAGCCCTGCGGTGTCGGTCGCGTCGAGCGTCATGCGCGAGTAGACGACGTCGCCGAGCGGCATGGCCTCGACCTCGACCCACGTGACGATCCCCAGGTTGGCGCCCGCGCCGCGCAGCCCCCAGAAGAGGTCCGGGTTCTCGTCCGCCGACGCGTGCAGGACCCGACCGTCGGCGGTCACCACCTCGGCCGCGACCACGTGGTCGATCGTGAGCCCGAACACGCGCCCGAGCAGGCCGACGCCGCCCGTCGTGGCGAGCCCGCCGACGCCCACGCCGCCGTAGTCGCCCGAGCTGATCGCCCAGCCGTGCGGCCGCAGCGCCTCCGCGACGGCACCCCACGTGGCACCCGCGCCCAGCCGCACGCGCCGGGTCGCGCCGTCGACGACCTCGATCCGGTCGAGGCCGCCGAGGTCGATGACGACGCCGCCGTCGTTGGTCGAGCGGCCGCTGATGCCGTGCCCGCCGGAGCGCACGCCGAGCGGCACGTCCTGGGCCCGGGCGTAGGCCAACGCCTCCACGACCTGCTCGGTCGTCCGGGGTCGCAGCACGATGCCGGGCGCACCGGCACGCAGGTAGTTGTGCCGCACCGCCGGGTACTCCCGGTCGCCCGGCTCGACGGCGGTCGCGGCGAGCGACGCCGGCACGGCGGCGTAGTCGATGCCCGGCCGGCGGAGCGCGAGGGCACGGGCGCCGCGGCGCGCCGCGGCCGGGACGGTGCCCGACGCGGAGCGCTCCCGGGCGACCTGCTCGCGGACCGCCGGCGCGATCTCCTCGCCGAAGACCTCGATCAGCCGCGGCTCGTCGCTCGCGAGCACGAACGTGCCGACGCCGTCCTCGATCGCGAGCGCCGTGAGCTCGTCGACCCACTGCTCGACCGGGCCCTGGAGGAAGCCCTGGCGGGACGGCAGGACGGCGCCGCCCACGTTGAGCAGGCGACGCACCTCGGACGGGTCGCGGCCGGCCTCCTGCGCCGCCTCGTCGACGATCGCGTTGCCGCGGCGGAGGTCGCCGTCCTTGAGGTAGGCGAGCGACGGCAGCCAGCCGTCGGCCGCCCGGCCGACGAGCCGGAGCATGCGCGGCTTGTACGCGCCGACCCAGATCGGGATGTCGTGCGCGGGTGCCGGGCCCCGCTTGGCGCCCGCGACGCGGTGGTGCTCGCCGTCGAGGCGCAGCGGACGGCGCTCGCGCGCGTCCCAGATGCCGCGGACGATCTCCATGGCTTCCTCGAGCGCCTGCACGGACTCGCCCGGCGTGAGCCGCGGCCCACCCATGGCGGCGACGGCGTCCCAGAACGCACCGGCCCCGATGCCGAGCGCCACCCGGCCGCCCGACAGCAGGTCGAGCGAGGCCGCCGCGCGCGCGAGCACCGCGGGCTGCCGCAGCGGGAGGTTGAGCACGTTGCCCGAGAGCGTCACGCGCTCGGTCCGGGCCGCGACCCAGGACAGCAGCGTCCAGGTGTCGTGGAACGTGGGCTGGTACGGGTGGTCCTGGAACGTCACCAGGTCCAGCCCGGCCTGCTCGGAAAGCTGGGCGAGCCGCACCGGGGCGTGCGGGTCCGCGTTCTGCGGGGTGATGAAGGTGCCGAACGCCAGGTCGTGGCCGTAGTCGGTCATGTGTGCCTCTCTGTCCGCCGATCGTCTGCCGAACAGACAATATTGCTCACAACTCATCAGCACGTCGTCGCATTCCCGCGTAGTCTGGAGCCATGACCGCAGACGCCGGCGCACCGCCGGCCGCCCCGCCCCAGGTCACGTCGAGCACCGTGCTCGGCTGGGCCCTCGCCGCGCTGCTGCGCGAGTGGAGCACGCGGGTCGAGGCCGTGACCGCCGACCTCCCCCACGGCCCGCGCGGCTACCGCGTGCTCGCGGCCGTCGTGCACGACAGCCCGCCGACCCAGGCGGCGCTCGCGAGCATGCTCGGGATCGACCGCACGGTCATGACGTACCTGCTCGACCGGTTCGTCGAGTGCGACCTCGTCGAGCGCCGTCAGGACCCGGCCGACCGGCGCGCCCGACGCGTCGTCGCGACCGAGCACGGGCGGCGGGTGCTCGCCGACCTCGACGCCCGCGTGGCGGCGGCCGAGGAGCAGCTGCTCGAAGGGCTCGAGCCGGCCGACCGGGACGCGCTGCGCACGCTCCTCGCCAGGGCGGCCACGGCCGCCGCGCCCGGCGACGACCCGTGCGGCATCGTCGCGCGGTTCCTCGACGCCGAGGGCGGCTGACCGGCCCGGCCGCTCACCCGCGCTCGCGCGCGACGGCGGCACGCACGGCGGGGGCGACCTCCTCGCCGTACGCGCGGATCTCGTCCGGGTCGTCCGAGGACAGCACGAACGTGCCGACGCCGTGCTCGAGCGCGAGCCGCGTCATGAGCTCGACCCAGCACCGGGCTGGGTCACGGCTGCGGCGGTGCTCATCAGAACTCTCCGGACGGGTCGAGGACGTCGGTCGAGGTGGGCGTGGGCCGCGTCGTCGGCAGCGGCGTGCCCCACACGGGATTGCCGTCGGCGTCGAAGGGCAGCACCTGCGCGCACGCGTGGCGGTTCGGGTCGTACAGCGGGTCGCCCGTGATCTCGGTGTACGTGCGGGAGTGGTAGACGAGGACGACGTCGCCGTCCGGCGTCTCGGTGAACGAGTTGTGGCCCGGTCCGTACTGGCCGGCGGCCGGATCGCTCACGAACACCGGCTCGGGGCTCTTGGTCCACGACGCCGGGTCCAGCAGGTCGGCGTCGGCGTCGGCGGTCAGCACGCCCATCGCGTACTCGATGCCCGTGGCCGAGCCGGAGTAGGTGAGGTAGAGCCGGCCGTTCCGCTGGAGGACCGACGGGCCCTCGTTGACCCAGAAGCCCTGGATCTCCCAGTCGTGCTCGGGGCGGCTGAGCATCACGGCCGGGCCGTCGAGCGTCCACGGGTTGCGCATGCGCGCGATGTAGAGGTTGGAGTGGCCCTTGACCGCGGCGTCCTGCTGCGCCCACACGAGGTACTGGACGCCGTCGCGCACGAAGCTCGTCGCGTCGAGGGCGAACGACTCCCACCCGGTGTCCACCTGGCCGCGCTCGACCCACGTGCCCGTGAGCGGGTCGTCGTCGGCGCACTCGATGACGAAGATCCGGTGGTTGAACGTGTCGTCGACGCCGGGGCCGTCGGCGGTCACGGCCTCGTCGGGCGCGGCCGCGTAGTAGACGTACCAGCGTCCGTCGACGCGGTGGATCTCCGGGGCCCAGACGAGGTGCGACTGCGGGCCGTCCTCGTGCCGCTCCCAGATCGTCACCTCGGGCGCCGCCTGGAGGTCCTCCAGCCGGTCCGCGCGACGCAGCACGATGCGGTCGTAGAGCGGGTACGAGCCGGTGAAGTAGTACCGGCCGTCGTGCCGCAGGACGCACGGGTCGGCGCGCTGGAGCACGATCGGGTTGACGCCGATCTGGTCCGTCATCGGTCTGGGTTCCCCTCGTCTGGGCTACGCGACGGACCACGGTAATCGATGTAAACCCGTGCTCGAGCATCCGTCCGTCCGATGTGGGCGTGGTCACACCCCTCGCCGGCGTCAGTGCGAGAGGACCACGAGCCGCTGCGTCGCGCGGGTCATGGCGACGTAGCGGTCGACCGCACCCTCGACGCCGTCGCCGAACGCGTCGGGGTCGACGAGCACGACGAGGTCGAACTCGAGGCCCTTGGCCGTCTCCGGGGTGAGCGACCGGACGCGCGGCTCCTCGACGAACGCCGGGTCGCCGATCACGCACGCCGTGCCCTCGTGGTGCTCCGCGAGCCAGGCGTCGAGGACGGCGCGCAGGTCGTCGGCCGAGCCGTACGTCACCGGCACGCCGGTGCTGCGGACCGACGTCGGCACGTTGGCGTCCGGGAGCGCCATCCGGACGACCCGCTCCGCCTCGGCCATGACCTCCGCCGGTGTCCGGTAGTTGACGGTCAGGTGGGCGATGCGGACCTGGTCGAGACCGACGCGCGCGAGCCGCTCGTGCCACGACCCGGCGAACCCGTGCCGGGCCTGGGCGCGGTCACCGACCACGGTGAGGCTGCGGGACGGGCACCGGCCGAGGACCATCTGCCACTCGGCGTCGGTGAGCTCCTGCGCCTCGTCGACGACGACGTGCGCGAACGGGCCGGCGAGCCGGTCCTGGGGCGCCGCCGCCAGCGCGTCCCGGTCGACGAGCGCGTCCTGCAGGTCCTGGCCGCGGAGCATCTGCATGACGCCGAGCTCGCTGTCGTCGGTGCGGATCAGGTCCTCGACGACGTCGGCCATGCGCTCCTGCCGGGCCGCGATCGTGGCCTCGTCCGTGCGTCGGCGGCGGGCGCTCTCCGGGTCGCCGAGGCGTCGGCGTGCGGCGTCGAGCAGCGGCCACGCCCGGTGGAACGCCCGCACGAGGTCCGTGTTCTGCGCGAACGCCCGGCGTCGCGGTTCGTCGCGGGTGCGCGCGATCGCCGCGAAGTGGCGCGCGTCGTCGGCGACCAGCGTGGGGTCGCCCTTGTGGGCGAGACGGTCGGGGAGGTCGAACGCGCTGGTGGTCAGGGGGTTCATGGGGCTGCCGCCTCCGCAGGTCGTGGCTCGGGCCAGCGATTCTGCGGCACGCGGGGGGCCTTGCCGCAAGACCCCCTTCGGGCTGTACGGTGAAAGTGGCGGGGAGTCGAGCGACGACCGCGCCCTCGGACGCACCGGACGCACGACGAGCTCCGGTGGCCCGAGGGAGGGAGTCCCGGGCCACCGGAGCCTGCGTCGCCAGATCAGGTCAGAGCATCACCCTCCCCCGCGCGACGTCGCTCTGGGCGGCCGCCCGGTGGATGTCGCGGGCCTCCTGCGCGGTCAGCACACCGTCGGCCTCGAGTGCCGCGACGACGTCGCGCACGTGCTTGAGGAACGGGCCGCGACCGTCCCACTCCTGCTCGTCGAGGATGACGTCGTTGACCGTGCACCCGTCGCCGGTGTCGTAGTTCGGCACACCGCTGTCGACGCTGCCGATGACCACCGTCGCGCGCTGGTCGGGCTCGGGGCACGCCCCGGGTGCGGCGTGGAGCTCCATCCAGTTGACGCGCACCTTGCCGTCGGGGAAGACGAGGTAGAGCGGGAACGTGCCCTCCGTGGCCTGGAGGTCCACCTCGACGCTCTGCCAGGTCGCGGCGCCCTGGGCCACGGCGATCCTCGCGTCGTTCCCCTGCCCGGAGGAGTCGACGGCCGTCGTGCCGCCCTCCTCGTCGAACCGGTACCAGGCGACGTTGCCGCCGCCGGCGGTGCCGCCGGGCGTGGTCATCAGGGAGCCGATCTCCTCGGCGGTCAGCGCCCGGTCGAACACGTTGAAGTCGTCGACCGCGGCGTTGAGGAGCGGGTCCGCCGTGTACTGGGAGTCGCCGATCCAGTTCTGGGTCGTCGCCCCCAGGTCCGCCGGGCTCAACGTCATGTTCGCGTTGGTCCCGATCGGCTCACCGTTGAGGTACAGCGTGCCCGTGGTGCCCGAGAGGGTGACCGCGACGTGCTGCCACCCGCCCGTGGGCAGCGCCCGAGACGTGTTGATCTGCTGCTCCCCCGAGCCGATCGTGATCGCGTACCGCATCGTGTTGCTCCCGCCCGCGCTCGGCGTCAGGAACATGTTGGTACCGGTGCCGGACCCGAAGTCGAAGATCCGGGTCCACGACTGCCCGCCCGACCAGTTCACCCACGCGGAGATGGTGAAGTCCTCCACGCCGGCGACCACGCCGGTCGGCAGCTCCACCCTCTCGAGCGGGCCCCCGCGGTTGAGGCCGACGGCGGTGCCGAACCCTTCCGGACCCGCCTCCCGGCCGACCTCCGTGAGACCGGGGATCTGGGCGGTCCCCAGGAGCTCGCCGTCGGGGGCGTCCCGACGCACCTCGACGGTGGCGTCGTCCGCGACGGCCGCCCGGAGCGTCATGCTGCCGATGCCCTCGAGGTTGTACGGCTCGTACGACGCCCAGGCTCCCGCCTGGCCCTCGATCGCGTCCCGACCGCCCGTCTCCGCGTCGCCGGCGGCGCTGGTCGTGACGTTCGACGAGTCGCCGAAGTGCTCCGCCTCCTTGCGCGGCTGCTGCAGGAAGTGCGTGACGGCACCCGTGAGCTCCGGTGCACCGGTCTCGCCGCCGAGGTCGGTGTAGCTCGCCGTGATCGTCAGCGCGATGTCCGCGGCGTCACCGTGCTCGGCGTCCTCCTGCGTCACGAGCGTGCCGGAGCACCCGGTCTGCGACTGCCCCGGGTGGACGTGGGCGTTGCCGCCCTCGTCGTGGTACAGGCCCTGCTGGACCGTCACCCGCGAGCAGTCGATCGCGTCGCCCGACCCGTCCTCCGCGTCCGACACGGTGACCGTGAACGGGATCTCGTCACCCCAGCTGAAGACCTTGCCGTGCGCCGGCGTCTCGATCGTCACCTCCGGCCGGGTGTTCCCCGCCACGATCGTGACGTTGGAGCTGCTCGACCGGCCCGACGGGTCGCTGACGGTCAGACGCGCGGTGTACTCGCCCGGCTCGGTGTACGTGTGCGTCGGGTTGGCCTCGTCCGAGGTCGCGCCGTCACCGAAGTCCCACGCGAACGTCAGCTCGTCGCCGTCCGGGTCGTGGCTGGTGTCGCCGGTGAACGTCACCGTGAGCGGGGCCGGGCCCGAGTCGACGTCGACCGACGCCTGCGCGACCGGGGTCCGGGCGCCCTTGGTGTAGCTGATCTTGTACAGGCCGGAGTCCGGGTTGACGCCGCCGCCGGCGTAGTTGAAGTCGATGCCCCACTCGATGAGGTACATCGCGCCGTCGGGCCCGAACGCCATGTCGTGCGGGCTGCGGAACTGCGTGTTCGGCATGAACCGCTCGAACCCGGCGTAGTCCCCGTTCTCGTCGAGGTGCAGCGTGCCGATCCAGTTCCGGGACCACTCCATGACGAACACGGTGTCGTCGTAGTACGCGGGGAACTGTCCGTCACCCAGCAGCTCGGGGTCGTAGTGGTAGACGTCGCCGGCGTACGCGGTCCGGCCGTTGCCACCGGGGAGCTCCGGGAACTCGGGCGACGTCCCGTACGGGTACCAGATGAACGCGTCCTTGGCGGGCGGCACGACGTCCAGGCCGGTGTTGAACGGCGAGTCGTTCCGCGGGCCGTTCTCGCAGTCGAAGAACTCGCCCGGCGTGCTCGTGGCGAAGTCCCACTCGCGGTAGGGCTGGTTGTCCCCGATGCAGTACGGCCAGCCGTAGTTGCCGGGCTCGCGGATCTGGTTCCACTCGTCGTAGCCGCGCGGACCCCTGTTGGGGTTGTCGCTGTTGGCGTCGGGACCGACCTCGCCCGCGTAGACCCAGCCCCGCTCGTCGTCGACGGCGATCCGGAACGGGTTGCGGTGGCCCATGGTGTAGATCTCGGGCCGCGTCCTGTCCGTGCCGGGCGGGAAGAGGTTGCCCTCGGGGATCGAGTACGACCCGTCGGGCTCCGGCTTGATCCGCAGGATCTTGCCGCGCAGGTCGTTCGTGTTGCCCGACGTGCGGCGCGCGTCGTAGGAACGCTTGGCGTCCTCGCTCGTGTACTGGTCGTAGATGCGGCCGTCGATCGGCGAGTACCCCTGCGAGGCGAAGTGGGCGGTGTCGTCGCCCGTCGAGATGAAGAGGTTGCCGTCGGGGCCGAACGTCATCGACCCGGCCGAGTGGCAGCACACCTCGCGCTGGTGCGGGAACTCGAGGAGGACGGACTCGGAGGCCATGTCCAGCGAGTCACCGTCCAGCGTGAACCGGGCGACCCGTTGCACCTCCGGGCTCGGCGCGCTGTAGAAGAGGTACATCCACTGGTTCGTCTCGAACTCCGGATCGAGCGCGATGCCGAGCAGGCCGTTCTCGTTGCCGCGGTGCACCGGGATGTCGCCGATCCGGCGGACCGACCCGCTCTCCGGGTCGTACATCTTGACCGCGCCGGCCAGCTCGACGTAGAAGACCCGTCCGTCGGGCGCCACGGCCAGCTCCATCGGGTTGGCCGTGTTGTCGTCGAGCGCAACCTTCTCGAACGACACCTCGGTCGGGATGCCCTCGCGCGGCTCGCCGCAGTCACCCTCGGCGGCGCCCGCCGCCCACTGGATGCCGCCGAGAATGTGCTCGCGCAGCAGGGGCTCGGCGTAGTGCGCCGACTCGTGGCCGAGGGCGGTGTACCAGGTGCGGCCGCCGTCGAAGTTCGAGCACCACGCGATCGGGTGGTCCTCGCCCATGGCGTCAGGACCGGGGTTGTAGGTCGTCTCGTCCAGCGTCAGCAGGACGTGCACCTTCTCGCGCGGGTTGGCGGTGAAGTTGTACCACTCGTCCGTGCGGACCCACTCGGCGGGGAGCGCCGCGGTCGACGGGTGGGTCGGGTCCTCGACCCGCACCGTCGCCTCCTGGAACTGCTCGCTGCCCGAGGGGTGGCTCTTGAAGAACGCCCCTCCCATGAGGTCGGCCCACCACGGCCAGTTCGTCTTGTCCATGTTGGACGACGAGTGCAGTCCCACGACGCCGCCGCCGCGATGGACGTACCGCTCGAACCCTCCGCGCTGCGCGGCGTTGAGCGTGTTCTCGCCGTCGGTGTACAGGACGACGGCCTCGTACTCGGCCAGCGCGTCGTCGGTGAAGATCGCGGCGTCCTGGGTCTCGGTCACGGAGAAGCCGTGCTCCGCCCCCAGCTCCTCGACGGCGGCGAGCGCCGCGGGGATCGACCCGTGCCGAAAGCCGGTCGTCTTGTGGAAGAACAGGACGTCGAAGTCCTGCTCGTCGGCCTGGGCGGCGGAGCCGAGCACCGTGCCGGTCAGGGCCGACGCCAGCACTGCCGTCGCCAGTGAGCCTGCGATGAATCTCTTGCGTCTTTGCATGATTCCTCTCTCACCCTCGTACGTGGTCGTCGCGGCTCCGACGAGACGTCGGCCACCGCCCCCTGCGGGTCAGTGCATCGGCGCCCCCTCCCTCACGAGCCCCGCGAGGAACGCGAGCCCGTCGACGGCGATCGCGTCCTGGTCGGCCGCGAGCGGCCGCCAGATGGCCGCCGCGGTCGCGATGGTCTCGTTGTCCCCCGTGAACGACTCGATCGTCAGCGGACCGTCGTAGCCGACGTCGTCGAGGGCGGCGAGGATGCCGCGCCAGTCGAGGTGGTCGGCACCCGGGGCCCCGCGGTCGTTGCCGCACACCTGCACGTGCGCGATCCGCGAGCCGGCACGCCGGACGGCGGCGGGGATGTCCTTCTCCTCGATGTTCATGTGGAAGGTGTCGAGGCCCACGCCGCAGGCCTCGGCCGGCAGACCCTCGAGCGCCTCGAGCGCCTGGTCGACGGTGTTGATCAGGCTCGTCTCGAACCGGTTGAGCGGTTCGACGGCGACCACGACGCCCGCCGCCCGGGCGTGCTCGACGACGGGCGCCAGACCGTCGCGGAGCTGGAGGTAGCACGCCTGGCGCTCCGTGTCCGACATCCGCCAGGTACGCCCGACGGACGTGTAGGCCGGCCCGGCGACCACCCGGACCGAGAGGGCGTGCGCCACGTCGATCACGTGCCGCATGTAGTCCCGCGTGGACCGGATGGTGTCCCGGTCCGCGGCGACGAGCTCGCGACCGGGACCCATCGCGAGCACGAGCGTGGCCGTCAGGCCGAGCGAGTCGAGCAGCGTCGCCGCCCGCTCGGGGTCCCAGTCGCCGGCGTTCTCCACCGGCAGCTCGATCGAGTCGAAGCCCCAGCCGGCGACGCGCGGCGCCAGCTCGGCCAGACGGGCGTCCGTGAGCGGCGAGCACCACACCCAGGTGTTCACCCCGAACGTCCTTGGTGACGTCATCAGTCCTCCCAGAGTCGTGTCCCGGCACCGGGCGGCGCCGAGGGTCGGTGTCAGCGGCCCACGGGCTCCTCGGTGCCCACGCCGAGGTACCGGTGCTGCAGGTCGGGACGTGCCAGGAGCTCGTCGCCCGTGAACTCGGCCTCGAGCCTGCCGGAGACCATGACGAGCTGACGGCGCGCCATCCGGACGGCGGCACGGAGGTTCTGCTCGACGACGAGCACGGCCACCCCTTCGTCGACCAGGCGGTGCACGGCGTCGACCAGGACGTCGACCACGGTCGGGGCCAGCCCCTCGGACGGCTCGTCCATGACGACCAGGTGCCCGTTGAGCAGGAGCGCCCGCCCGACGGCGAGCATCTGCTGCTCGCCGCCGGACAGGGCCGCGCCCCCGTGCTTCTTGCGCTCCGCCAGGCGGGGGAACAGCTCGTAGACCGCCTGGGGCGTCCACCGCTTGTTCCGGGTCCGCCGGGCCAGCATCGACAGGTGCTCGTCGACCGTGAGCGACGGGAAGAGCCGCCGTCCCTGCGGGACGTAGGAGATGCCCGCCCGCGCGATCCGTTCCGGCGCGCGCCCGTCGAGCCGCTCGCCCCGGAGCGACACGCGGCCCGACCTCGGCGGCACGAACCCGACGAGCGCGTCGCAGAGCGTGGTCTTGCCCATGCCGTTGCGGCCGACGACCGCCACCGCCTCGACGCCCATGCTGAACGTGACGTCCTCGAGGACCATGGACGCCCCGTAGCCGGCGCACAGGCCGCGCACGTCGAGCAGGGGTTCGCGCGTCTCTCTCATCGTCATCCCTCCACCCCGAGGTAGATCCGGTGCACCGTCGGGTCGCTGCGGACCTGGTCCGGGGAGCCGGCGGCGACGACCTCGCCGTCGGCCATGACCACCACGCGCTGCGCGACGGCGAACGCCACGTCCATGTCGTGCTCGATGAGGAGCAGCGTCACGTCCGCGGCGAGCTCGTCGAGGAGCTCGACCAGCCGTTCGCGCTCGCCGCGGGACAGCCCCGACGCCGGCTCGTCGAGCAGCAGGACGTCCGGGTCCGTGGCGATCGCCATGGCGACCTCGAGCTGACGCTTCTCCCCGTGCGAGAGGCTGCCTGCGGCGACGTCGAGGCGATCGGTGAGCCACACCCTCGCGGCGACCTTCGCCGCCCGGTCCGCCAGCTCCCGGTCGACCGGTCCACGCCACAGCGGCAGCTGCCGACGGCGGTGCCCGGCGAGCGCGAGGCAGACGTTCTCCCGGACCGTGAGCCCGTCGAAGCTGCGCGCCTTCTGGTAGGTCCGCGCCAGCCCCAGCCGCGGCCGGTGACGGGACGAGAGGAACGTGCAGTCCCGGCCCTTGATCGCGACGGTCCCCTCGGTGGGCGTGATGTCGCCGGCGATGACGTTGAACAGCGTCGTCTTGCCGGCGCCGTTCGGGCCGAGGATGGCCAGGCGCTCGCCGCTCGCCACGTCGAGGTCCACGCCCTTGACGGCGCGCAGGCCGCCGAACGCGACGACGAGCGACCGGACCTGGACCGCCGGCTCCGCGGTCGCGCGCTCCGCGCGAGCCGGCACGGTCGTGTGCGCGGTGGCCATCACTGCTGCGGGACGCCGTCGACGACGGGGATCGCCTTGCCCGCCCACGGCAGGTCGCGCGGCTCGCACGGCGGGAAGTCGCGGGACGGCGAGGGCGTGTCGGGTCCGAAGGTCCCGCCGAACGTCTGGTCGACGCCCGGGACGATCGCCACGGTCTCCTGGACGACCTCGCCGTTGTCGTCGACGACGAGTTGCGACAGGCCGACGTCGACGATGCCGCTGCGGTTCTCGTCGAGGCTGATGTCGCCGTAGGGCAGGTCGAGCGTGAGGTCGCCGAGCGCCGCCTGCAGCGTCGCCGGGTCGGACACGTCGCCGTCCACGGCCTCGAGCGCCTCGACCAGCGCCACGCCGGCGGTGTAGTAGCCGTAGAAGAACCCGAACTCGGCGGCCACCGACGGCGGCGCCGGCTCGTTGTTGGACAGCGACCCGGCCAGCGTGTCCCACGTCGCGTCGGCGTCCGCGAGGTACTCCTCGATCTCCGGCGTGCGGACGTCGGCCGGGAGGGTGGCGAAGCCGCCGACGTAGGCACCCGCGATGTCGGTCCCCAGCGCCTGCGCCAGGTCGGGGTTGAAGAAGAAGTTGCCGGCGTGCTGCTCCCCGGTCAGGTCTCCCTTGCCGTTGACGAACGCCTCGAGCGAGGCCTGCGTGCCGGTGCCCCCGACGGCCCAGAAGTAGCCGTCGACCTCGTCCGGGCCGGGCAGCTGGGCGATGTACGACGAGTAGTCCGTCGTGCCGAGGGGCGGGAAGACGCGGTGCGTCACCTCGCCGCCGACGCCGCAGAAGTCGGCGATGAAGCCGCCGGCCGACGTGTGGCCGAAGCTGTAGTCGTCGGCGATCACCGCGACCTTCCTCCAGCCCTTCTCGTTGTAGAGGATGTCGCCGAGGCCCGCGTTCCAGATCGCTCCGTCGCCGTAGAACCGGAAGTAGTTCTCGGCCTGGACGTGCAGGGTCTGCTCCTGCGAGCCCGAGATGCCCGCCAGCACCGTGAGCTCGGGGTTGGCCTTGGCGTACTCGGCCATCGCCAGGCCCTCGTCGCCCGAGAGCGGGCCGATGATCACGTTGGCCCCGAGCTGCTCGACCAGCCGGCGGGCCTCCTCGAGGATCCGGTCGGGGGTGTCGTCGCCGCACCCGATGCCGACCAGCTCGATCGGCGTCCCGGCCACCTCGGCACCGGTGAACCCGTCGAGGGCGCTCGTGCGCGAGGCGACCTCGGCGCCGGCGTGCTGCACCAGCGCCAAGGTCGTGCCGGCCACCACGTCCTCGTGGAAGCCGCCGAACGGTCCCTCGCACTGGCCGAGGATGCCCAGGCGGACCGTGCCGTCGTCCGTCGGCGCCGCGCCCCCGGTCGGTGCGTTCGTGTCGGCCGGCAGGGCGCCCGACCCGGTGCTCGCGCCGCTGCACCCCGCCGCGACCAGTGCCAGGCCGGTGGCGAGCGCCGTGGCGAGGGTGACCGGACGCGTCGTTGCGTTCGATGTCATGAGGGTTCCACTCCTGTCGTCGTGAGTGGCGGGCGACCGTCGCCCGCCGGTACGGCCGGTGCCGCGGCACCGGGTCGTCGGGCCCGGCGTCGGACCCGTCGGAGCACTCCTGCGAGACCCTCGGGCGAGAGCACCATGATCAGGAGGACCACGACGCCGATCACCGTCTTGAACCGGGCCTCGGTGATGCCGATCGCGTGGATCAGCGGGATGTCGCGCAGGTAGGTGAAGACGAGGACGTACACGAAGGCACCGAGCCAGGCGCCCTCGAAGAACGAGATCCCCCCGATGACGGCCATGATCAGGAGGATCAGGGCAGGGTCGATCGCGATGGACGCGGGGTCGATCTGGCCGTTCCACCACACGTTCAGCACGCCGCCCAGCCCGGCGACGAAGCCGGCCAGGGTGAACGCCAGCGTGCGGTGCAGCGGCACGTTGAACCCGAGCGAGGCCATCCGCACCGGGTCGTCCCGGACGCCCTGCAGGGCCAGCCCGAACGGCGTCGTGCCCAGGGCCCGGAAGCCGAGGTAGGCCAGCAGGGACAGGAGCAGCGCCGCGTAGTAGATGCGCACGGGCGGTCCCATGAGCTCCGGGCGATGGATGCTGGTCAGCCCGCCGGGGCCCGACAGCTGCACGATCTGCGCGAAGACGTAGAAGCCGATGACCGCGTAGACCAGCGTCAGCATGAGGAAGTACAGGCCGGTGATCCTGCTCGCGAGCGCACCGAGGACGAAGGCGACCGCGGTCGTGACCACGACGGCGAACACCACCGCCAACCAGGGGTGCCAGCCGAGGTTGAGCCCGCGCGAGCCGCCCTCGAGCACCGCGTTGCCGTACATGAAGCCCGCGACGCCGAACAGCAGGAACTGGGCGAGCGACACCATGCCGCCGTACTTGACGAGGAACACGATCGACGCGGCCGCGAGCCCCAGCATCAACGTCTTCGTCATGACGTAGTTGATGAAGAACGGGGTCGTGAGGACCGGCAACGCGACCAGCAGCACCACGAGCAGAGCCAGGGCGACGTTGCCGCGGCTGAGCATCCGGGCGGTCATGCCGGCCTCCCCAGGAGTCCGTACGGCCGGACCGCCAGCACCACCGCGAGCAGCGCGAAGGTCACGATGATCGCGTAGAACGAGTACTGGGCCGGCAGGTACGCCGGGGAGAAGGCGACCACGGTGCCGTAGAGCAGGGAGCCGGCGACCGCGCCCTTGATCGAGCCCAGACCGCCGACGATCACCACCACGAGGGAGTTGAGGAGCCAGTTGGCGTCCGTGCCGGGCGCGACTCCGGCGAACGACGCCCCCAGGACGCCTCCGACGCCCGCCAGGAACGACCCGACGAAGAACGTGACGGCGAAGACGAGCGTGATGTTGATGCCCAGGCCCCGGACCATCTGCCGGTCGTCGACGCCCGCACGGATGACCATGCCCAGGTTCGACCGGGTCAGCCAGAGCCACAGCAGGACCCCGACGAGCAGCGCGACGCCAAGCATGAACACGCGGCTCGACGCGTAGCGCTCCCCGAAGACGGTGAAGAAGTGCGTCACCGCACCGGGCCAGACCACGCGTCCTGCCAGACCGCCGAACTCCCGCAGCATCTGGTCCGCGAGCACCACCGTGATGGCCAGCGTGATGAGAGCCTGGCGCAGCTCCTGTCCCTCGTTCCACTGGAGGAACACCTGCTGGATGAGCAGACCGAGCACGGCGGCGACCGTCGCGCCGACGAGCATCGGGACGATCCAGTCGAGCAGGCCGACGTCCTCGGGGCCGATGTTGCGCGACCGGCCCACCATCGCCTCCTGCGTCCGGATGGCGACGTAGGCGGCGAGCAGGAACAGGGAGCCGTGCGTCATGTTGACGGTCCGCATCAGCCCGAAGATCAGCGTGAACCCGGACGCCGCCACGAAGAGCAGGCCGGCGAACGTCACGGCGTCGAGCACCGTCACGGCGAACACCCCGGGGTTGGTCACCGCGGGACCCGCCGGCGTGCCGTCGGCGAGGAACAGCACCCAGAGCGCGGCGAGGACCCCGGCGGCGACCGCGCACCAGCCGGGGAGCCGCCGGACCAGCACGGTGCGCGCCGGCCTCGCGGGTGCGGCCGGCGCACGCTGGAGGGTCGCGGTCATCGCGGCACGACCCCGTAGTCCGGGAGGCTGACCCGCTCGCCGCCGCGCATCGCGGACTCGTGCGCGCAGATGCCGACCGACGTCCAGTTGGCCGCCGTGACCTCGTCGACCGCCGGGGCGCGGTCCTCGACGATGCTCCGCACGAACTCGTGCGCCATGTGCGGGTGCGAGCCGCCGTGGCCGCTGCCCTGGACGAACGACAGGTGCGCGTGCTCGTCGTCGTAGACGCCGCGCGTCGTGAACGGCGCGATCTCCGCCGGCAGCCGGTGGGCGAAGTCCGGGACCTCGATGCGCTTCGGCACCTCGCCCACGTGCAGCACGTGCCCGGCACCCTGCGTCTGCTCCCACTCGAACGTCGCCTGGTCCCCGTACACGGTGAAGCTCTCGACGTACTCCCGCGCCGTCTCGAACAGCGAGCGCGCGATCTCCGCGCCGACGTCCGAGTCGCGCAGGCGGACGAGCGCGCTCTCCACCGCGAAGGGCGACCCGTACCGGGCCTCGAGGTCCGGCGCGATGCGGCCGGAGCCGAGGCACACGACGCTCTCCGCCAGGCTGCCCGCGAGCGTGAGGACCGGGCTCACCGCGTGCGTGGCGTAGTGCATGGGAGGCAGGCCCTCCCAGTAGCCCGGCCAGCCCGCCATCTCCTGGTGGTGGGCCCCGCGCAGGAACTGGATCCTGCCGATCGTGCCGTCCGCGACGAGGTCCTGGACGTGCAGGAACTCGCGCGAGTACACGACGGTCTCCATCATCATGTACTTCTTGCCCGACTCGCGGACCGCCCGGACGATGGCCTGGCACTCCTCGAGCGTCGTCGCCATGGGGACGGTGCACGCCACGTGCTTGCCCGCCTGCAGGGCAGCGATCGTGTGCTCCGCGTGCGCCGGGATCGGGGTGTTGATGTGGACGGCGTCGATGTCGGGGTCGCGCAGCATCTCGGCGTAGCTGGTGTAGCGGCGCGGGACGCCGAAGGCGTCCGCGACGCGGTCCAGGTTCTCCTGCGACCGCTGGCAGACGGCGACGAGCTCCGCGTCAGGATGGGCCTGGTAGATGGGGATGAACTCGGCTCCGAAACCGAGCCCGGCGATCGCCACCCGTACGTTCTCAGTCAACGCTGACCTCCCTCGGTAGTTGCCCGAAACGCTAGGGAGGGTGACGCACGCCACACCATGCGCGATCACGCATCGCTGCTTAGATATCTCACATGGGCGATCCGGCGACGCGGCACGTGGCGCTCCTGATCGAGACGTCCAACGCGTACGCCCGTGCCCTGCTCACGGGCGTGCGACGCTACGTCGAGGCCCGCGCCGGGTGGTCGATGTACCTCGGCGAGCACAGCCGCCACGAGACCGACTTCTCGTGGTTCGACGGGTGGCGCGGCGACGGCGTCCTGGCCCGCATCGAGAACCCGGAGACGGCCGAGCTCGTCCGCCGCCTCGACCTGCCGACGGTCGACCTCAGCGCGGCGCGTCTCATCCCCGCGCTGCCGGGTGTCGAGACGAACGACGACACGATCGCCCGGTGGGCGGTCGAGCACTTCGAGCAGCGGGGACTGCGGCACTTCGCCTTCTGCGGCGACGAGCGGTTCGCCTGGTCGCTCAAGCGCGGGGCGTGGTTCGCCGAGCACGTGCGGCAACGCGGGCTGACCGCGTACGAGTTCCAGCTCATGCCGTCGGGCCGGCGGGCCACCGACCGGGCGCGTCTCGCGGAGTGGCTCCACGGGCTGCCCAAGCCCGTCGGAGTGCTCGCCTGCTACGACATCGCCGGCCAGGAGGTGCTCGAGGCCTGCACGATCGCGGACCTGCGCGTCCCCGACGAGGTCGCCGTCGTCGGCGTCGACAACGACGAGCTGATCGGCACCCTCACGTCACCGCCGCTGTCGAGCATCGAACCGGACGCCGTGCGCATGGGGCAGCTGGCCGCCCAGATCCTCGACGAGATGATGGACGGCCGACCGGTCGAACCAGGGCTCCGGCTCATCGACCCCACACGGATCGTGACGCGGCAGTCGTCCGACATCCTCGCCGTCGACGACCCGCTCGTCGTCCGGGCGCTCCGGTTCATCCGCGACAACGCCGACCGGAACGTCAAGGTCGAGGCCGTCCTCCGCGAGGCAGGGCTCTCGCGGCGCGCCCTCGACCACCGCTTCGAGCGTCTGCTCGGGCGCTCCGTGCACGCCGAGATCCTCCGCGTGCGGATGGGCCGCGTCGCCGAGCTGCTGTCGTCGACGGACTGGACGTTGCAACGCATCGCCGACCGCCTCGGGTTCAGCCACTCCGAGTACATGAGCGTCGCGTTCAAGAAGTACACCGGCAAGTCGCCCGGCGCCTACCGGCGTTCCGTGAAGGGTTCCACCGAATGGCAGGAGATCGGCTCGCCGTAGCGGCGCAGGTGAGCCACGGACCGCGAGGTCCTCCCCCAGGCGCCACATCTGGTTGTCCCAGCCGCCGTCGACGTGGTTGAGAGGACG
Organism: Isoptericola variabilis 225; assembly: GCF_000215105.1. Classification (GTDB taxonomy): domain Bacteria; phylum Actinomycetota; class Actinomycetes; order Actinomycetales; family Cellulomonadaceae; genus Isoptericola; species Isoptericola variabilis_A. The sequence goes on from NC_015588.1 coordinate 3,275,280, forward strand.
ATCCGCCAGCTCTGGGCACTGGCTCTTCAGCAGCCTACGGACCAGATCGTCGTCGATCACACGGTCCTGCACGGATCAGGCCTGCATGTCGACGAAGCGCGAGTAGTGGCCCTGGAACGCGACGGTGATCGTGTCGGTCGGGCCGTTACGGTGCTTGGCCACGATCAGGTCGGCCTCTCCAGCGCGCGGGGACTCCTTCTCGTACGCGTCCTCACGGTGCAGGAGGATCACCATGTCGGCGTCCTGCTCGATACTGCCCGACTCGCGCAAATCGGACATCTGCGGCTTCTTGTCACCGCGCTGCTCCGGGCCACGGTTCAGCTGGGAGAGCGCGATGACCGGCACCTCGAGCTCCTTCGCGAGCAGCTTGAGCGCACGCGAGAACTCCGAGACCTCCTGCTGACGCGACTCGACGCGCTTGCCGGACGACATGAGCTGCAGGTAGTCGATGACCACGAGCTTGAGGTCGTGGCGCTGCTTGAGCCGGCGGCACTTCGCCCGGATCTCCATGAGCGACATGTTCGGCGAGTCGTCGATGAACAGCGGCGCCTCGGAGATCTTGCCCATGACCTTGGCGAGCTTCTGCCAGTCGTCCTCGCTCATCGAGCCGTTGCGCATCTTCTGCAGATGGACGCGCGCCTCGGCGGCGAGCAGTCGCATCGTGATCTCGTTGCGGCTCATCTCGAGCGAGAACACGACCGAGGTCAGTCCGTGCTTGATCGACGCCGACCGGGCCATGTCGATGGCCAGGGTGGACTTGCCGATGGCGGGGCGGGCGGCGATGACGATCATCTGCCCGCCGTGCAGACCGTTGGTGAGCCGGTCGAGGTCGGCGAACCCGGTCGGCACGCCGACCATGCCCTCGCCGCGGTGGCCGGCCGCCTCGATCTCGTCCATGGTGCCGCCGATGATGTCGGCGAGCGGCATGTAGTCCTCGGTCGTCCGGCGCTCGGTGACCGCGTAGATCTCGGCCTGCGCGTTGTTGACGACGGTGTCGACGTCGCCGCCGTCCGTGGCGTACCCGAGCTGGACGATCTTGGTGCCGGCCTCGACGAGGCGGCGCAGCACCGCGCGCTCGCGCACGATGCGCGCGTAGTAGCCGGCGTTCGCCGCCGTGGGGACTCCGGCCATGAGGTCGTGGATGTACGACGCGCCACCGACCCGTCCGAGCTCGCCCCGCTTCGTGAGCTCCGCGACGACGGTGATCGCGTCGGCAGGCTCGCCGCGGCCGTAGAGATCGATGATGGCGTCGTAGATGGCCTCGTGCGCGGGCCGGTAGAAGTCGTTGCCCCGGATCTGCTCGACGACGTCGGCGATCGCGTCCTTCGACAGCAGCATGCCGCCGAGCACGCTCATCTCCGCGGCGATGTCCTGAGGAGGGGTGCGGTCGAACCCGGACCTCGACGACCCGGCGTAGTCCGCCTCCAGCTCCTCGATCGACATGCCTGCCTCGCTCCCCCGGCGCTGCCGGACCGGTCCCCTGCGGGGAGAATCCCCTGCTGTCAGGCCCTCGTTCTACCGTGGACCACCGACACCGTCAGCGACGCTAGGCGCGCCCGCGCAGGACCGCAATCAGTCCTGTGGACGGCCATGTGGACCAGGCTGTGGACGGGTGGCCCCAGGCTGTGCACCGGCGGTGGACAAGCGTGTGCACAACTGGGGACATCTCCTGTGTACAAGTTTTCACGTGGGCTCTGAACTGGGGATACGTGCTCCCCACCCTGTGGAGGAGAAATCGATTGGGTGACTTTCGTCGCGGTCCGCGGAGCATCGACCGGGAGATCCTGGCGCTCGCCTGGCCCGCCCTCGGGGCGCTCGTCGCGGAGCCGCTGTTCGTGCTCGTCGACAGTGCCGTCGTCGGGCATCTGGGGACCGCCCAGCTCGCCGGGCTGTCGCTCGCCTCGACCCTGCTCGTGACGCTCGTCGGGCTGTGCATCTTCCTCGCGTACGCCACGACGGCCGCCGTCGCGCGGCGCATCGGTGCGGGGCGGACACGCGAGGCGCTCCAGTCGGGCATCGACGGCATGTGGCTCGCGCTCGGGCTCGGCGCGGTCCTCGCGCTCGGGCTGTTCGCCGCCGCACCGTGGGCCGTCGCCGCGATGGGCGGGACGTCCGACGTCGCGACGCACGCGACGACGTACCTGCGGTGGTCGGCGCCCGGCCTGCCCGGGATGCTGCTCGTCCTCGCCGCGACGGGCGTGCTGCGCGGGCTGCAGGACACCCGCACTCCCTTGTGGGTCGCGTCGATCGGCGCGGTGGTCAACGCGGTGCTCGACGTCGTGCTCGTGTACGGCGCGGGCATGGGCATCGCCGGCTCGGGGCTCGCGACGGCGGTCGCGCAGGTCGGGATGGCGGTCGCGCTCGCCGTCGTGGTGGTGCGTGGGGCGCGCCGCCTCGAGGCGTCCCTGCGGCCTCACCGCGCGGGGATCTGGGCGAACGCGATGGCCGGGGCTCCGCTGTTCGTGCGCACCGCGTCGCTGCGGCTCGCGATCCTGCTCACGGTCAACGTCGCGACGGCGCTCGGCGCGACCGCGCTCGCCGCGCACCAGGTCGTCAACAGCCTGTGGGGGCTCGCCGCCTTCGCGCTCGACGCCCTGGCCATCGCGGCGCAGGCGCTCGTCGGGCACGGGCTCGGTGCCGGGGACACGGCGCGGGTGCGGGCAGTCCTGCGGCGGTGCCTGCAGTGGGGCGTCGGCGCGGGAGCCGTGATCGGTGTCGTGCTCGCCGCCGCCGGCTGGTGGATCGCGCCGCTGTTCTCCCCCGACCCCGACGTGCGCGTCGCGATCACCGCCGGGCTCGTGGTGTGCGGCGTGCTCATGCCGATGGCCGGGTGGGTCTTCGTGCTCGACGGCGTGCTCATCGGCGCCGGCGACGGCCGCTATCTCGCGTGGGCCGGGATGCTGACCCTCGCCGTGTACGTGCCGTTCGCGCTCGGTGTCCGCGCGTGGGCGCCCGACGGCGCCGTCGGGCTCGCGTGGCTGTGGGCCGCGTTCGCCGGCGTGTTCATGCTCGCTCGTGCGCTGACCACCGGCCTGAGGGCCCGCGGCGACCGCTGGATGGTCACGGGCGGCTGACGGCTGACGGCGGGCCCACCCCGGCCGCGCCTCGCTCGGCACTTTCGTACTCGCTCGGTCCCTCGAGGTGCCGACCGAGTACCGAAGTGCCGAGCGACATTGAGCGATGCGGGTCAGCGCGGCCGCGCCAGGAGCGGGTTCTTGCGAGCGGCCCGCCGGATCTCGGACGGGAACCGGACGAGCATGCGCTGTGCCACCTCCTCCGGACGCGGGCCGTCCTTGGAGGTGAAACGCAGCACCGTGATCCCGGTGCTCTCGGTGATGGCGTCCTGGCGCAGCTTCTCGTCGACGAGGAGCTGGGCGGCGTCGTGATCGGCGCCGAGGGCGCCGTCCCGGTACTTCACCAGCCCGTCGAACTCGGCGAGGACCCGGTGTTCCGGCCAGCCGAGGTCGACCCTGAACCTGCCCAGCCGCGTCGTCACCGGGACCTGGGTCTCGGGTCGCGGCAGACCCGCCCACAACGCCACGTACCGGAGCCAAGTCTCCCACGCCGATTCCGCATCCGGGTCGGACAGGTCCAGCACCAGCAGACCGCGCGCCCGCCCGCGGTAGCGGCTCATGACGATGCGGCGTACCTCCTCCACGTCGACGCCACGACGGCGTGCTGCGTCGGCGATGACCAGTCCCTCGAGAGCGGGCATCGTGGACACGCAGTCGGCGACGGTCCGCTCCAGCGACGTCGCGGAGAGACCGCCGACCACGACACGGTGCTCCGGAGGCACGGGAAGCACGTGACGCCGGACGTCGGCCGCGGAGCGCGAGGACGCGCGGTAGGCCTGCACGAGGTGGACCTGGTCGGGCAGCCGCCACACCGGCAGGCCGTGCAGCACGGCAGCCGTGCCGTGGCTGAACCAGTGCTCCGCATGCAGCTGCTCGTGCACGGCGCGAGCCCGGTCGAGCTCCCGCCGACGCACCGCCGACATCGCGGCATCGCCCGAGGAGGCACCGTCGTCGGGCACCGCTCGGTACGCGCCGCGCCGGAGCCGCTCGAGGGCGCCGGCACGATGCGCGACGCGGAGCTCGTACGGATCATGGTCGCGGGCGATGAGGATCTGGGTCTCGGGCACCGCCCTAGCGTGGCGGGACCGGCGTCGTCGTCACGTCCGTCATCCACAGTCTCGGGTTCACTCGGCACCTTCGTACTCACTCGGTCCCTCGAGGCGCCGATCGAGTCCGGAAGTGCCGAGTGAGGCTCCCAGGCGAGGCGTGCTGGCGCAGGCCGGTCCGCAGATCCGCCGACAACGCAGGACGCCCCGGCCCTCACGAGGAGGACCGGGGCGCCCGGCGTCAGGTGTCGACCGCTCAGGCGGCGACGACCTTGACGGCCAGCTTCGCCGACACCTCGGGGTGCAGGCGGACCGACACGGTGTAGTCACCGGTGGCCTTGATCGGCTGACCGATCTCGATCTTGCGCTTGTCGACCTTCGCGCCCGCCTCGGCGACCGCGGCGGCGATGTCCGCCGTCGTGACCGCACCGAAGAGGCGACCGGACTCGCCGGCCTTGGCCGTCACGACGACGGGCTTGGCCTGGAGCGACTCGGCGGCGGCCTTGGCCTCGTCGAGCGTGGCGATCTCGCGGGCCTTGCGGGCCTTGCGGATCTGGGAGACCTGCGACTCCGCACCCTTGGTCCAGGGCGTGGCCAGGCGACGCGGGATGAGGTAGTTGCGGGCGTACCCGTCCTTGACCTCGACGACGTCGCCGGGCTCACCGAGGCCGGTGACCTCGTGCGTCAGGATCAGCTTTGCCATGATTCGTGATCCCTTCGGGTCAGCGGGCCGAGGACGAGTACGGCAGCAGCGCCATCTCGCGCGCGTTCTTCACCGCACGGGCGATCTGGCGCTGCTCCTGGACGGAGACGCCGGTCACGCGACGCGCGCGGATCTTGCCGCGGTCGGAGATGAACTTGCGCAGCAGCGCGGTGTCCTTGTAGTCGACGGTCTCGATCTTGGCCGTCTTGAGCGGGTTGGCCTTCTTCTTGGGCTTGCGCACCACAGGCTTCGCCATGGTGTTGCTCCTTCTTCGCAGAAAGGTGGTCTGGGGTGTGGCGACGATCAGAACGGAGGCTCGTCCGAGAACCCGCCGCCCTGCGATGCAGGGCCGGCCGTGGCCCACGGGTCGTTCTGCTGCTGACCGCCGCCGGAGGAACCGAACCCACCCGCGTTGCCGCCGGAGGGGCCGCCGTAGCCGCCGCCTCCGCCGAAGCCGCCACCGCCCGAGCGCTGGGCACGAGTGACCTTGGCCGAGGCGAACCTCAGCGACGGGCCGATCTCGTCGACCTGCAGCTCGACGACGGTGCGCTTCTCCCCCTCGCGCGTCTCGTACGAGCGCTGCGTCAGGCGACCCTGCGCGATGACGCGCATGCCCTTCGTCAGCGACTCGGCGACGTTCTCGGCGGCCTCCCGCCAGACCGAGCAGCGGAGGAACAGCGCTTCGCCGTCCTTCCACTCGTTCGTCTGGCGGTCGAAGGTGCGGGGCGTGGAGGCGATCGTGAAGTTGGCGACGGCTGCACCCGACGGGGTGAAGCGCAGCTCCGGGTCCGCGGTCAGGTTTCCGACGACCGTGATGACGGTCTCACCAGCCATGCCAAGCTCCTTCGTTCGTCCGCGATCCGCGACTGTGCACGAGTACGTGGGGGAATCCCATCACAGGGCACCGACAGGCGTCTCGCGACGGGGCGGGATGGTTCCGTTCAGCGTGTCAGGCGTCCGTGCGCAGGATCTTGGTGCGCAGCACGGCCTCGTTCAGGCCGAGCTGGCGGTCCAGCTCCTTGGCCGTGTCGGCCGTGGCGGTGAAGTCCACGACGGCGTAGATGCCCTCGGAACGCTTCTTGATGTCGTACGCCATGCGGCGCCGGCCCCAGATGTCCACCTTGTCGACGGTGCCACCCTCGGTCGTGATGACCTGCAGGTACGTGTCGAGCGACGGGGCGACGGTGCGCTCCTCGACCTGCGGGTCGAGGATCACCATCAGCTCGTACTGACGCATGCGTTACCCACCTCCTCTGGTCTCAGCGGTCACGGTCCGTCCGTGACAGGAGGGTTCGTGCGTCGGCCGCGTCCGGGCCGTCGGGGTCCGACGGCGCTGGGCACAGCCAGTCGTCCAGGGTACCCGCTCGGGCGGGCACCCAGGAAATCATCGGTGCGGATCAGGGGCTCGGGCTCGGGAACGGGAAGATCCCGCCGCCGTTGCCGTCACCACCGCCGCCGTCGCCGTCACCACCGTCGCCGTTGCCGTTGCCGTTCCCGTTGCCGCCACCGCCGCTGTCGGCCGGGGCCTTGGCGACGATGAGCGTCACGGTGCTGCCGGGCTCGACGGTCGCGCCCCCGCCCGGGTCCGTGCTGATGACGGTGCCGGGCGCGACGTCGGCGTTCTCCTCCTCGCGGACCGAGCTCCGCAGGCCGGCGTTGCGCAGCTGCTGCTCGGCGGCCGTCCGGGTCATGCCCGAGACCTCGGGAACGACGGTCTGCTCGGTCTGGCCCGTCGAGACGGTCAGCGTGATGGTCGACCCGACCGGGACCTGCCCGGTCGACGACTGGGCGAGCACCGTGCCGCGGGGCTGGTCGCTGTCCTGGGCGACGGGCGCCCCGAGGACGAGGCCGAGCCGCTCCAGCTCGCGCGTGGCCCGTGCGATGTCCATGCCGACGAGGTTCGGCACCTCGACGAACTGCTCCTCGGTCTCCGTGGGCGACGGCGAGGGGGTCGGCGACGGCGAGTAGCTCGGGCGCGGCGGGGTGTAGGCCGGGAACTCCTCGACCGGCATGCCCTCGGTCGCGATCTTCATGAAGTCGGTCCACGCCCGCAGCGGCCACGTGGAACCGGTGATCTCGCGGTACGGCTCGAAGGTCTCGATCGGCGCCGTGCCCTTCATGACGCCGGCCTCGACGTCGACCGTCTCGTACTGGCGCACGTTCACGATCGTCGCGAGCTGCGGGACGAACCCGGCGAACCAGGCCGTCATGTTGTCGTTGGCCGTACCGGTCTTCCCGGCGACGGGCCGCGCGAGCTCCTGCGCGTCGTCGCCCGAGCCCTCCTCGACGACCTTGGTCATCGCGTACGTCGCGGCGGCCATGACGTCAGCCTCGAAGACGCGCTCGGACGCGGTCTGCTCCTGATAGATCTGCTCGCCCGCGCGGGTCTCGACCGACCGCACCACGTGGGGCGTCGTGCGGTAGCCCTGCGCGGCGATCGTGGCGTAGGCGCGGGCCATGTCGATGGGGTAGACGGACGCCGTACCGAGGACGTTCGCCGGCACCTCCTCGATCTCCGTGGACTCCCGGATGCCGAGGCGGTGCGCCACCTCGACCGTCTTCTCGGGACCGATCTCGATGTTGAGCGCGCCGTAGACGCTGTTCACCGACTGGGCCGTGGCCTCGACGAGGTCGATCCGCCCGTAGTCCCGGTCGCCGAAGTTCTTCGGCTCCCACGCCTCGCCGTTGTTCGCGCCGGGGAAGTGCGCGGGTGAGTTGCCGTCGTAGCGCTCGTCGAGGGTGTGGCCCTCCTCGAGCGCGCCGATGAGCGTGAACGGCTTGAAGGTCGAGCCACCCTGGACGACGTCCTGCGTCGCGGTGTTGAGGCTCTGCTGGACGTAGTCGGGACCGCCGTAGAGCGCGACGACGGCGCCGGTCTTGGGGTCGATCGACACCAGCGACGCGCGGATGTTCGGGTTCGCGTCCTCGGGGAGCGACTGCGCCACCTGGACGGCGGCGTCCTGCAGCCGCTTGTCGATCGTCGTCGTGATCCGCAGGCCACGGGTCCAGTCCTGCTCCGTGAAGCGCCCGGAGTTGAGGAGCTCCCGCTTGACCTCCTGGATGAGGTACCCGGTCTGGCCGCCCTGGGTGTTGGCGGCCTCCTTGCGCTCCTGGAACTCGGGGAACTGCGCGTTGCGGTACTCGTCGTCCGTGATGTACCCCTCGGCGTGCATGCGCTCGATGCTGCGCTGCCAGCGCCTCTCGGCCTGCTCGAGGTTGAGCGACGGGTCCCAGCGCGACGGCGACGGGATGATGCCGGACAGCAGCGCGGCCTCCGAGTACGTGAGGTCGGCGGCGTTCTTGCCGAAGTACTCCTGCGCCGCGGCCTGGACGCCGTACGCCCCGCGGCCCCAGTAGATCGTGTTGAGGTAGCGCTCGAGCACCTGCTCCTTGGGCTGGCTGCGCGCGACCTTGAGCGCGATGATCGCTTCCTTGAGCTTGCCCGCGTACGTCGTGGTCGTGTCGAGATAGTACCGCTCGACGTACTGCTGCGTCAGGGTCGAGGCGCCCTGGCGGCTGCCGCCCGTGAGGTTGTTCCACGCGGCGCGCACGATGCCCTTGGGGTCGACGCCCGGGTTGGTCCAGAACGTGTCGTCCTCGGACGCGACGACGGCGCCACCCACGTACTCGGGCAGCGTCTCGTACTCGATGATCTCGCGCTTCATCGACGCCTCGTCGGAGATCGGGCCCAGCTCCGTGCCGTCGGCGTAGTACACGATCGACTCCTGGTACTTGACCTCGTCGAGGTCGTCCGGGATGTCGGTCGTGGCGTACGCGGCGACCACGAGGCCGGCGCCGAGGGCGCCGACGCCGAGCATCGAGCCGACGACGATGCGCCACGAGGGCAGCCAACGCTGCACCGGGCCCTTGTTCGGGCGCGGGTAGTTCCAGAATCGGCGGCGTCTGGGCATCGAGCCAGTCAGCCTTTCGGTGATCGGACCACGGGTCACGTGAGGGACATCAAGGAACACTAGGGGATCGCGCGTCGTGCGCACCCTCTTGAACACGTCTGTCGGCGCGGCTCTTCCAGGTCGCACCCGAGGCTCTGGCGGCTGCTTCGCGGAACCTTCACAACCGGCCCGGCGCGGCGTACCGTTGCGCCACCCCTCGACCCGCTCTATCCTCGCGATGTATCGACTCGATACGTCGAGTCTGACATCACCGTCACGGTCCGTCGTCGAGCAGCCGGAGGGAGGCCGCCGTGCGCAGCAGGTCCACCGTGCTCGAGACGGCGATCCTCGGGCTCCTCAACGAGTCTCCCCTGCACGGGTACGAGCTGCGCAAGCGTCTCAACCTCCTGCTGGGGTCGTTCCGCGCGTTCTCGTACGGGACGCTCTACCCCGCGCTCAAGTCGCTGCAGGCGCGGGGCCTGATCGAGACGGCCGACCCCGAGCCCGCGGCGACCACCACGCGGGGCGCGACGCGCCCCGCGGCCGGGCGACCGCCGTCGGGCACGAAGGCTCCGCTGGCGACCGGACGCCGGGGCCGGATCGTGTACCGGCTCACCGCGGAGGGCAAGGAGCACCTCCAGACGGTCCTGTCGTCGTCCGGGCCCGCGGCCTGGGAGGACGAGAGCTTCGACGTGCGGTTCGCGCTCTTCGCGCAGACCGACGCCGAGACCCGCCTCCGCATCCTCGAAGGCCGGCGCACCCGGCTGACCGAGCGCCTGGAAGCGGTCCGGGAGTCCGCCGCCCGCACCCGCGAGCGGCTCGACGAGTACACGCTCGAGCTGCAGCGGCACGGGCTCGAGCAGGTCGAGCGTGAGGTGCGCTGGCTCGACGCACTCATCACCACGGAGCGCGACCGCGTGCGCGGCCGCGATCGAGACCACACCGCCGGGGCGCCCGACGCCCCGGCCCCGAGAAACAAGGAGCGAGGATGACCTCCGTCCGCGTTGCCATCGTCGGCGTCGGAAACTGCGCATCGTCCCTGGTCCAGGGCGTGCAGTTCTACCGCGACGCCGACCCGTCCGACACCGTCCCGGGTCTCATGCACGTGCAGTTCGGCGACTACCACGTGCGCGACCTCGAGTTCGTGGCGGCGTTCGACGTCGACGCGAAGAAGGTCGGGTTCGACCTCGCCGAGGCGATCAACTCCTCGGAGAACAACACCATCAAGATCGCCGACGTCCCGCCGACGGGCGTCATCGTCCAGCGCGGCCACACGCTCGACGGTCTCGGCGACTACTACCGCGCCACGATCGACGAGTCCGACGCCGATCCGGTCGACGTCGTCCAGGTGCTCAAGGACGCGAAGGTCGACGTCCTCGTCTCGTACCTCCCGGTGGGCTCCGAGGAGGCCGACAAGTTCTACGCGCAGTGCGCGATCGACGCGGGCGTCGCGTTCGTCAACGCCCTGCCGGTCTTCATCGCGTCCGACCCCGTGTGGGCGAAGAAGTTCGAGGACGCGGGCGTGCCGATCGTCGGCGACGACATCAAGTCGCAGGTCGGCGCCACCATCACGCACCGCGTGCTCGCGAAGCTCTTCGAGGACCGCGGCGTCATCCTCGACCGCACGTACCAGCTCAACGTCGGCGGCAACATGGACTTCAAGAACATGCTGCAGCGCGACCGCCTCGAGTCGAAGAAGGTCTCCAAGACCCAGTCGGTCACCTCGAACCTCACCGGCCCGCTCGGCGGCAAGGTCGAGGACCGCAACGTCCACATCGGCCCGTCGGACTACGTCGCCTGGCTCGACGACCGCAAGTGGGCCTACGTGCGCCTCGAGGGCCGCGCGTTCGGCGAGGTCCCGCTGAGCCTGGAGTACAAGCTCGAGGTGTGGGACTCCCCCAACTCCGCCGGCATCATCATCGACGCGATCCGTGCCGCGAAGATCGCCAAGGACCGCGGCATCGGCGGCCCGATCCTGTCGGCGTCGACGTACTTCATGAAGTCCCCGCCCGTCCAGATGGAGGACACCCAGGGCCGCGCGCAGGTCGAGGCCTTCATCCGCGGCGAGGTCGAGCGCTGAGTCTTACTCGCGAGGTAGCGCGTTCTCTCGCGAGGTAGCGCGTTCCGCGCCGAGGTAGCGCCAGGGCGCCCGACGACGGCACTTTCGCCCGTCGTCGGGCGTTCTGCGTCCTGCATCGCGCGCTACCTCGCGAGCGGACGCGCTACCTCGCCGGACCAAGCGCTACCTCGCCGGACCAAGCGCTACCTCGCCGGATCGTGCGCTACCTCGCGGCCTGGTGCGCTACCTCGACGTGAAAGGCTGAGGCCGTGGGTGGGATCACCGAGACCTGGCGCGAGCTGCGCGCGCTGCTGCGGCTGGACGGGTTCCGCAAGCTCTTCGCCGTGCGGCTCGTCTCGCAGGCGGGCGACGGCATGTTCCAGGTCGGGCTCGCGTCGTTGCTCTTCTTCTCGCCCGAGCGCGCGGGCACGGCGCCGGCGATCGCGGGCGCGTTCGCGGTCATGCTCGCGCCGTTCACGCTCGTCGGGCCGTTCGCCGGCGTCTTCCTCGACCGTTGGCGGCGCCGGCAGGTGCTCGCAGCGGGCAACGCGGTGCGGCTCGTCGTCGCTGGCGCGATGGCGACCGTCATGCTCACGGCCGGCCTCGCGGGCGTGGCGGAGGCGTGGATCATCGTCCTGGCGCTCGTGGCGCTGAGCGTCAACCGGTTCCTGCTCGCCGGACTCTCCGCGGGCCTGCCCCGCGTCGTCGACGGTCCGCTCCTGCTCACGGCCAACTCGCTCACGCCCACGCTCGGCGCGGGCGCCGCGTTCCTCGGCGGCGGCGTCGGCTTCGTCATCGGGCTGGGCATCCCGGCCGGCCCCGTGCACGACGCCGCGGCGCTGGTGTGCGCGGCGCTCGTCTTCGGCGCGGCCGCGGCCCTCGCGCTGCGCCTCGCTCCCGACCAGCTCGGCCCCGAGCACCCGTCGCGCGAGCGGCTGGGTGCCGAGCTCGCCGCGGTCGCGCGCGGCCTCGCCGACGGCGCCCGCTACCTCGTGCGGCGCCGCACGCCGGGTCAGGGCCTCCTCGTCATGGCCGTGCACCGCTTCCTCTACGGCGTGGTCTTCATCGCGTCGATCCTCATCTCGCGCAACCTGCTGTCCGCGCCGGGCGACACGGCCGGCGGCCTGGCGACGTTCGGGCTCGTGATCGCGATGACCGGCGTCGGCGGGGCGTGCGCCGTCCTCGTCACGCCGGTGCTGTCCCGGTACACGGGCCCGCAGGCGTGGATCGCGATCGTGCTCGCGGGCGCGGGCGCGTCCCAGCTGCTGCTCCTGCCGCAGCCCACGCGCACGACCGTGCTGCTCGCGGCCGGCCTGCTCGGTCTCGCGGCGCAGAGCGCCAAGATCGCCGTCGACACGATCGTCCAGCGCGACACGCACGACGACTACCGCGGCCGGGCCTTCGCCTTCTACGACGTGCTCTACAACGCGGCGTTCGTCGGCGCCGCGACGCTCGCGACCGTCGTCGTGCCCGACGACGGGTGGTCGCCCGCCCTGTTCGGCGGGCTCGCCGTCGCGTACGTCGCGGTCGCGGCCGTCATGGCGCTGCGCGGCGCGCGGACGCCCGCGCACGCCGACGTGGCGCCCGCGCGCACCGCCGGGGCCGCGTCGAGCGGCGACCGATGAGTCGTGGCCCGAAAAGCCGTCGACCCCCTCGTGCGGAATACCGCACGATGAGACAGGTTTCACCAACGTAGGTCGTGCGCAGCGTCGCCCGCGGTCTCACCATCGGCATCCGGAGGGGACATGGACGGACAGACTCAGGCGGCACCACCGAGCGACAGACCCGTGGCGACGGACGCACCCGCGCCGGCGCCGGGCACGCGGACCGGGCACGACGACCGCCTCTCGCGCGAGAACTTCCTCGTCGTCGCGCTGCTGCTCGCGTCCGGGTTCGTCGTCATCCTCAACGAGACGACGATGGGCGTGGCGCTCCCGCCCATCATGGACGAGCTCGGCATCACCGCGTCGACGGGCCAGTGGCTCACGACGGCGTTCATGCTCACCATGTCGGTGGTCATCCCGACGACGGGCTGGCTGCTCCAGCGGCTCGGCACGCGCGGCGCGTTCATCCTCGCGATGTCGCTGTTCAGCGCCGGCACGCTGCTCGCGGCCCTGTCCCCCGGCTTCGGCCTGCTCGTGACCGCGCGCGTCGTCCAGGCGTCCGGCACCGCGATCATGATGCCGCTGCTCATGACCACGATCATGACCGTCGTGCCGCCGCACCACCGCGGCCGCGTCATGGGCAACGTGTCGCTCGTCATCGCCGTCGCGCCCGCGCTCGGGCCGACGATGTCCGGCGCCGTCGTCACCTCGCTCGGCTGGCGCGCGGTCTTCTGGGTCGTGCTGCCGATCGCGCTCGCGGCGCTCACCGTGGGTGCGGTGCTCGTGCGCGACGTCGCCGACCGGTCGCGGCAACGCCTCGACCTGCTCTCGCTGCTGCTCGCGACCGTCGCGTTCGGCGGGCTCGTCTACGGCCTGTCTGCCCTCGGCGAGTCCGCGCGGCACGCGATGCCGGTGTCGCCGGCCGTGCCGCTCGGCGTCGGGACGGCGGTGCTCGCCCTGTTCGTGTGGCGCCAGCTCGTGCTCCAGCGCACCGACGCGGCGCTGCTCGACCTGCGCGTGTTCCGCGCCAAGGGCTTCGCGCTCGGCGTGGGGATCCTGTCGGTGAGCATGATCGCGATGTTCGGCGCGATCATCCTCATCCCGCTCGTGCTGCAGCAGGCCATGGGGCTCGCGCCGCTCACGAGCGGCCTGGTGCTGCTGCCGGGCGGCCTCGCGATGGGTCTGCTGGGCCCGGTGGTCGGCAACCTCTACGACAAGGTGGGCCCCCGGCCGCTCGTGCTCCCGGGCGTCGCGGGCGTCGGCGTGTCGATGCTGCTCTTCGCGATGCTCACGCCGACGTCGCCCGTCGTCATGGTGCTCGTGGCCAACCTCGCGCTGAGCCTCAGCCTCGCGCTCGTGTTCACGCCGGTGTTCACGACGGCGCTCGGCGGCCTGCAGCCGCGGCTCTACTCGCACGGTTCCGCCGCGATCAGCACGGTGCAGCAGCTCGCGGGCGCCGCCGGCACGGCGCTGTTCGTCGCGATCCTCACGCTCCGGGAGGTCGCGCTGCTCGACGGCGGCACCTCGGCCCCGTACGCCCTGACCGGCGGCGCGCGGACCGCGTTCGTCGTCGGCGCCGTCGTCATGATCGGTGCGGTGCTCCTCACGACGCGGCTGCGGCGGCCGCCGTCACCCGAGGGCGCGGGCGGCCCGGCCTTCCACTGAGCGCTACCCCGCGGAGGAGCGGGCGGCCCACCACGCCTTGAGCTCGTCGGTCGCCCGCTCCTCACCGAGCGGTCCGTGCTCCATGCGCAGCGCGAGCAGGTGCTTGTACGCCGCGCCGACCTCCGGGCCCGGCGGGATGCCGAGGATCGCCATGATCTGCGTGCCGTCGAGGTCCGGGCGGATCGCGTCGATCTCCTCCTGCTCGCGCAGGCGGGCGATGCGGTTCTCGAGGTCGGTATAGGCGTCGGCCAGGCGCTTGGCCTTGCGCTTGTTGCGCGTCGTCGAGTCGGCGCGCGTGAGCCGGTGCAGCCGCTCGAGCAGCGGGCCGGCGTCGGTCACGTAGCGGCGCACGGCCGAGTCGGTCCACTGGCCCTCGCCGTACCCGTGGAAGCGCAGGTGCAGCTCGACGAGCCGCGCGACGTCCTTGACGACCTGCTTCTCGTACTTGAGCGCCCGCAGCCGCTTGGCGACGAGCTTGGCGCCGACGACCTCGTGGTGGTGGAAGCTGACCCCGCCGCCGGGCTCGAACCGCCGCGTGGCCGGCTTGCCGACGTCGTGCAGCAGCGACGCGAGGCGCAGCACGAGGTCGGGGCCGGGCACGGGCCCGTCCGGGCCGGTCTCCTGCGCGATGGCCTGCTCGAGCACCGTGAGCGAGTGCTCGTAGACGTCCTTGTGCCGGTGGTGCTCGTCGATCTCGAGGCGCAGCGCGGGCAGCTCGGGCAGCACGTGGTCGGCCAGCCCGGAGTCGACGAGCACCTCGAGGCCCGCGCGCGGCGACGGCGCGCAGATGAGCTTGGTCAGCTCGGCCTGGACGCGCTCGGCCGAGACGATCTCGATGCGCGGCGCCATGTCGACGATCGCCGCGCGCGTCGCCTTGTCGACGCCGAACCCCAGCTGGGCGGCGAACCGCGCGGCGCGCAGCATGCGCAGCGGGTCGTCGTCGAACGACCGCTCGGGGGCGATCGGCGTGCGCAGCACCCGGCGCGCGAGGTCCTCGAGCCCGCCGAACGGGTCGACGAACGTCAGCTCGGGCAGGCGTACCGCCATGGCGTTCACGGTGAAGTCGCGGCGCGAGAGGTCGCCCTCGAGCGTGTCGCCGAACGCGACCACAGGCTTGCGCGACGCGGGGTCGTACTCGTCGCTGCGGTACGTCGTGACCTCGACGACGACGTCGGCCTCCGCGTCCTCGCCGCGCCCGCGGGCGAAGCGGCGCGCCCCGATGGTGCCGAACTCCTTGCCGATGTCCCAGTGCGCGTCGCCCCAGCGGGACAGGAGCGCCTGCGTCTCGTCGGGCGTGGCCGACGTCGCGAAGTCGAGGTCGTTGCTCGCGCGGCCCAGGAACGCGTCCCGGACGGGGCCGCCGACGAGCGCGAGCTCGTGACCGGCGGACCGGAACACCTCGCCCAGCTCGATGGCGGCGGGGGCGAGCTCGGTCAGCACGGCGAGGGCGCGGCGCAGCAGGTCCTGCTCAGGGGTCGACACGGCGTCCCATCCTCCCAGATGCCCGCCGTCCGGGCGATCCTCGGCCGCGGGGTGTGACGGAGGGCATGCGCGTTCTCGGTAGGGTGGGCGGTATGTCTTCCCCGGTACCGGCGAGCGGCCGCCCCGAGCGCCGCCGTGCCGTGCCGGTCCCCCTCCCGCCGGGCGGGCACCCGCTCAAGGTCGACCCGGCGCGCCTCCACCCCGGCCCGGACGGCCACGGGGGCACCGTCGCTCCGCCCGCTCCGTCGCTGCCGATCGTCGAGGAGACGTCGGCGGGCGGCCTCGTGGTCGAGAGGACCCGCGACGGCCTGCGCGCCGCCGTCATCGTGCGCCGCAACCGCGGCGGCCGGCTCGAGTGGTGCCTCCCGAAGGGCCACCTCGAGGGCTCCGAGACGCCGGCCGAGGCGGCCGTGCGCGAGATCCGCGAGGAGACGGGCATCCGCGGGACGATCCGGGCCGAGCTGGGCGTCATCGACTACTGGTTCACCGGGGAGGACCGTCGCGTCCACAAGGTCGTGCACCACTTCCTGCTCCGGTCGGAGGGTGGCGTCATCAGCGCCGACGGCGACCCGGACCGCGAGGCGGAGGACGCCCTGTGGGTCGCGGTCGACGAGCTGCCGCAACGGCTGTCCTACCCCAACGAGCAACATCTGGCGGTGACCGCCCAGCAAGTGCTGGCCCGGAACCCCGGTCTCGTGGGGTGAGGCGGCGGTGAGCTCGTCGGTGCCTCGTCTCCTGCGCGCCCTCGTGGCGCTGGGGGTCCCGGTCGCGACGCTGCTCGGGCCGCTCGCGGCGCTCCCCGCGGCGGGAGCCGAGCCGCGGGCGGCCGTGACGACGTCGGCCCACGACGGCGTCACGGTCGAGCTCGTCTCGTCGACCCCGACGGTGGCCGGCCCCGGCGACACCGTCCGCGTCACCGTCCGCGTCACGAACGAGGGCCCCGAGCCGGTCGAGGACCTCGACGTCGACCTCGGGGCCGGGTGGCGCCCCGTGACGTCGCGCGAGGCCCTCGCGCGCTGGGCCGACGAGGAGTCGAACCGCACGGCGGGCACGCGGCAGGCGACCGAGACGGTCGAGGCGGTCCCGCCCGGCGGCTCGGCCGACGTCACGCTCGAGATGGACGTCGACGCCGACCTGCAGCTGCGCTCCGACGCACCCTGGGGTCCGCGTCAGATGTCGGTCGCGGTCCGCGACGCCGAGGGCACCGCCGACGTGCTGCACACGTTCTTCCTCTTCGACCCCGTCGACGGCACGGGCCCGGCGTCGCCGCCCGCCGAGATCCGCCTCAGCGTCCTGGCGCCGGTGACCGGCCCCCCGCTCGACCCGGCCGACCCGGAGGCCTACGCGGCCGGCGTGGACGTGCTCACGGCGCCGGGCGGCGGCCTCGCGGGCACGCTCGACCTCGCGGTGCCCGACGGCGGAGGCCCGGCCGTGTCGCTCGCGGTCGACCCCGCGGTGGTCGCCACCGCGGCGTCGTCGGACGACACCGAGACGCTCGCGTGGGCCGACGCGATCAGCGGTACCGGCACCTCGGCGGGCCCCGCGCCCGACGTCGTGACCCTCCCCGCGCTCGACCCCGACCTCGGGGCGCTCGCGCACGCGGGCCTGAGCGACGACGGCATCGCCGCGGCCGCGAACCCCGAGCTCGGCGTCGGCGGGTGGGAGCCCCCGTCGGCGTGGTCGACGTCGCTCGCGTGGCCCGTCGGGGCGCCCGACGTCGAGACCCTCGGTGCCGCGCGCGCCGCGGGCGCCGACCACGTGCTCGTCCCGGACGGGCTCGAGACCCGCGGCGGAACCGCCGCGACCGCGCTCGCCCGCGTGGAGACGCCGCGCGGGCCGGTCTCCGCAGTGGTCGCCGACCCGTCCCTGTCCACGGCCCTGGCGGCCGCCGCGACCCGCGGCGCCGGCCCCACGCTCGCCGACGCCCGCCGCCTGCTCGCCGACACCGCGGTGCTGGCCAACCAGGCCGCGGCCCGCGTGCTCGCCCAGGGCGGCCCGGACGGCGAGCCCGTGCACGTCGTCGCCGCCATGCCGCGCGACTGGGCGCCGGACCCGGCCGCGATGCGCTCCCTGCTCGAGGAGCTCGAGGCGAGCGGCTGGGTCGACGTGGTGCCCTTCACCGACCTGCTCGACCGCCCGGCGCCCCGGGTCGAGGGGGAGCCGCTCCCGGGGTCGGAGCCGGACGCCGCCGAGCTCGACCCCGCGACCGTGCGCCGGCTCGCGGACGCGCGCGCCGCCGTCGACGCGTACGCGAGCGTCGCCGCCGAGCCGGCCACGCTCGCGGGCGGGATCGACGCGGCCCTCACCGCGCCGCTCGCGGTCGCGTACCGCTCGGCGCCCGACGCGCGCGGCACCGCCGTCGAGTCCGCGCTGGCCCGCGCCGACGAGCTCCGCGCCGGGCTGAGCGTCGTCCCGCGCGGGACGCCGACGCTCATCTCGGACACCGGGGACCTGCCCGTGCGCGTCCGCAACGACCTGCCCGTCGACGCGACGGTCACCGTCGTGCTGCGCCCGGACGACCCGCGGCTCGTCGTCGAGGACCGGCCGACCGTCGTCGTCCCCGCCGAGAGCGCGGTCGACGTGCCCGTACGGGTCCGCGCGATCGGCTCGGGCGACGTCGGCATCCGCGTGGAGGTCCTCGCGCCCAGCGGCACGCCGGTGCTCCAGCCGACGTCGTTCGAGGTGCGCGTGCGCGCCGGCTGGGAGACCGTCGGGACCGCGGTCGTCGCCGCGGCGATCGGGCTGCTGTTCGTGGGCGGGATCTGGCGTACCGTACGGCGCGGCCGGTCCGCGCGTCGCACCACGGGCGAGCGGGTGGCCCCGGCGCCCACCGAGGCCCCCGCGACCGCCCCCACGCCGGTGGTGCCGCCCCGCCAGAGCCAACCGGAGGACCACACCGCATGAGCGACAACCCCGCCGCGGACGGCGCGACCGAGACCGGCGCGCCGTCGGCACCCGAGCGCGCGAGCCTCGGACGCAGCTCGCTCGCGATGTCGCTGGGCACCGCCGCGTCGCGCGCGTCGGGGCTCGTGCGCACGATGCTGCTCGTCGGCTGCGTCGGCACGCTGGGCACGGTCGCCGACGCGTTCGACATCGCGAACAAGCTGCCCAACATGCTGTTCGCGCTCATCGCCGCGGGCGTCCTGCAGTCGGTGCTCGTGCCGCAGATCCTCAAGGCGATGCAGGCGCACAACGCGCAGGAGCGGCTCGACAAGCTGCTCAGCATCTCCGGGCTCGGCCTGCTCGTCGGCACGGTCGTGCTGGTCGCGGCGGCGCCCGTCGTCGTCCACCTGTACACGCTGCGCGAGGCGTGGACGCCCGAGGCGCGGCAGCTCGCGACCGTGTTCGCCCTGTGGTGCCTGCCGCAGGTGTTCTTCTACGGCCTGTACACGCTGCTCGGCCAGGTGCTCAACGCGCGCGGCCGGTTCGCGGCGTACGGGTGGGCGCCCGTCGCGAACAACGTGGTCTCGCTGATCGGCTTCGGGGCGTTCCTCGTCGTCTTCGGACGGGCACCCGAGGGCGGGATGAACGACCTCGGCGACTGGACGACGACGCAGACCGTGCTGCTCGGCGCCACGGCCACGCTCGGCATCGCCGTGCAGGCGCTGCTGCTCATCGTGCCGCTGCGCCGCTCGGGGTTCACGTGGCGGTTCCGCCTCGGCCTGCGCGGCATCGGCCTGCGCTCGGCGGGCAAGGTCGTCGGGTGGACGCTCGGGGCGGTCGCGCTCGAGCAGGTCGGCGTCTGGTACATGACGAACATGCTCGGCGGCGCGGGGCGCGCCGGGTCCGACGCGGGCGAGGCCGTCGCCGGAAACTTCGCGTACACCAACGCGATGACGATCTACCTGCTGCCGCACTCTCTCGTCGTGGTCTCGATCGTGACCGTGCTCTTCCCGCGCATGACCGCCGCGGTGCACCGCGGCGACCTCGACGCCGTCCGCCGCGACATGTCGGTCGGGCTGCGGTCGGCGGGCGTCTTCTCCGTGTTCTCGGCGGCGGCGCTGCTCGTGCTCGCCCAGCCGCTCACCCGCTCGCTCCTGCCGATCGCCGGCGAGGAGGACGTCGCGGCCGTCGCGCCGATCCTCCAGGCCATGGCGCTCGGCGTCGTGGGGCTCGGTGCGACCGTCATGGTGCGCCGCATGTACTTCGCGTTCGAGGACGGGCGCAGCATCTTCGTCATCCAGGTGATCGCGACCGCGACGTTCGTCGCCGCGCTCGTCGTCGCCGGCCTCACGCTGCCCGTCGATGCGTGGGCGATCGCCGCGGGCGGCGCCTACGCGCTGTCGACGTGGATCTCGGTGCTGCTGCGCATCCGCGGCATGCGGCGCAAGCTCCACGGCATCGACGGGCACCGGGTGCTGCGGCTCTACGTCCGCGCCGGGCTCGCCGCGGCGGTCGCGGGCGGGCTCGGGTGGCTCGTGGTGCGGCTCATGGACGGGTACGACGTCGCGTCGTGGCCGCACGCCCTCGGGGCGACCGCGGCGGCCGGCGTCGTCATGACGGTGGTCTACCTCGCGGGCCTCAAGCTGCTGCGCGTGCGCGAGCTCGACGACGCGCTGGCACCGATCCTGCGGCGCGTCAAGCGATGACGGCCCGCCCGTACGATGGTCGGACGGACGCCCCGTCCCGACCCACCGAGGAGGCCAGGTGACCACCGCACAGCCCGGAACCGTCGTGGTCGACCGCTACCGGCTGGACCGGCCCGCCGCGACCGACCTCGCGGCCGCCGAGGCCTGGGAGGCGCACGACCAGATCCTGGACCGGCCCGTCCGCGTCACCTTCGCCGCCGGGCCCAACGCCCCGGCCGCGCTCGACGCCGCGCGCCGGGCCGCGCTCGTCGCGGACCCGCGCCTGTCGCGCGTGCTCGACGTCGGCAGCCTCGACCTGGGCACGGGGCCGCAGGCGTACGTCATCACCGAGCCCTACACGGGGTCGTCGCTGACCGAGATCGTCTCGGGCGGTCTCGTGGACCCGCAGCAGGCCCGTGCCGTCGTGGGCGAGGCCGCCGCCGCGCTCGAGACCGCGCGCCGCCGCGGCGTCCACCACCTCGTGCTGCGGCCCGAGGCGGTGCGCGTCGACGGGCACCGGGTCGTCGTGACCGGGCTCGGGCTCGACGCCGGCCTCGCGGGCGTCGAGATGTCCGGCGACGACGCCGCCGCGGCGGACGCCCGGGCGCTCGTCGCGCTCGCCTACTACGCGCTCACCGCGCGCTGGCCCGGCGAGAGCCTCGACCAGCCCTGGATCGCGCCCGACGCCGTCCGGCCGCTGCCCGCCCAGACCGACGCGTCCGGCGTCGTGCCCGTCTCGACGCTCGTGCCGCACGTCGACGCCGAGCTCGACGCGCTCGTGCGCCGCACCTTCGCGGGCGACGGGTCCGAGGCCCCGTCGACGCCGGCCGAGGTCGTCGACGCGCTCGAGCCGTGGGGCGAGGTGTCGGTCGTCGCCGCGCTGCCGGGCTTCGTCCAGCCGCCCGCCGAGCAGCCCGTGCGCTCCTCCGTGCTCGGCACGCAGGCACCGGGCATGTCGCGACCCGGCACGCCGCCGCCCGCTCCCCCGGTCCGCCGGCCGCACTCGGGCCGCATCGCGCGCGCGGCAGCCGTCGGCGCGGGGGGCGGGTACGCCGCGGGCCAGGTGCAGGCTCCCGGGGCGCCGGGCGCCCCCGTGCCGCCAGCGCCCGCGGGTGACCCCGCGGCGACGCAGGCGTACGGGCACCCGCACGGGGCGGGTCCCGTCCCGACCGCCTACGCGGCCGGCGCGGGCGCGTACCCGCCCGCGGCGTACGCCGCCCCGCCCGTGACCGGGCCGCAGCCTGCCGCGCCCCCGCAGGGCCCCGGCACGCACCCGGAGACCGGTGGCTTCGCCACGACGCCGGTGCCGCGGCGCAAGGGCGTGAACCCGACGCCCATCGTCCTCGGCCTCGTCATCGTGGGCGTCATCGCCGGCGCGCTGTGGGCCGTGGGCCAGGCGCTCGCCCCGTTCGAGCCCGCGATCGAGACGAACCCGACCCCCACGGTCGCCGCCGAGCCCACGGGCGAGGCCGAGCAGGCGGAGGGCGAGGGTTCGCCGACACCGGAGGAGACCGAGGAGCCGGTCCGGCCCGTGATCGAGTCGGGCGACCAGCTCGACCCGCTCGTCGACGGCGACGGCGAGCACCCCGAGGCCGTCGAGCTGGCCTACGACGCCGACCCGTCGACGTTCTGGTACACCCGGACGTACCGCAACAACCCGGTGTGGGGCGGCTTCAAGACCGGCGCCGGCTACGTCGTCAACCTGCGCGAGCCCGCGCCCGTCACGACGATCCAGCTCAACACGAACTCGACCGGCGGCCGGTGGGAGATCCGCGCGACGACGGCCGAGGACCCGCAGGGCGGCACGCTCCTCGGCGAGGGCCAGTTCTCGGAGGTGACCGAGCTCAAGCTCGAGCAGCCCGAGGTGCTCACGTCGTTCGTCATCTGGATCACCGAGCTGCCCCAGAGCCAGGGCGAGTACCGCCTCGAGCTCAACGAGATCGTCGTGTCGTGAGACGGCTCGCGCGCTCGCGGGGGAACATCGAATAGTGTCGATGTGTTGAGGCGAACGGCCGGACTCTCCGGCCACCGACCAGTACTGCAGGAGTGAACGTGACCGACCAGCCGACCACCGCCGCCGACGTCACCACCGAGACCCCGGTCCACGACGTCGTGATCGTCGGCTCGGGACCGGCCGGCTACACCGCCGCGATCTACGCGGCGCGCGCAGGCCTGGCCCCCCTCGTCGTGGCGGGGTCCGTCACGGCGGGCGGCGCGCTCATGAACACCACGGAGGTCGAGAACTTCCCGGGCTTCCCCGCCGGGGTGCAGGGTCCCGACCTCATGGACGCCATGCGCGAGCAGGCGGAGAAGTTCGGTGCGCGCGTGCTGTGGGACGACGCCGAGACGCTCGAGCTGACCGGCGACGTCAAGACGGTCGTCACGGGCGGCGGCGAGACGTTCCGGGCGCGGACGGTCATCCTGGCCACGGGCTCGGCGTACCGCGAGCTCGGGCTGCCGGACGAGAAGCGGCTCTCGGGCCGCGGCGTGTCGTGGTGCGCCACGTGCGACGGGTTCTTCTTCCGCGACCAGCACATCGCCGTCGTCGGCGGCGGTGACAGCGCGATGGAGGAGGCGACGTTCCTCACCCGTTTCGCGTCGAAGGTCACGGTCGTCCACCGTCGCGACGCGCTGCGCGCCTCGAAGATCATGGCCGACCGCGCCCTGGCGGATCCCAAGATCGAGTTCGCCTGGAACAGCGAGGTCGTCGGCATCTCCGGTGAGAACAAGGTCACCGCGCTCACGCTGCGCGACACGGTGACCGGCGCCGAGCGCGAGCTGCCCGTCACCGGCCTGTTCGTGGCGATCGGCCACGACCCGCGCACCGACCTCGTCAAGGGCCAGGTCGACCTCGACGACGAGGGCTACATCCTCGTCGAGGGCCGATCGACCCGGACGAACCTGCGCGGGGTCTTCGCGTGCGGCGACGTCGTCGACCACACCTACCGCCAGGCCATCACCGCGGCCGGCTCCGGCTGCGCCGCGGCGCTCGACGCCCAGGCGTACCTGACCGAGCTCGCGGACGCCGCGGGCGAGGCCGACGTCGCGGGCACTCCTGCCGTCCCCAACCCGGACGGTCTTCCTGCCGCCCTCCAGCAGGTCGGCTGAGCCGCCCCCGTCGATAAGAAGGAGCATCCTTCATGGCATCCACGGTCGTTGTCACCGACGACACCTTCCGAAGCGAGGTCCTCGAGTCCGACGTGCCGGTGCTCGTCGACTTCTGGGCCACGTGGTGCGGCCCGTGCCGCATGGTCGCGCCCATCCTCGAGGAGCTCGCCGAGGAGTACGAGGGCAAGATCAAGATCGCGAAGCTCGACACCGACGCCAACCAGGCCACGACCATGGCCTACGGCATCACGTCCATCCCGACCCTCAACATCTACCGCGGGGGCGAGGTCGTGAAGTCGATCATCGGGGCGCGCCCCAAGCGGGCGCTCGTCGAGGAGATCGAGTCGGTCCTCGCCTCCGTCTGAGGCGCTGCACGACGGCGGTCGCACGCGGTCCCCGGACCGCGGCGGCCACCGTCGTCGTTACCACAGGATGTCTCTCTCCGCGGCGCGGTCACGGATCCTCCACGCGTGGCGTGCGACACTGGGGGGCGTGACCGAGCAGCCCATGACCCCCGAGCACTCCTCCGGCACGCGCCTGGACCCCTGGTTCGGCGCGTACGCGGAGCGAGCGCACGGGATGCGGGCGTCGGAGATCCGGGCCCTGTTCGCCGTGGCGAACAGGCCCGAGGTCGTGTCGCTCGCGGGCGGCATGCCGTTCATCGAGGGGCTCCCGCTCGACGTCATCGGCGAGGCCATGCAGCGCCTCATCCGGACCAAGGGCACCACCGCACTCCAGTACGGCTCCGGCCAGGGCGAGGAGTCCCTGCGCGAGAAGATCCTCGACGTCGTCGCGCTCGAGGGCGTCGAGGCGCACCCGGACGACGTCGTCGTCACGACCGGGTCGCAGCAGGCGCTCGACCTGGTGACCCGCATCTTCGTCGACCCGGGCGACGTCGTGCTCGCCGAGGCGCCGTCGTACGTGGGGGCGCTCGGTGTCTTCCGCTCCTACCAGGCCGACGTCGTGCACGTCGAGATGGACGCCGACGGCCTCGTGCCGGCCGAGCTCGAGGCGACGCTCACGCGGCTCGAGTCCGAGGGGCGGCCCGTCAAGCTGCTCTACACCATCCCGAACTACCAGAACCCGGCGGGCGTCACGCTCTCGCTCGAGCGACGCCCGCAGGTGCTGGAGATCTGCCGCCGGCACGGCGTGCTCGTCGTCGAGGACGACCCGTACGGCCTCCTGGGCTTCGAGGGCGACCCGCTGCCGGCGCTGCGCTCGTACGACGCCGAGGGCGTCCTCTACCTCGGGTCGTTCTCCAAGACGTTCGCGCCCGGGTACCGCGTGGGCTTCGTCATCGCGCCCCACGCCGTGCGGGAGAAGCTCGTCCTCGCGAGCGAGTCGTCCATCCTCTCCCCCTCGAACGCCTCGCAGCTCGCGGTCGACACATACCTGGAGACGTGCGACTGGCGCGGCCAGATCAAGACCTACCGCGAGATGTACCGCGACCGGCGCGACGCACTGGTCGGGGCGCTCTCGGAGCACCTTCCGTCGGCGTCGTGGAACGTGCCGGGCGGCGGGTTCTTCGTGTGGGTGCGGCTGCCCGAAGGGCTCGACGCCAAGTCGATGCTGCCCCGCGCGGTCACGGGACGGGTCGCCTACGTCCCGGGCACGGCGTTCTACTACGACGGACGCGGTGCCGGGCACATGCGCCTCTCGTTCTGCTACCCGACGCCGGAACGCATCCGCGAGGGCGTGCGCCGCCTCGCGGCCGTCGTCAACGCCGAGGCGGAGCTGGTGCAGCTCTTCGGCACGTCGGCGCGGCCGGACGACGACCCGACCGACGTCGAGATCCCGTCGCCCGACCTCGCCTGACCTGCGTCTCCGCGTAGCATCGCTGCGTGGCTCACGTCCGCCCGACTTCGACAGGTGACTCCTCGATGACCTCGACCGCCCGTGCGACAGCTCCCACCGACGCCGTGGACGCCGCTCCCGACAGTTCGGCCATGTCGGACTCGTCGGGACGCCGCCTCGGCCCGGTGGTCGTGCTCGCCGGCGGCCTCTCGCACGAGCGTGACGTGTCGCTGCGCTCGGGCCGGCGCGTCGCCGAGGCGCTCCGCGCCGCGGGTCTCGAGGTGCAGCTCCACGACG
The DNA here is from genome assembly GCF_000215105.1 of Isoptericola variabilis 225. Lineage (GTDB taxonomy): Bacteria > Actinomycetota > Actinomycetes > Actinomycetales > Cellulomonadaceae > Isoptericola > Isoptericola variabilis_A. The sequence continues at coordinate 3,300,570 of NC_015588.1, forward strand.
TCGACGCCGACCTGCTCGCCTTCCTGCGCGAGACGCGGACCGCGGTGGTCTGGCCCCTCCTGCACGGTGCGAGCGGCGAGGACGGTTCGATCCGCGACGTCCTCGACCTAGTCGGCCTCCCCTACGTGGGAAGCGGCCCCCGCGAGAGCCGCGCCGTCTGGAACAAGCCGGTCGCGAAGGCCGCGCTCCTGGCCGCAGGCATCGACACACCCGCCTACGTCACCCTTCCCCAGGCGCTCTTCCGCGACCTCGGGGCCCAGGCTGTGCTCGACGCCGTGGTCGAGCGTCTCGGGCTGCCGCTGGTCGTCAAGCCGGTCCAGGGCGGCTCCGCGCTGGGCGTGACCCGCGTCGAGACGGCCGCCGAGTTCCCTCGCGCCATGGTCAACTGCTTCGCGTACGGCGACACCGCGCTCATCGAGCGTGCGATCGACGGCATCGAGCTTGCCGTGTCGGTGCTGGACGGGCCCGACGGTCCGGAGGCCCTGCCCGCGGTCGAGATCGTCACCGAGGGCGCCTACGACTACGACGCGCGGTACAACCCCGGCCCCGTCGAGTACTTCGCGCCGGCGCGGCTCACCCCGGACCAGGCGGCGCACGTCGCGGACGTGGCGGTCCGCGCGCACCGGGCGCTGGGCCTGCGGCACCTGTCACGGACCGACATGATCCTCCCGGCCGACGGACCGGCCTCGGTGCTCGAGATCAACGTCGCACCGGGGATGACGGAGACGTCGCTCCTCCCCCAGGCCGTCGCCGCCGCGGGGCTCGAGCTCCCGGTCGTCTACCGGCAGCTTGTCGAGCACGCCGTCCCGGTACGCGGGTAGTCCAGGCGGGCGCACCGCCTGCTGTCGGCTGTTGCCGTTCGCTGGTGCTGTTTCACGTGAAACGGCAACGCTTCGCCCGGCCGGTCTCGATCGCGTTTCACGTGAAACACCGCGCCGACGCCGCGGGCGCAAAAGAAGAGCCGGGGCGTTTCACGTGAAACACCCCGGCTCTCCCTCGTCGAGCTAGCCCTTGAGCAATCCAGGATCGTCAGGAACCATCACCGCGAGAATGCGGTTCAGGTCCTCCACAGAGGCGAACTCGACCGTCATGCGGCCCTTGGTCTTGCCGACCGTGACCTTGACCCGCGTCTCGAATCGGTCGGAGAGACGGGTCGCGAGCTCGTCCACCGCCTCGCTCCGCTGACCCGCGCGCGGCGATCGACGCTTGGGCTTCTCGTCCGCCCCGTCGACCATCATCGTGACGATCTCCTCGGTCGCACGGACCGAGAGCCCTTCGGACACGATGCGCTGAGCGAGCCGCTCGATCTCTGCCCCGTCCGTGAGCCCCAGAAGGGCCCGCGCATGTCCGGCCGACAGGACGCCCGCGGCCACGCGGCGCTGCACCAGCGGCGGCAGCTTCAGCAGGCGCAGCGTGTTCGAGATCTGGGGACGCGACCGTGCGATCCGTGAGGCCAGCTCCTCGTGCGTGCACCCGAAGTCGTCGAGCAGCTGCCGGTAGGCCGCGGCCTCCTCCAGGGGGTTGAGCGCCGCCCGGTGCAGGTTCTCGAGCAGCGCGTCACGCAGCATGTCCGAGTCCTCGGTCGACCGGATGATCGCCGGGATCGTGTCGAGGCCGGCCTCGGTGGCGGCGCGCCACCGCCGCTCGCCCATGATGAGCTCGTACTCCCCCGGCCGCTCCTTGTCCGGCCGGACCACGATCGGCTGCAGCACGCCGATCTGACGGATGGAGTCGACGAGCTCGTCCAGCTCGCCCTCGTCGAAGACGGTCCGCGGCTGCCAGGTGTTCGGCCGGATCGAGCCGACGGGGATCTCGGCGAAGGTGGCGCCGGGGACGGGGACCAGGTCGGGCTCCGTTTCACGTGAAACGTCGCCCGGCTCGGGCTCGTTCGCCGTGGCGTCCGCCGCCGGGTCGCTCACCTCGATGCTGCTCACGAGACCCAACTCAGGACCCAGGTACTCGGGGCCGTGCCGCACGGCGGAGTCCTCGACGGCTCCCGACTCGAGACGCGTCGCGAGCGCGCCGAGCTCCGCGATCGGGTCCGGCGTGCGCTCACCCGGCTCCGTCTCGCTGATGTCCGTCTCGCCAGGCTCCGACTCGGCCGTGCCGGACGCACGGTCGGCACCGACGGTGCGGATCTTGAGCCGGCCGCCGGCGATCGCCGAGTCCCACGTGCGCGTCCGCGTCGAGGCGCGCACTCCGGAGTCCGCGCTCGATCCGGAGTCATCCGTCTCGGACCGCGTGTCCGGGACCGCGGCGAGTGCCGAGGATCCGGCGGTGCCGTTGGTCGCCTTGTCGCCGCTCGGGAAGAACACGTCGACGGGCCGCTCGCCCTCGGGAGCCGACGGGATCAGTGCACCCAATCCGCGGCCGAGTCCTCGCCTCTTCTGGCTCATCCCAGATCCTCCTGCACCGTCGTCCGGTGGTCGCCCGTCATCGTGCCTCCATCGTCCTACCGATCATGACGTGCGCCGGTGAGCACCGGCCGGCGTCCTTCGTCGTGTCGCCCGCGCGACCCACGCGGTCGCCCCGGACGTCGCCCATACGCGAGGTTACGCGCATCATCGCAGGTCAGCGCGCTGAACGGCGCGCTCCGCGATCTCACGAGCGGCTTCGAGATAGGCGAGCGCACCCGTCGAACCGGGGTCGTAGGTCATCACCGTCTGCCCGTGACTGGGTGCCTCGGAGATGCGCACCGACCGCGGGACGGTGGTCCTGAGCGTCTGGCGCGGAAAGTGCTCGCGCACCTCCTCCGCCACCTGCTGCGCCAAGTTGGTACGGCCGTCGTACATCGTCAGGAGGATCGTCGACACCGAGAGCTCAGGGTTGAGGTGCGCCCGGATGAGCTCGATCGTCTTGAGCAGCTGGCTCAGGCCCTCGAGGGCGTAGTACTCGCACTGGATCGGGATGAGCACCTCGCGTGCGGTCACGAAGGCGTTCACCGTCAGGAGTCCGAGGCTCGGCGGGCAGTCGACGAAGACGTAGTCGATGCGCTCCTCGCCGCGCTCGACCCGCTCGCGCAGATACGTGTCGAGGGCCCTGCGGAGCCGTGTTTCACGTGAAACCAGCGACACGAGCTCGATCTCGGCGCCCGAGAGGTCGATCGTCGCGGGGACGGCCCACAGGCCGGGGACGTCCGGGCACGCCTGCACCGTCGCCGCAAGGGGCTCGTCCTCCACGAGCACCTCGTAGATGGACGGGGTGCCCGCGCGGTGCTCGATACCGAGCGCCGTCGACGCGTTGCCCTGGGGGTCGTTGTCGACGACCAGCACGTTCAGGCCGGCCTGGGCAAGGCCGGCCGCGAGATTGACCGTGGTCGTCGTCTTGCCGACGCCGCCCTTCTGGTTGGCGACCGTCATGATCCTGGTCTCCGGCGGGCGCTCGAACTTTCGGCCCCGCAGGTCGATCCGCCGCCGTGCGTCCAGGGCGAGCTGGGCAGCGAGCGGTGTCGACTCGTCGACGTCGGGGACTGACGCGATGAGCGCGGCGCGGTGGTCCTCGCCCTGCTGCCCGTCGCCCCACGACAGGGTGAGGTCCGAAGCAGGGTCGGCACTGTCGTGCGCGAGCTCGTCGTCCGGACCCTCGTCACGCGCATCGTTGGCGACGGTGTCGGGACCCATGCTCACGGGCAACTCCTTCGGCGTCGGGGAGGAGGCGGTCGCGCGGCTGTCGCGCAGGTACCGCGCTCACTCTACGTTGTCGAAGCGGTCGGCGACCGCCGCAACACACAGGTCTCCCGAGCCGGCGCCGACGGTCATCGCGGCAGAGGTTTCACGTGAAACGTCCGCGGTGCGGACGCCTGGGTCAGCCGCGACGGATGCGGACGATCGTCGTCGATTCCACGCCCGGCACGGTCGTGCCCTCGAGGATCTCGGGCTCCGACGCCTTGAACGTGCGAAGCACCTTGCGCGCGGGGTCGATCTCCTGCGCGACGTTGCGTCCCTTGAGGACCACCATCTCCCCGCCCCGGCGCAGCAGCGGCAGACTCATGCGCGCGAGCTTCGACAGCGCCGCCACGGCTCGTGACGTCACCGCGTCCACCTCGAACGCATCGTGGTACTCCTCCGCCCGACCGCGCTTGACCTGCACGTTCGTCAGCCCCAGGTCGTCGGCGATCTCGGACAGCCACGCCGTGCGGCGCTCCATCGGCTCGATCAGGTGGACCTCCAGGTCGGGTCGCATGCACGCGATGACGATCCCGGGGAGGCCTGCGCCGGAGCCGATGTCGGCGACGCTCCGCGCGCCTGCCAGGTACGGCACCACTGCCGCCGAGTTGAGGATGTGTCGCTCCCAGAGTCGCGACACCTCGCGCGGACCGATGAGACCGCGCACCTCACCCTCGTCCCGCAGCCGGTCGTGGAAGCGGGCAAGGGGCTCGTAACCGACCCCGAGGAACGCGCGGACCTCGGGGCTCTCGCCGAGCGCCTCGTCGGCGACCGCGTCCGCGTGCTCGCCAGTACCCTCGAAGTCGTTCATCTCTGTGTGTCTCCCTCAGATCAAGGACGCGGCACGACGTCGCCCGCGCCACGACGCACCGTCGGCACGCCCGGACGCCACGAGGGTCCGCTGTTTCACGTGAAACAACGGACCCTCGTCACCGTACGTCAGTCGCCGTGCGGCGCCGGCCGGACCACGACGTAGCGCTCCGGCTCGACCCCGCGCGAGTCGCTGACCAGTCCGGACGCGGCCACGACGTCGTGCACGACCTTGCGCTCGAACGCGTTGAGCGGCTCGAGCTCGACCTCTTCGCCGCTCTCGCGAACCTGCGCGACGGCCTGCTCTGCGAGGCGCGTGAGCTCCTCGCGTCGCGCGGCGCGGAAACCCGCGACGTCGAGCATGAGGCGGCTCCGCTCCCCCGTGCGCGCCTGCACCGCGAGCCGCGTCAGCTCCTGGAGCGCCTCGAGCACCTCGCCGTCACGTCCGACGAGCGGGCGCAGCCCCTCGTCGTCGTCGGCGACGATCTCGACCGCCGCGCGACCGTGCCTGCTGTCGAGGTCGATGTCGCCGTCGAGGTCCGCGATGTCGAGCAGCTCCTCGAGGTAGTCGGCGGCGATCTCGCCTTCCTCCTCGAGCTGCTTCGTGCGGTCCCGATCGTTCTCGACCGCGGCGTCGGTACCCATCAGCTGATCCGTCCTCTCCTCGCCCACGAGGTCATTTCCGCTTCTGCCGGCTCTTGCGCTTGGGCTGCTGGCGCTGGCCCCGCGGCTTCTCCGGCTCGTCCGCCGGCTGCTCCTCCACGACGATGCCCTTGGCGGCAGCCTTTGCCGCGCGCTTCTCGTTGAGGATGCGCTCCGCCTCCGAACCGGGGGCCGGCATACGCTTGATGGTGTAGAACTGCTGGCCCATCGACCAGAGGTTGGTCACGGTCCAGTAGATGAGGACACCGACCGGGAAGTTCACGCCCGAGATCAGGAAGATGACCGGCAGGACGTACAGCATCATCTTCTGCGTGCTGGCCATCGGGCCCTCGAGGGCCGCCTTGGGCATGTTCTTCATGGTCAGCTGGCGCTGCGTGAAGAACGTCGTGGCGCTCATCGCGACGATGAGGAACAGGATGACGCCGCGCGCGAGCCAGTCGTCGGTCCGCATGAAGATGTCGGACAGCTGGGCGCCGAACAGGGTGGAGCTCTCGATGTCGCTCGCGACGCTCTGGTCGATCGGTCCGATCGAGTCGCGCGAGTACTCCCCCTCGGAGATCGCCTGGAGGCTGTTGAGCACCCGGAACAGCGCGAAGAACACCGGCGACTGGAGCAGGATCGGCAGGCACGAGGCGAACGGGTTCGTGCCGTGCTTCTTGTAGAGCTCCATGGTCTCCCGCGTCATCGCCTCACGGGACGCAGGGTCGGTCTTGCCCTTGTACTTCTTCTGGACCGCCTGGAGCTCCGGCTGCATCATCTGCATGCCGCGCGACGCCTTGATCTGCTTGAAGAACAGCGGGATCATCACGATCCGGATGACGATCACGAGGGCGACGATCGACAGCACCCAGGCGATGCCGGGGCCGGACGCGAGCCCCAGCGTGGTGAAGAGCGTGTGCGACCCGTACATGATCCAGGCCACGACCCACTCGATCGGGTAGAGGAACGCGAAGAAGTCCATCCCGAGTTGTCTCCTATGTCCGCAAGTGCGTGGGTCCCGGTGGCGCCGGCCGGGAGATCAGTGCGTGCGTGCGCCGCGGTGCTCGTCGCGAGAACGCGACGCGCGAGCCGGCGGTACGTCGTCGACACCGCCCAGGCTCCAGGGGTTGCACCGCAGGATGCGCCACAGCGCCATACCGGTCCCGCGCAGGGTCCCGTGCGTGCGGATCGCGATGATCGCGTACGTGGAGCACGACGGGTAGTACTTGCAGGTGGGCCCCGTGAGCGGGGAGAAGACCGCCTGGTAGACGCGGATCATCCCGATGAGGACGGCGGCGGGGACGCCGCGCAGCGCGTCACGGCCGTGCGCGAGGGTCGCGTTCGTCACGACGCTCCCTCGGCCGGGCGGGTGGGGCGGGAACGCGACCGCTCGACGGCCCTGTGGAAACCCTGGGCGACGTCACGATCGAGCTCGGAGTACGAAGCCTGCGCCGCCTGCGGCAGGGCCCGCACGACGGCGAGTGCGCCGTCGGGCAGCTCGTCCAGGTGCGCCGAGGCGGCGCTGCGGAGGCGGCGCTTCACCAGGTTCCGGTGCACGGCGTTCCCGACGGCCTTGGATACGACAAGACCGACCTGCGGCGGTCCCTCGGGCTCGTCGAGCGCGAGATGGACCACCACGGTCGATCGACCTGCACGCGTGCCGCGGCGCACCGCCCGTTCGAAGTCGACGGAACGGCGCAGTCGGTGCGCCGCGGGCAGCACGACTCAGGCAGAGAGCTCGGCGCGACCCTTGCGCCGGCGGTTCGCCAGGATGGCGCGGCCGGCACGGGTGCGCATGCGCAGCCGGAAACCGTGGGTCTTGGCACGACGGCGGTTGTTCGGCTGGAAGGTCCGCTTGCTCACGAGGTACTCCAAGAAACGTCGGGGAGGTACACCGTCAGTTCCTCGACGATGCAGGGCTGTTGCAGGCCGGCTCCAGCGCGAACGCGGGTGACGACCGGGCCGGCCCGAGGTGCGCGGCCCGCAGGCCCGAGGGCGCGCGAAAGTACCTGGAACGGCTGTCCGACGTTACGCGACACAGGCTCACCCGGTCA